>WREI01000052.1 GCA_009779405.1 Clostridiales bacterium
AACGCGCAGTGGGTTGAATGCCGTAAAAATGTAGGGGCGGATAGTATCCGCCCGTGGTTGGCATGTATTCGGCGGGCGGATGGTATCCGCCCCTACAATATACCCGCCCATTGCGCGTTGCGCATTACAACGCCCCAATCAGTCCCGCCAAGAACCGCAAAATCATCGCCGCGTCCTCGGCACCCACGCCCCCGCCCGTCACATCGGCGTTCAGCTCGCCCTGTTCGCTGAGGGTGCTGAGCCCCGCCAGCGCGCGCAGTACCAATGCGGCGTCCTCGGCGCTCACCTTGCCATCGCAGTTCGCGTCGCCGCGGAGTATGCCGGGCCGCACATCGCAGGGCAGCCAGAGGTATACCTTGCCCCCTGCGTCGGCGCGGACGCCGCTGAAAATATACGCCGTGGGCAGCGTGCAGTCGGGGTGGAGGAGGGGGAGTATATCTGCCCGCGTGACGGCATCGCCCGCCGCCTTGCATGTATTGAACTCGTGACACCGGACGGGCATGGTGCTGGGATCAAACCCGAATCGCCCCATAGGCGCCTGTATATCCGCATGAATGGAGCCCCCGCTGATGGTGACCGTGCCCGTGCCGCCGCCGTTTTGCCCGCTGCCTATGCCCGCGCCGTAGTAACTGCTTGCGCAGACCGTGCCGCCGCTGATAGTGACCGTGCCGCCGCCGCCGCGGTACCCGCCGCCTATGCCCGCGCCGTAATCACTGCTTGCGCAGATCGTGCCGCCGCTGATGGTGACCGTGCCGCCGCCGCCGCCGCTGTCTCCGCTGCCTATGCCCGCGCCGTAGTAACTGCTTGCGCAGACCGTGCCGCCGCTGATGGTGACCGTGCCGCCGCCGGTTTGCCCGCCGCCTATGCCCGCGCCGTAGTAACTGCTTGCGCAGACCGTGCCGCCGCTGATAGTGACCGTGCCGCTGCCGCCTATGAATCCGCCGCCTATGCCCGCGCCTGCGCCGTTGTTAGCGGCAATCAGAGTACCCCCTCCGCCAAGGGTCAGTGCCGCGCTCAGCGGCACCCCAAGTGCGGCACCCGAACCCGGGCACCCAAGTTCGTTGTCGCCTGCAAGGTCCATATTCACCGATGCTTGTGTTTGCAGCGCGACAGGGGAAGTTGCTGTGCTGAATATATGCAAACCGTCCAGCATAATAATTCGACCGCCGCTTGTGTAATCCGCCATCACCGTGACGGTGGTGTTTGTGAGAGGAGTACCCGACGTGCCGCCCGTCAGCAGATAGTCGCCCGTGTAGCTTCGATAATCGCTGTGACCTGTTGTCACCGCCAAATTCGGCGCGCTCTCTATCACATAACCGCCGTTGAAGATATAAAGGTGCTGCCCGTATTGCAAGCGAAACTGGCCGGGGAGCGCCATTGTGGCCGTGACATAGGCGGCTTCGCCGAGATAGAGGGCGTTGACCGCCCGCACCCCAAAGCTGTATACCGCAAATGGGGTCAGGCTCGTGAACCAATAGGTCTGTGCGATGCTGCCCGTGGGTATCCAGGTCGCGCCGCCGTCCTTGGAAACTTCATAGCCCGTGATGGCCAGACCACCGAAATTCGCAGGGGCGGACCAGGTCAGCTTCATGCTCGTGGCGTCGCTGGGGGTCGCCGTCAAATTCTGCGGCGGGGAGGCAGGACCCGCAGCGAGGGCGGCAGCCGGAAGGAGCGTGAAGAGCAAAACAGCCGCCAAAAACAAGGCCTTCATTTTCATGGATTTTCCCTCCCAAGGTGTATATTTGAATTATAGAACTGTCGGAGGGGAAATGCAATGGCAATGTTCAACGCACAATGTTCAACGCGCAATGGGGGCGGCAATCAGTGCGCGTTGAACATTGGCCGTTTTTTCCTTCTTTTCGGGGAAATTCGCGGCACTGAGGGTACTTTCTTCTATATTATTATTTACAAATCGATGCGCATCTGTTATAATAAACACAACAAGGAGCCGAGATCTATGCGCGTCGCAGCCCTGCAGCTGTATAATTTCCGAAATTATGAAAAGCTGGCGTTCAGGCCCGGTGAGGGGTTGCATATCCTGTCCGGGCGCAACGCCGCGGGCAAGACGAATATATTGGAAGCGCTTTTTTTATGCGCGCTGGGCCGCAGTCACCGCACCGCGCACGACGCCGAGCTGATCCGCGCCGGGCAAAACGAGGGCAGCGCCATTGTCAGCGTGCAGGCGCGGAGCGGCACGCGGCGCGTGGCCTGCGCGCTGTATACCAGAGAGCGCAAGCGCTTTTCTGTGAACGGCAAGCCCTTGACCAGGACGGGCGAGCTGATGGGCAACCTGAACGCCGTGCTCTTCTCGCCCGAGGATTTGAATCTGATCAAGGGCGGCCCCGGCGAGCGGCGGCGCTTTCTGGATATGGAACTCTCGCAGACGCGGCCCGCCTATTATTACGCTTTGCAGCAATACCGCTATGTGCTGGCCCAGCGCAATGCGCTGCTCAAAGAGTCGGGCGCGGCGGTCGCGCAGATGGAGGCCTGGGAGGAGAAGCTGGCCAAACTCGGCGCCATCCTGACGGCACAGCGGGCCGAGCTCTGTACGGAATTGGCGGCGGAAGCGGCCAAGACCCACGCGATGCTATCCGGCGGGGAAGCCCTGCGCATAGCCTATCAGCCGAATTTGCCCCTGCTGGCGGAAGCGGAGATGGAAGCGCGCATGTTGCGCCAATTGGCAAACTGCCGCGAGCGCGACGCCCTGCGCGGCGCGACCTCGGCAGGCCCCCACAGGGACGACTTCGTGCTTGAGATAGACGGCAGGGACGCGCGCATCTATGGCTCACAGGGCCAGCAGCGCAGTGCGGCCCTCGCCCTGCGCCTGGCGCTGATCCCGATCGTGGAACAGCGCTGCGGGGAAAAGCCCGTGCTGCTGTTGGATGATGTGCTGTCGGAGTTAGACGCAGGCCGCCAGTCCGCGCTGCTCAGTGCCGCACAAGGCTGCCAGACCTTTCTGACCTGTACCGAAGTACCGGATTGGGGGGGCATGCAGGCGGCGTTGTATCGGGTGGCGGATGGGATGATATATTCGTAGCCAAGCGCAAGGAAGCGCCGGCAAACGGCAATTCGGCAAACGGTGTGCCGAATTGAGGACACTTTACAGGCAAAATGAAAAAGGAGGTAGCGGCATGGAGGATCTGCAAAAGCTGCGCGAACAGATACTTGCATTCAACATTGATCCCGACTATGCGCATCTGCAAAGCTATTACAAAAAGAAATCGTTTTTTAATGTGCTGGGCGTCTCCCGGGATGAAAATAGGCATAGCGCTTTTCTCCATTGGCTTTTGTCGCCCGATGAAAGCCATGGATTAGGTGATTATGCTTTGCGATGCCTTTTGGGACTTATTGTGCTCGTCAAAAATGAACAGAGAGCAAAGAATGGAGAGTTGCATTTTCCCAAAGATTATGCTGAAAACGGCAACCTTGAGGATGCGATAACATGTGGCAGATATACACTTGATCAAATTGTCTGTAAGCGTGAAATGCAGATACCTGCCGGTCGCATTGATGTGTTCCTGTCTTTTGAGTTTCAGACGAACAAAACAAGGTGTCTCCAAATTATATTAGAAAACAAAGTAAAAGCCAAAGAGGGCAAGGAGCAAACCGACCGTTATTATGAGTATGGCAAAAACACTGAGGATCGGGAATCCCTATACCTGTTTCTATCGCCACTTAGTAATGCAGAATTCAAGGAACACCCCTTGAATTGCAAATGCAAGAAATTTATCGGCTTGAACTATCAATATTTGGTTGACTGTGTTTTAGAACCTTGTCTTATGCAATGCAGAGAGGAGGATGCAAAGAGTTTTATTGAGGAATACCTCCGAACGCTTTCACAACCATCTTTCGAATATGATGATATTGAAAATGCTGAAATCATTATGGCCGTCTGCAAAAAGGAAAGGGAATTGCTGCGCCGCTTTTGGGAACGCAACAAAGCTATTCTGATGGCCGTGTTGAAAGATTCAAAGAAAACTGAGTTGCTTCGATGCTTTTGGGAAAGCAATAGAACTTTACTGGTGGCGGCACTGCGTGCGTTGACGGATGATTTGACAATAGAGGAAGAGGACAGGCGTGAAATACGACATGGCTTGAAATCAATCCTAAAAGGGGAGCAGGCACAAAAAATCCGAACATACATTCTTGAAATCATGAAAGAAGCGGTAGCGCGCCGCGAGGATTCCGTTGAAATTCGCGTAAGCGATTGCCCAAAGGGAAAAAACAACAGTCCGCTAGTGTGTAATATTCTGAAGCGGTTTCAGCGCAAAGAATATGGAGATTGGAATACGCAAACGAAGAACGAAAAGGAAGTCTCCTCCGCGATTATATTCACATATCACAAATTATCAGAACGCAACGACCTGAAATAATCAAACGTAAAGGAACAACAAATGGAAGACCTGCAACACCAAGTGAGCGACTACGGCGCGTCGCAGATTCAAGTTTTGGAGGGGCTGGAAGCGGTTCGCAAGCGGCCCAGCATGTACATAGGCAGCACGGACGCGCGCGGCCTGCACCACCTGATCTCCGAACTCGTGGACAACAGCATCGACGAGGCCCTGGCCGGGTTCTGCGACCATATTTACATCACCGTGCACCCCGGCAACCGCCTGAGCGTGCGCGACAACGGGCGCGGCATACCCGTCGGCCTGCACGAGCAGACGGGCAAGAACGCGTTAGAAGTGGCCCTGACCATACTCCACGCGGGCGGCAAGTTCGGCGGCGGCGGCTATAAGGTCTCGGGCGGCCTGCACGGCGTCGGGCTCTCCTGCGTAAACGCGCTCAGCGAGGACTTGCGCGTGGAGGTGCGGCGTGAGGGCAAGGTGTATATGCAGGAATACCGGCGCGGCGTGCCTGAAACAGACGTGGCGCAGGTCGGCGTTTGCGACGAGGGCGACACCGGAACCATGATCACCTTTTTGCCGGACGACACGGTGTTTGACGATATCCTGTTCAGCTTTGACACGATGAACACCCGCTTCCGCGAGCTGGCGTTTTTGAACGCGGGCCTCAGAATCACCGCGCGGGACGAGCGCGAGGAACCGGCGCTCGAGCGCAGTTATTGCTATGAGGGCGGCATACGCTCCTATGTGGAATACCTCAATAAAAATAAGACCCTCCTGCACGCGACGCCTATCTGCTTTGCGGCGCGGCGCGAGGACGAGGAGGGCAACGAGAACGCGAGCATCGAAGTCGCCATGCAGTATCACGACGGCTACAACGAGCTGGTGCTGACCTATGCGAACAATATCCATACGCAGGAGGGCGGCGCGCACCTGGTCGGCTTCAAGTCTGCCCTGACTCGTGTCGTGAACGACTATGCCAAGAAGGCCAATATCCTGAAAGAGAAGGACAGCGCCCTCAGCGGCGACGATATCCGTGAGGGGCTGACCGCCGTGATCTCGGTCAAGCTGACCGATCCGCAGTTTGAGGGTCAGACCAAGACGAAACTCGGCAACGCCGACCTGCGCCCTATGGTGGACGGCGCCGTTGCCGCGGGATTATTACGCTTTTTGGAGGAGAATCCAAGCATTGCGCGCATGGTCGTGGAGAAATGCATCACGGCGGCGCGAGCCCGGGATGCCGCGCGCAAAGCCCGCGAACTGACCCGGCGCAAGACCGCGCTCGAAAGCGGTTCCCTGCCCGGCAAGCTGGCCGACTGCTCGGAAAAGGACCCCGCGCTCTGTGAGCTATTCATCGTCGAGGGCGACAGCGCGGGCGGCAGCGCCAAGATGGGCCGCAACCGCGCGATCCAGGCCATACTGCCCCTGCGCGGCAAGATTTTGAACGTCGAAAAGGCGCGGGCGGACAAGATGTACGCCAATCAGGAGATACGCAATATGATCACCGCCTTCGGCGCGGGCATCGATTCGGATTTTGACGAAACCAAGCTGCGCTATCATAAGATCATCTGTATGACCGACGCGGACGTGGACGGCAGCCATATCCGCATCCTGATGCTGACTTTCTTTTACCGCCATATGCGCCCGCTGATCGAAAAGGGCTATGTCTATATCGCACAGCCCCCGCTCTATCAGATCAAGCGAGGGCAGACGGAGGTCTATGTCTATTCCGATGCCGAATTGGAGAGAAAACTCAACGAGATAGGCCGCGAACCCAAGCCCAATATCCAGCGCTACAAGGGTCTGGGTGAAATGAACGCCGAACAGCTCTGGGAAACGACCATGGACCCCGATTCCCGCGTGATGCTCCAAGTGCAAGTAGAAGACGCGGCAGAAGCCGACCGTCTCTTCACCCTGCTGATGGGCGATTTGGTGGAGCCGAGACGCGAATTTATTGAACAAAACAGCAAGCTGGTTGCGAATTTGGATGTATAGGAAGTAAAGGATAAGATATGGAACACATAAATGACAAACGAGTAATGACCATCAACCTCGAACACGAGGTCAAAACCTCCTTCATCGCCTATGCGATGGCGGTTATAGTCAGCCGCGCCTTGCCCGATGTGCGCGACGGGTTGAAGCCCGTGCATCGGCGCATCCTGTATTCGATGGATGAGCTGGGCATGCAACCCGACAAGCCCTTCCGCAAGAGCGCGCGCATCGTCGGCGATGTGCTGGGCAAGTATCACCCGCACGGGGATACGGCAGTGTATGACGCGATGGTACGCTTGGCGCAGGATTTTAGCACGCGCTATCCGCTGATTTCGGGCCACGGCAACTTTGGCAGCGTGGATGGCGACGGCGCGGCGGCCATGCGTTATACCGAGGCGCGCATGAGCAAGATGGCGACCGAGATGCTGGCCGATTTGGAGAAGGATACCGTCGATTTCGGGCCGAACTTTGACGAGACCCTGCAACAGCCCTTGGTGCTGCCCGCGCGCTTCCCCAATCTTTTGGTGAACGGCAGCGGCGGCATCGCCGTCGGCATGGCGACGAATATCCCGCCCCACAATCTTGCCGAGACCATCAACGGTCTGCTCGCGCTGATAGACAACCCCGAGATCTCCGTCGAGGAGCTGATGGAATATATCCCCGGCCCCGACTTTCCGACGGGCGCCATCATCCAGGGCCGGGCGGGCATTGCCAGCGCCTATCGCACGGGGCGCGGGAAAATAGTCGTCCGCGCCAAGAGCGATATCGAGCAGATGGACGCGCACCGCAGCCGCATTATCGTCACCGAGATCCCCTATCAGGTCAACAAAGCGCGGCTGGTCGAGCGCATTTCGGAACTGGTGCAGGAGAAGAAGGTCGAGGGCATCGCCGACTTGCGCGACGAGACCGACCGCACGGGCAACCGCATCGTCATCGAACTGAAGCGCGACGTCAACGCCGCCGTCGTGCTGAACAACCTCTATAAGCATACGGCCATGCAGGACACCTTTGGCGTCGTGATGCTGGCACTGGTCGACGGCGAGCCCAAAGTGCTGACGCTGAAAGAGGTGTTATATCACTATCTCAACCACCAGAAAGACGTCGTCACGCGCCGCACAAACCACGATCTGGCGCGCGCCAAGGAGCGTTTGCACATCTTGGAGGGGCTCATTATCGCCCTCGACAATATCGATGAGATTATCCGCATCGTGCGCTCCTCGCCCGACGGCAAGACCGCCCGCGCCGCGCTGATGGAAGCCTTCGCGCTCTCCGAGATGCAGGCGCAGGCGATTTTGGATATGCGTATACAGCGCTTGACGGGCTTAGAGAGGGATAAGATTGAGGAAGAGGACCGCCAGCTGCGCATCCGCGTGGCATACCTGACCGAGATTTTGGAGGATGAGAGCAAGTTGCTGGGCATCATCAAGGACGAAGCCATCGCGATACGCGACAGGCACGGCGACGCCCGCCGCACCGAGATCGCGCAGATCGTCGACGATATCGAGATGGACGATATCATCCAAGAGGAGGATATGGTCGTCACAATGACGCACTTTGGCTATGTGAAGCGCCTGACACCCGACACGTACCGCGCGCAGAACCGCGGCGGCGTCGGCATCAAGGGCCAGACCATACGCGACGAGGACTTTATCGAGCGCGTGTTCGTCACCAGCACGCACAACCAAATCCTGTTCTTCACGAATTTCGGGCGCGTGTTTACGAAGAAGTGTTACACCATACCCGAGGCCAGCCGCCAGAGCCGCGGCCTGCCCGTCGTGAACCTCCTGCAACTGCGTGAGGGCGAGACGGTCTCGGCCATGTTCCCCATCGACCGCGCCGAGGGCCTGAGCGGCTACCTCGTCACCGCCACGCGCAACGGTTTAATCAAAAAGACGCCGATGAGCGATCTGGCGAATATACGGCAGGTGGGCCTGATCGTCCAGACCGTGCTCGAGGGCGATGCCCTCTTCCGCGCCGAGCGCAGTACGGGCATGGATGAGTTTATCATCGCATCGCGTATGGGCAAGAGCATACGCTTCTCCGAGGAGGACGTGCGCGCCACGGGCCGCGGCGGGCAGGGCGTCGTCGCCATACGCATGGACAGCGGCGACGAGGTGATGGATCTCGCCAAGATCACGGACGGCGGCCACGTGCTCTGCGTCAGCGCAAACGGCTTGGGCAAGCGCAGTGAGCCCGACCAATATACCCTCCAGGGCCGCGGCGGCAAGGGCGTCAACGCCATGCGCGTCACCGACCGCAGCGGCGAAGTCGCCTGCCTGAAGATGGCGAACGAGAGCGAAGACCTGCTCCTCGTGCGCGACGACGGCATGACCGTGCGCGTGCCCGTGGCGCAGATCCCCATACTCGGCCGCGCCACGCAGGGCGTAAAGCTGATGACGGTGACGGACGAGACGCGGATTGCCTGTGTGGCGTTGTTGCCGGGACAAGAGGAAGCGTAGGGGCGAGGCATGCCTCGCCCGCGTATACGGCTTAGAGCACAAAACAAAATGTATGGATAAAAGCGAACGCAGAGCAAGGGAAATCATACAACACCATATCCAAAACATTGCGGCCTGCGCGGCGGATGACGTGCTATCCGTGGTTTTGGTTGGCAGCCTGTCCAATGGCAGCTATACGGGCAGCGCGGGCAGCGATATTGATTTGATTCATATCCTGCGGGACGACGCGCCCCCGGACGCAAGGGAAAAGTTGCTGTACCTAATTGCGCAAACGGAAGCCGAGACGGGCGGGGATATTCCCCTGTCGCGCTGTGTGTACCGCCTGTCACAGCTGCATATCCCATACGCGAATTTGGAGGGCAAGGCGGAAAAAGACCTTGCGGAGTTGCCTATTGAGTTATTGCGTATGCGGGAATCCGGCATGGTTTTGTTCGGGGAAGCTATTTTGAACGAGATTCGCGTGCCCGAACGGGTGGAACTGCTGGCCTGCTTTCGCAGAGCAAGGGAAAATACGGAGCGCTTGGCGCAAAGCGATCCCGCGTTTTATGCACAGTATCAGCAGACGATCCAAAACCCCTCCATGCGCATCCTGACGCAAATTGTTTTGACCCGCGCCATGAGAGACCTTTATTTTGCCGCGCATGAAGTTTGCTGCAGCAAGTTGGAAATCGCGAAGCACCTGCGGTACCATGTGCCGAATTATGCGTCAGCCGAGTTATTGGCGCTTTGCACCCGCTGGCGCTATGACCCCACGCACTTTTCGGACGCGGATGAGAGCCGGGCAAAGGCACTGTATCGGGAATGGTGTCTTGCGCGGGAAGGGCGGGACGTGGATTTTGTGCCGATTGTTGCGGGCACGTGAGAATCGGCCTGGACTCGTTGCATGGTTGCATGGCTGCCGCGTCGCTGCGCTCCTCGCAGTGACGGCTTCGTCGTGAGGGTTCACCGCATGTTTGATTCTGCTCCTCGCAATGACGGCACGTCGGACTTGATAGGGTGAGCCGTCATTGCGAGGCGAAGAATCTTCCGAAAGAAGACGACATTGCGCCGAAGCGTCATTGCGAGGAGCGCAGCGACGCGGCAACATGCGACCAGCCCCACTCAAAGGAGGAAGCCTGTAATAGAGAAACAAGGTTACGTATACATTCTGTTCAACAAGCCGAACGGCACGCTGTATGTGGGCATGACCTCCAATCTGCGGCATCGCGTGTATGAACACAAGGCAAAGGCACACCCTGACAGTTTCACTGCAAGATATAGTGTGGACAAATTGGGATACTACGAAACCTTTCAGTTCGTCTACCAAGCCATCACGCGCGAGAAGCAGCTCAAAGCGGGGAGCAGGCAGGATAAGCTGGATTTGATCCGAAAGACGAATCCCTCTTGGCGGGATTTGTATGATGACTTGGGGCCTTATTGATTCCCGGTTCGCCCTGTACGCATACTTGGTTGCATGGATAGCTTCGTCGTGTTGCTGCGAGGTTGCGAAAGATTCTCCTCCTCGCAATGATGGGTATACACAGTCGGGTTCGATGAGCCGTCATTGCGAGGAGCGGGATAAAGCTCATTAGGCCAACCCCACGACGAAACAATCCATACAACCAAGACAGACATGCAGCTGATCCACCTTTACAAGACAAGTCCCACATGCTATTCTACGCAACAGAAAGGACAACCCATGCGCACCCTCATTCACAACGGAACCATCATCTTAGAACAAGGAACCCTACAAGGCGACCTGCTGATCGAGGGCGGCCAAATCGCCCGTATCGCGCCGCGCATAGACGATGATACGGCGCAGGTCGTAGACGCAAGCGGGCTGCTGGTGTTTCCCGGCTTTATCGATACGCATACGCACTTCGACCTCGACCTGCCCGCGCTTTCCACGGCGGACGATTTTATCACGGGCTCCCGCGCCGCGCTCTGCGGGGGGACGACCTGCGTGTTGGACTTTGCCACGCAGGAGCGGGGTATGACCTTTTTGGACGCATTGGAGAAGTGGCATGCCAAGGCGCGGGGCGCGAGCTGCCACTACGGCTTCCATATGGCCGCGTCCGAGTGGAACGATGCCCGCCGTGCCGAGGTCGCAGAGCTGATCGCGCGCGGCGTCACGTCTTTCAAAATGTACATGGTCTATGACAATATGCGCGTGTCCGACGCGGAGATTGCCGACGCGTTGCGCTTTTTGAGCGCTCGGGGCTGCGTACTGGGCGTGCACTGCGAGGAGGATACAGTCATACAGCAGCGCACAGCCGAACTGCTGGCGCGCGGCGAGACAGACGCTACCGCGCACCCCCTGTCCCGCCCCGATTGGGTGGAGGCCATGGGCATAACGCGCCTGATAGCGGCGGCCAAGGAGGCCAATGCCCCCGCGTGGATCGTGCACCTCTCCACGGAGAAGGGCTTGGCACTCGCAAGGCAGGCCCGCGCGGAGGGGCAGCAAATCTACTTGGAGACCTGCCCGCAGTACCTCTGCCTGACCGACGATTGCTATACGCAAGAGGACGCCGCGCGCTTTATTATGTCCCCGCCCCTGCGCAAAGCGGCGGACAACGCCGCGCTGCTCTGCGCCCTGCGGGACGGGGAGATAGACGTCATCGGCACGGACCACTGTTCGTTTACGATGGCGCAAAAGGCGACGGGCGCGACCTTCGCGCAGGTGCCCAACGGCGGCGCGGGCGTGCAAAACCGCGCGGAGCTGCTCTATGCGTATGGGGTTGCAGAGGGATATATCACCCTCAACCAAATGGCCGATTTGCTGGCGACCAACGCCGCCAAACGCTTCGGCATGTACCCCAAGCGCGGCGTATTGCGCGAGGGGGCAGCGGCGGATATTACAATTTTCGACCCGTGTTGGCCGCATACAATCAGCCATAGCACCAATCTGCACAACTGCGACAACTCGCCCTATGAGGGCATACAGGTACCCGGACGCGCGCGGCACGTGTTTTTGAACGGCGAGTGGGCCGTGCGGGACGGCGAGGTGATTTTGGAGGGGCGCGGGCAGTATATCGCGCGCGGGGCAGGGAAATGAAAATCGCCGCCGTCATATTGGCCGCGGGCCTGTCCAAGCGATTTGGCTCCCAAAAGCTGCTGCATCCCGTGGACGGCAAGCCCATGCCGGCGCATACTATAGACGCGCTGGCGGGCTTTGCGTTTGATAAGCGCATATGCGTACTGTCCGACGCCACTGCCGCCCTGCAAAGCCTCACGCAAAGCGCGGGCTACACCGTTTGCCACAATCCCGCGCCGGAGCAGGGCGTCTCGCAGAGCGTCCGCATAGGTCTGGCGGCGGCGCGCGATATGGACGGGATTTTGTTCGCCGTAGGCGACCAACCCTACCTGCAACCCGCCAGCATAGTCCGCCTGCTTGACAAATTCGCCGCCAACCCGCAAAATATCATAGCCCTCGCCGCCAACGGCCAGCGCGGCAACCCCGTCATTTTCCCGTCCTCATTATTTTCCGAATTGGAAAAGATAGAAGGGGACAAAGGCGGCAGCGCGGTCATTGCAAAATATCCCGAACTCCTTATCCTCTGTGAAATCGAAGATGCAACCGAGTTGGAGGATATCGATGTAGGGGCGCGATATATAGCGCCCTGATGGAGTATATGAAATAAGTTTCAGGGCGCGATATCATGCGGCTCCCGCGGGAGACGCGGCGCCCCTACGAACTACCACGAGGAGGACAAATAATGCTCACCGCCCTACGCGCCAACATCATCGCCGCGCCCGCGCTCGGCAAACTCGAAATCACCGAATACGGCTATCTTGTCTTACAGGACGGCGTCACCCTCGGCGTCTTCCCAACGCTGCCCGAAATATATAAAACCGCGCAGATTGAGGACTTCGGCGACGCGCTGCTGTTGCAATCCTTTGCCGATATGCACCTGCACGCGCCGCAGTTCCCGATGGTCGGCATGGGCATGGATATCCCGCTGCTCGATTGGCTGAACACCTACACTTTCCCCTTGGAAGCCGCGTTCAAGGACATTGAGTACGCCCGCGCGGTCTATACGCAACTGGCGGCGACATTGATCAACAACGGCACGACGCGCGTCTGCATGTATGGCACGATCCATACGGACGCAACCCTGCTGCTGATGCGGATTCTGGACGACGCGGGCATCACGGGCTATGTCGGCAAGGTGAATATGGACCGCAACGCGCCCGACTATCTCTGCGAAAGCACAGGGGAGAGCCTACGCGAGACCCTGCGCTGGTTGGGCGAATGCGAACGCTTCCGCAATATACGCCCCATGCTGACGCCGCGCTTTGTCCCCAGTTGCACGGGCGAACTGATGGGCGGAATAGGCCGCCTGGCGGCGGCGCGGGGGCTATACATCCAATCTCACCTCTCCGAAAACCGATCCGAAATGGCATGGGTGAAGGAATTGCACCCCGACTGCGGGCAGTATTGGGAGACCTATGAAAAATACGGGCTCTGGAAGGATCATACAATTATGGCGCACTGCGTGCACTCGGATGCCCGCGAGCGCGCCGCCATGCGCGAGCACGGCGTCTATATGTGCCACTGCGCGGACAGCAATATCAACCTCGCCAGCGGCATCGCGCCCGTGCGGGCCATGCTGGACGAGGGTCTGCGCGTGGTGCTGGGTTCGGATATCGCGGGCGGATCACAGCTGCCCATGCTGAGCGTCTGCGCGCAGAGCATACGCGCGTCCAAGATGCGCCGCATCCTGACGGGCTGGACGGAGGAGATTTTGACCCCCGCCGAAGTCTATTATCTCGCCACGAGCGCGGGCGCGCAGTATTTCGGTGGTGGTACGGGGTTCCCCGTCGGCGAACCCCTGCACGCGCTGGTTTTGGATGACAAAGGCTTCTCGAAAACCGTGAGAACGGGCGCAAACCCGCCCACCCTCGCCCAGCGCTTGGAGCGCGCCATGTATCTGGCGGACAGTCGGCATATTGCGGCGGTGTTCAGTGCCGGGCGGCGGGTGAAGTAATAAGTAATAATGCAGAATGCAGAGAGAATAATTGCATTGCAGCTGCTCGACGGCAGTTGGGGCCGGTTCCATTCGCTGGCCCAACCCACCAAAGCGTGCCCGATGACGACGGAGCAGGCCCTGCGCCGCTTGCGCGCGCTCGGTCTCACGCGTGAGGATGAGCCGGTTGCCCGCGCGCTCGATTATATGCGCGCCTGCCTGTCCGGCAAACTGCAACTGCCCGACAGGCGGGAAAAGGTGCTCAACTGGGACGCGTTCGAGGCGCATATGCTCTCGGCCTGGATACGCTGCTTTGCGCCCGAGGATCCGTTGGCCCTGCCCATCGCGCAAATGTGGGCAGACCTGATCACGACCGCCTTCCAAAGCGGCCAATACGATGAAGACGCCTACGCGGAAGCATACAGAAAGCGCATCCCCGTCCTGCACAGGGGCGAGCGGCGCATCGCGGTGGCGCAGTTTTATATGGTGGAGCTGCTGAAAGGTATGCTGGACGCCGAGACCGAAGGCCGCTTTGTCGACTATATCATCCACAATCCGGGCGGCATTTACTACGTTTGCGATGCCTGCATCGCAGAGCCGCCGCCCGACTTCGCATCCAAACAGGCGAGCCGCTATATCGCCGCGCTGGAGTTGCTGGCGGATTACCCCTGTGCGCCCGAAAAACTGCGCTTCGCAAAGGATTGGCTATTGGCCAATAAAAACGCGGACGGCACTCTGCGCATAGAGCGCCTGCTGCAACGGCTATAGAGCCGAGCCGTCAGCCATCCACCACAATCATATTCACCATATTCCCGACAACGTCGTATTCATAAAGAGTGCGGTTACGATCTGCCCGTCGGAGCTTATCCAAACGGATTCAACACATACATAGCGGGTTTCGTACAGCTTCTCTCCATCGCCCATGGTCGCCCAGTGATAATTCTCAATGGGCGCGTACTTCATTTCGAATCCGTTCAGCAGGGAACCGTTGCCGTGATAGACCATTTGCCTGACTTCTTTCCATTCCGTGCCGCCGCCGCTAAGCGGGAATTCCCGGTATGTGAAGAGGGAATAGAACTTCACGGAGCCGTCGGCGTTATACTCTGTGCTCTTCATCAATTTATCATCAAACACATAGCTTTCATACTCGTCAATTGTCCAGCCGATGATATTCCCCGCGCTGCTATATTCGGTGCAAATCCGCGTGTTCGGCGCGTCGCCGTCCTTTATAACGCGTACCAGCGTGCTCTCGCCGCGGTATTGATTCTCTAAGACCGGATGGCCGTCCGCATTCCAAAACACTTCATCCCACGATTCAATGCTGCCGTTCGCTTGACAGGAAACGGATTTCTGATAGCTCCGATAAGGATAACCGGTAGCTGTTTCTGCGTATTCGTATTCTTCTGTCCGGCGGAACATCACGCCGTCGTCATAATAGGTGCGTTCATAGCAGATCAGATTTCCGAAATCATCATATACGTAATTCGCGTCGCCCTCTTCAAAGGTATGCACAATCTCCTGTTCTCCCGGGGGACGCCTGTAATCATAGCTGCGCCAGTGAGACACGCCGCCCTCCTGCATGACAAACGCGGAACCGTCGGCCTTATATTCGACGATCCTCGTCACCTCGCGGTTCGCGTCATACTCGTAAACCCACAGCGATTGCAGCCGCGCGCGTATCTCTTCGTTCAGTCCGTCAAGCGCCCCCGTCGCCGCGAGGGTGACGGTGCCGGCGCAGAACAGCAGCGCCAGGGCGAGGGCAACGGCCAGCACGCGGATGCGCCGCGTCTGTCTCTGTCGGACGGGCTCGCCGCGCAGGGCGGAGAGTTTCACGCGCTGCACCAGCATCGCGTCCGGCTGCGCGTCGCAGGGCAGGGCCTCCGTCAGTTTTATATGCATTTCGGTAAATTTATCTTGTTGCTTCATGATATGATTACTCCTCTCCCATTCCTTTCGCCAATTTTTTCCGTGCCGCATGCAGGCGGCTTTTCACGGTCCCCGCGGGGATGTGCAGCATCTGCGCGATCTCGTCCACGCTCATTTCGTTTGTATAGCGCAGAAGGATCGGAATCCGCAGATGCTCGGGCAGGGCGGCCACCCGTTCGCGCAACTGCGCCGCTTCCTCGCGGGCCAGCAGCGCGTCCTCCGGGCCTGCAACAATCGCCGCCCGCTCGGCCATTTCACCCGCCGTGACGCGCGGCGCAATGCGCTCCCGCCGCGCATATTTGCGGCGCTGACACTTCCACAGATTGCAGGCGACAGCCAGCAGAAAGCCGCGCGGGTTTTCGGACCTCTCCCATTTTTGCAGCAAGCCAAAGGCGCGCATAAAGGTATCCTGAAACAGATCCTCCGCGTCCTCCCGCCTGCCGCAGAGCCGCAGGCAAAATTGATACAGCGCCGCCCCGTGCGCGTCGACCATGGCGTGTTCTGTCAAATGTGCTGCCCCTTTCCTGTTTCCCTACAAAACCCTTCACCTATATATCGCCGCGAAAACGCCGCAGGTTCGCACCCCCTTGTTAAATTGGCCGTTCTTATTGTATAATACCCCATCAACCGAAAGAGGTACAATCCATGAAGCGCGCGCTTTGTCTTATATTCGCCATCCTGTTCCTGCTCCCCGCCCTCGCCTGTCGGCCTTCGGGCAATGTCTATGAGCACGACCGTTTTTCGCTTGCGCTGCCCGAGGGCTGGGCGCGCGTCAATGTCGAGAGCGTGGTTTGCTTCGCCAAGGACGGAAAAGCCGCGGGCAAGAGCAATATCAGCTTCTATGTGACGGAGAAGAATTATTATTTTGATGAGTTCACCGCCGCCGATTACGCCGCCTTCGCGCCGCCCGAAGCGGGCTATACCGATATCTCCAATGTGCAATTGGAAAACCTGCGCATAGACAGCTGGAAAGCCCACCGCGTCTCCATGCAGGCAAAGATAGGAAAAGACACAGTGACCCTCGTCCTCTATGCCATCGACGCCGAAGAGACCCTGTTCTTCGTCCTGCTGCAAGGGCCGGGGGAGAGCTATGTTGCGTTTTTTGACAGGAGTATGCGGGGGATAGATATTAAATAATCCCACACTAAAAAACCACCGTGCGTTTCACGATGGTTTTTTGGAGGCGCCACCCGGAATCGAACCGGGGGTATGGGTTTTGCAGACCCTTGCCTTACCGCTTGGCCATGGCGCCACGTCGTCGCGGACTACACTTGCCCGAGTTCCCCGCGTGAGCGGAACAAGCTTCTAATCCGTGCGCAAGGGCGGCTCATCCGCCCGTTAGCCGCACACCTTTGAGGATTTTCTGGCCGTTATTCCTGATTCCTGCGAAGCGGGAATAACAAGAAAATCCGGTGATACCAATTCGGCAAGCGCAACTTGCCGAATCGGTCCACGTTGGAGCGGGAAACGGGGCTCGAACCCGCCACCTCAGCCTTGGCAAGGCTGCGCTCTACCGAATGAGCTATTCCCGCAAAAGCACTTTCCCCTATGTATTATGCACAAGAGAAAGTGTTTGGTGCCTCAGAGTGGACTTGAACCACCGACACAGGGATTTTCAGTCCCTTGCTCTACCAACTGAGCTACCGAGGCTTGTGTTCCCATTTGAATATGGGAACTTCTTGGCGACCCGAAGGGGGCTCGAACCCCTGACCTCCAGCGTGACAGGCTGGCGTTCTAACCATCTGAACTACCGGGCCGTTTTTTGGTGGGAACAACAGGGCTCGAACCTGTGACCCTCTGCTTGTAAGGCAGATGCTCTCCCAGCTGAGCTATGCTCCCAAAGCTTGCGCGCAGTTCGTATTATAAGCAAACAAAGGGCGAATGTCAACCGCTAAATTGCCCAATTAAGAATAAGTAGTAATACAGAACGCAGAGAACTTGGAATCAAAGCTCTCTGCATTCTGCACTATTCCTTCTCATCTATCTTCCCCCCGCCCAAACACTCCTCCCCGCGATAGAACACGACCCACTGGCCCGGGGTGATGGCGCGCTGGGGGGCGTCGAAGCGGACTGTTGCGCCGTTGCCCTGCGGGATCACTGTTACGGGCTGGTCGCTTTGGCGGTAGCGGAACTTGGCGGTGCAGGAGAAGGGCGCGGCGGGGGTGATGCCCGAGATCCAGTTGATTTTGTCGGCACGCAGGGAGACGGAATAGAGTTCCGGGCCTTCGCCCTGGCGAACGATCAGGCGGTTTGCCTTCAAATCCTTATCCACCACAAACCAGCTTTCACCCGTGCCGGAATTGCTGCCGCCTATGCCGAGACCCCTCCGCTGGCCGAGGGTGTAATACATCAGCCCGTCGTGGCGGCCGACGATCCGGCCGGAGAGGTCGACTATATCGCCCGGCTGGGCAGGCAGGAATTGCATCAGGAATTGCTTGAAATTGCGCTCGCCTATGAAGCAGACGCCCGTGCTGTCCTTCTTTTTCGCGTTGACAAAGCCCTGCTCGGCGGCGATACGGCGCACTTCGGGCTTGGTCAATGTGCCCAGCGGGAATACGGCATGGCGCAACTGCGCCTGCGTCAGCCCCGCGAGGAAATAGCTTTGATCCTTATTGGTATCGACCGCGCGCAGGAGCCGTGTGCGCCCGTCTATTGTATCCGTGCGGGCATAGTGGCCCGTGGCCAGTTGCGCCGCGCCGCTCTGCAGAGCCAGATCCAGAAAGGCGCGGAACTTGATTTCGCAGTTGCAGAGCACATCGGGGTTGGGCGTGCGCCCGAGGCGATATTCATCGAGGAAATAGGCAAACACGCGGTCATAATATTCTTTGGAGAAGTTGACGGTATAGAAAGGGATACCGAGCTGTTCGCAGACCGCGCGGGCGTCGTCGTGGTCCGCCGCCGCCGTGCAGGCGCCGCCCTCCTGCTCCTCCCAGTTTTTCATAAAGACGCCGACGACGTCCACCCCCTGCGCGCGCAGCAAATACGCCGCCACCGCGCTGTCCACGCCGCCGCTGATGCCCAGTATTGTGTGTCCCTGTTGCATGGGGGTAGTATAGCATCGTTGCCGGGGAATAGGCAACTCCCCGAATCGCATGGATAATATCTACCATGTATGGAGACAGCACCGAACGGATAGCCTAACCCAGCTTGTATTC
>WREI01000053.1 GCA_009779405.1 Clostridiales bacterium
TCTAAGACTGACCACATCCTGTCTGTTATATCGTGTCGCCGATGTGCTGCCTCCATTGAGAACCTCCTCTGTGGTTTTCTCTATTCTATCATAAATTCATTCTCGTGTAAACGCTATCTAGGTACTTAACCTCGGATGATAACGACCGTCATATCTACTTTTTCAGGGTGGCAGATAAGGACAGGAAAGTTACCAATTACCATGTCGTAATGTTCATGCCTGACGGCTCCTATGAGATTGCGGAAATCTTTGATTTATGGAATTATCAAGAGGAGCTGAAAGCGTTTAAGGAAAGCAACAGTTGGAATCAGCCGATAGATAACAGTGCCCCTTGACATTTCTGGCTATCCCCTACGGCATATACGAATAAGGCGCCCATATCCCGGGCATATCGCCGGGAAGTCTGAAATTCGGGAACTGTTTCAGTTCGGGGATCGTGTCCAACCAGCCAAGGCGGTAGGCGGTGATGGGGGAGATTTCAAGAGCGTCGATTGTATAACTCAAATAGCCGTAAGCGTCCGCTTCTTCCTGTACCCGCATGATATCGTTGAGGTAATTCTTCTCAACGTATTTCAGGAATTCCGCACTAACGCCCATCGGCTTATACACGGCTTCCGCATATAAGTCCACGCCGCCGAATAAATGGAGCAGTTCGTGGCAAATATAGGCGGAGGTGTCGCCGCGAAATATCCGCATGGACTCATGGTATTCTTCCTCGACGGGTAGACAAAAGAAAGAACATATAGCATAATGGATAGTAAATCAAAAGACCGCAAGGGGGATAGAACGCATGGATTCAATCGATGTTTTCGCTGTGCTATTGGGAGCCGCCCTAATTGTATACGGCTGCATTCGGTTGCTGAAACGATTTAGCATGAAAAGACGTTGCACGGAGCGGGTAAGCGGCATTGCCGTCGATGTAGATTCCGGTCGGAAAACGGATGATACGGGGGAAGGCCTGAATCACTATTTGAAATTCGCGTATTTGGCGGAAGGTGCCGAGTATACAAAGGAAGTATGGATCACCAAGCGACAATACAAAACAATGCACCGTAGTCAGGAACTTACCATATGCTACAATCCGCTTAAGCCGAAGCAATGTTATGTTTTGGAAATCAAATTCCGCCTGCTCTTTACGTTGATGTTTATCGCCGTCGGGATCATCCTTATTCTGGCGTTTCTATAGGCGTAACGCGAAAAATCCACACTCTCGCTTGACTGTCTTCTCCGCCTATATTATACTGATCGTGATATTACACAGCAATTATTGCTGTGTTAGTCAGTCTATCTCAGGCAATGAAGTTGGGAAAAGCGTGAAGAAAAAACCATTCAAAATCATCACAATCTGTCTTGGGATTTTCCTTTCGTTGCTTCTTGCGCTTTTTGCAATTATGCAGATACTCCCTTCACGGCACGATGCCCTCCGCGCGGCAATAGAGTATATGGGCGAAGAGTCGGAAATTGTAGAAGTGTACGGCATTTTACAGAAGCGCGGGCTCTTGGATGCCGGAAACATACGACAGGGAAAGGAGAAGGGTGAAATTGAATGGTATGGGGAAGCATATTTTCATTTTCGAGCAGCATCTGCGCATAGTCAAGTGAGGATAAAAATATGGCTTACGCATGACCACAATGCGTGGGTAGTAGAAAAATATGAGATTACTCCGCTAAACTAAACGATCATGCGATCGCAAGGAAGGACCAAAGTTTGACGCTATGAAAACCCGCAAACCAAACGCATTTCTGTATTTCATCCTCTATATCCTGATCTACCCGATCCTGAAAATCTTCTTTCGGCTGCGGGTGGACAGGAGCCGCTACCGCGCGCCCGAGGGGGCCTTTATCATGCTCAGCAACCATGTTTCCTTTATGGACTTCCTGCTGGCCATGCTTTGCGTCTATCCCAAGCGCGTAAACCCGGTCGCGGCGCAGAAATTCTTCTTCTATAAGCCGCTCGACAAGCTGTTGCCGACCATGGGCTGCATCCCCAAAAACCTGTTCGACGCAGACGCCCGCGCCATCAAGGGCATCTTTGGCGTAATCCGGCGCGGCGGCGGCGTACTGCTCTTTCCCGAGGGGCGCTGCACCGTGGACGGGGCATATATGGGCATGCATACCAGCACGGGCAAGCTGATTAAAAAGCTCGGCGTACCGGTCGTGAGCTGTCACATCGAAGGCTCCTATATCTGCATGCCCTTCTGGCGCCGTGGCCTGCGCTTCGGGCGGGAGCACGTAACGCTGACCAATCTCTTCTCAGCAGCGGATATCGCAGAACTGACCCCCGAGGAGATCAACGCGCGCATCGACGCCGCGCTGCAAGGGGAGGGGAGGGCTCCGTTCGCGGGCAAAGTCTATCGCGCGCGGCAACTGGCCGAGGGATTGGAAAACATCCTCTATATCTGCCCGAAATGCAAGCGGGAATTCACTTTGGAAACGCACAAAAACACCATCCGCTGCAAGGCCTGCGGCAACACGGGCCATATGGATCGCACCCAAAAACTAACGCCAACGGAAAACAGCGTCATCCCCGAAACCGTCCACGCCTGGTATGCCTGGATCATGGAACGGGAGCTGGCCGCCATGCACGAGGATATGGATCCCATCACAGTCCACGTCACGGTGCGCATGCCGGCCGCCATCCCCGGCGCAGGTCTCGCGCACTGCGGGCAGGGCATGCTGTCCTTGGACAGCAAGGGCTGGCACTTTGACGGGGAATTGCACGGCGAGCCGTCACAAATCACCTTCCCCATCCACACAGTCCCCGCCATTCCCTTCGACCCGAAAGACAATTTCCAAATCTACGCCCAAGGCAGTTTTTATGTATTCACCCCCGACAACCCCGTCGCTTGCTCCAAATACGCAACCCTGGGCGAATGCGCCTACCTGCGCTTCGCAAACCCCGTGCAAATGACAGGCTGTGCGGCGTTCCGCCGCCCGCCCGCCTAACTCCGCGTAGCGTCCTCGTTTTCATCAAATGCGCGAATGCGGTGGTTGGAGTGCAGTTGATCTTACCCGGTTCATGACAATGTAGGGGCGCGATACATCGCGCCCTGAAGCTTTTTCCATATACTCCATTAGGGCATGAAATATCGCGCCCTTCCGGTGCAAAACTGGCGTCATAACGCCCGCATAATTCCCCGCAAACCCCACACAATAAGCCCATGAACTCTATTTGGACAGAAACGGCGACAATGCCGCGCTTCCCGCGCTTAGAGGGAGAATTAAAGACCGACGTATTGATCATCGGCGGCGGTATGGCGGGCCTGCTCTGCGCGCACTTTTTGCAGCAGGCGGGCGTTCCCTATATTTTGGTCGAGGGCAACAGCATAGGCGGCGGCGTCACAAAAAACACCACGGCGAAGCTCACGGCCCAGCACGGCATGCTCTATCAAAAGCTGTTGCGCGGCGCGGGCATTGAGAAAGCAAAGATGTATTTGCAGGCAAATTTGCGGGCGGTCGAAGACTTCGCCGCGCTCTGCAGCGGCATGGATTGCGATCTCGAGCGCAAGGATGCCTATGTGTTCTCCGTGGACGATGCAGAATATATCGAGGACGAAATCACCGCCCTTCTGCGGCTCGGCTATAACGCGGAGTTCGCGAAAAGCACGCCCCTGCCCTTTAGTGTCGCGGGCGCGGCCCGCTTCCCGAACCAGGCGCAGTTCCACCCGCTGAAATTTATGGCCGCCATCTCGCAGGGCCTGAACATATACGAGCACAGTTATGTGCGGGAACTGGCCCCGCATCTCGCCGTAACGGATCACGCAAAGATCTGCGCGAAGCATATCCTCGTAGCCACGCATTTCCCGTTTAACAACAAGCACGGCGGCTATTTCCTGAAAATGTATCAGCAGCGTTCCTATGTGATCGCGCTCGAAAACGCGCCCGATATCGGTGGCATGTATTTGGAAGCGGAACCGAACGGCCTTTCCTTCCGCAATCACGAAAACAGCTTGCTGATCGGCGGTGGTGGGCATAGAACGGGCAAGCGCGGCGGCAATTGGAAGGAGTTGCGCGAACTGGCCGCAGACGCATACCCCAAGGCCAAGGAAACCCACGCATGGGCGACGCAGGACTGTATGAGTCTCGACGGCGTACCCTATATAGGCCGTTACGGCAAGCGCGCCGAGGGCCTTTTGGTCGCCACGGCCTTCAACAAGTGGGGCATGACCAATTCCATGGTCGCGGCGCAATTGCTGATCGACAGCATACTCGGCAAAAGAAACGAATACGCCGCCGTCTTCTCCCCGCAGCGCAGTATGATAAAGCCCCAACTGCTGCTCAACGGTCTGCACGCCGTCGGCAACCTGCTCTGCCCGCGCCCGAAGCGCTGCCCGCACTTGGGCTGCGCATTGAAATGGAACGCGATAGAACACAGCTGGGATTGCCCCTGCCACGGCTCACGCTTCGACGTCAACGGCGCGCTATTGGACAACCCCGCAACGGGAGATATGAAGAACCCTTGAAATTTAAGGGGACCTACTATAAGCACCAAAAGGGCGACCGTTCACTCGCGGCGATTGCGGGAACCTGCGCGCGGCAGTCCTTTGTGCAAGTGATAACCAACGACGCATCCTATTATTTCAAGCAAACCGACAAGAGCATATTCTCAAACGAGGGCATACTCCTGAATCTTCAGGAGAACGGCCACAGCATAAGCGGCGCGATTCAATATACGGCCCCAACCCCGCTCCGCTATGATATCATGGGTCCGTTCCGCTTCTTGCCCATGCAATGCCGCCACACCATAAGCAGCCTGCATCACCACTTGCGCGGCAGTCTCACAATCGACGGCGAAACGCTCGACTTCACGGGCGGCACAGGCTATATCGAGGGCGATTCTGGCACATCCTTTCCCGACAGGTATACCTGGCTCCAATGCAGCGACTTCCCCGAAAAGGCCTGCGTCAGCGTCTCCATAGCCACAATCCCCTTCCTTGGCCTGCACTTTACAGGTTGTATTGGCGTCGTCTATTTCCGGGGCAAGGAATATCGTCTGACCACCTATCTGGGTGTAAAAATCATCCGCTGTGACGAAACTTGCATCATTCTGCAACAAAAAAAGTTGCGTTTGGAAATAGAAGCAGAACCAAGTCCCGGCCATAATCTCCTCGCGCCGCAAAACGGGAAGATGACCCGCACTATCCGCGAACGAATCTCCTGCGCCGCGCGTTTCCGCTTCTACAGGGACGGCGTATTGCTGTTTGATTATCACAGCGCAAACGCGAGTGCGGAGCATGTGGGGAATTGAGAAGGTGTTAGAAAAGTATCCAAACGGGAAACGTTACAGCAAAAAATGATAAGCTTCTTGCAGGCCAAGGTATGTTCTGTTATGATGGCATGGTAAAGTACAGAACAACGGAGGTAAGTATGCAACCAAACTGTGAAGGAAATGTTGAAGAACCCCGCAAAGAGAAGAGACGCAAACGCTTTCTTGAATTAATCGGCATAGCCGCTGCGGAGGAAGCGGAAGAGGAATCCACAGACCTTGCGGATGTGGTGCGAGAGCCCATAGACGTATCGGATACGGCACAGTACCGCGCGCGTGAGCTGGCTCTGCTGGAAGATATCCGCGTATTGCTGATCGATATCAAGCAGGACACGGGCTTTTTCAGAACGCTGGCGCTCGTCGCAATCACCCTGGCCATATTGGCGGGAATTGCGGCTCTTATAGCCAATTTGCTGCATTGAGAACGGGGTAAAGCTATATGAAGCGCTTTCGGTGCCTATCCCTCTGCGTCATATTGCTCTGCCTTTGCGCCTGCGGCGAGCCGCAAGTTGCGCAGAAAAACATGCCCGCACCCGCCGCGGATACCGCCACGCCGATAGCGGCAGCGATAACACCGCCCGCCATAAACAGCCCCACGCCCGCCCCAACCGCAGTTCCGGAGCCGACCACACTGCCAATTGAAGACCCGCGCGATTTTCTAGTCGGGTATTGGGCGGATGTCGATTCGGGCAATATAAATCAATATGCTTATGCAGAGTATTATGACGAAGAATTGGATGACTATGAGGAATACTATATACTTTCTCCCTATGAAAGCTATACCCGCTATGCCTTTTACCCTGACGGCCAGTTCCTCCGTGCCATCCCGCAGAGCGAGCGGGGCTATCCTATCTACGAATACGGCACGTGGCAATTCTCCGAGAATTATGATGTAGTAACACTATACATATCTGAACGCTATGTTTGCGGCGCGGATAAAATATATTTGCAAAGCAAGGTCAAGTTGCAGGAAAGTCTCCCGGTTTCGATTGGCATCGAATACGCTTTCTATGCCACTGGCTTCTACGGTTACACAAGCCAGGACAGGATAGAAATAAGCGGAACGGCCTTTTTCCGTTCAAATTCCGCATGGGACTTTATGAACGATTTTGGCTATGCCACGACGGGAGAAATGTATCACGTCAGTGGTTGGGACAGTGATGCAGACACGGCAGCGTATAGCGGCGTGTATGGTTTACTCACAGTCTATTTCGAAGGGATGCTCTCCGTCTCAAGTTGGCGCATATGGGTTTCGTCGGGTACTTACAGTCTCATTGCCCAGTGGAATACGTATGCCACAACGGAGATGATGCAAGCCTTTCCCATCCCCTTTAGTTTCAGCAAACCGGAAGTCAACGAACCCGGACAAATCCGCTTTACAGGGGTAGCCACTTTTCATTCAAGCTTCAGTTTTCACATAAGCGATATGCAAAATTAACCCACGCGTCCATGTGCGGGTAGATTCACGCACCGGGCTTCACTGCTATGATACGAAAAAAGGAGACATGCCGATGAAGCGCCTATATTGCCTGTTCCTCTGCGCCATATTGCTCTGCCTTTGCGCTTGCGGCGAGCCGCAAGTTGCGCAGGAAAACACGCCCGCGCCCGCCGCTGATACCGCCGCGCCGATAGCGGCAACCCCGTCCCCCGTAGGGGCGGATAGCATCCGCCCGCCCACGCCCGCTCCATCCGCAGTCCCGGAACCGACAACGCTGCCAATTGAAGATCCGCGGGATTTCCTTATCAGGTATTGGGTAGCTTGTGAACCTGGAGCGGATTGGGGAGAAGAAGACAGGGTGTATGACGAAGCACTGGGCGACTATGTATCAAATTTTGTGCTTTCTCCTTATGAAACCATCACCCGCTATGCGTTTTATCCCGATGGTCAGTTTCTCCACGCCATCCCGCAGAGCGAGCGGAGCTATCCGATTTATGAATACGGCGCCTGGCAGCTCACGGAGGACTATAATTTTGTGGTGCTGGATTTCTTGCAGCGTTATGTTTGCGGTGAGGATGATATGTACACGCAAGATACGATTGCATTACGTAAAAAGCATTCCCATCTCGATTGGCAGCGAATACGTCTTTTATGTCACCAGTTTCTACGGATACACAAGCCAGGACAGAATAGAAATAAATGGCGCAGCCTATTCCCGTGTAAACTCCGCCTGGGATTTTATGAACGATTTCAGCTATGCCAGTACCGGGGAAATGTATGATCACAACAGTTGGGACAGCGATTCGAGTTCGCAAACCTACAATGGCGCTATTGGTTTGCCTATTGTGTATTTCGAGGGAATATACGATTCGGAATGGAACATGCAGCTCTCACCGGGTACTTACAGTCTTATTGCCCAGTGGAATACCTATGCCACAATGGAGGCGATACAATGGAATCCTATCGACTTTTTCCTCAGTCAATTGATAGATACCCATAAACCCGGACCAATCCGTTTCACAGGAGCTACCAATTTGCCCCTTGCATGCTCTTTTTGCATAACCGACATTCAATATTAATCCGCCGCCTGCATTGACTAACCCACCTTTTCGGTGTATGCTTACCCTGCGGTCCTACCCGCATTAGGAGAACTATGCCAGAGTATTTCAGCATCAACGGTGCGCGGCGCTTGGAGGGGCAAGTCACCATCTCCGGCGCGAAGAATGCCGCCGTCGCCATTATCCCCGCCACCATACTGGCGGGCGAGCCCTGCATTTTGGAGAATCTGCCCCAGATTCAGGACGTGCGTTCTCTGCAAAAGATCCTGCAAAAGTTGGGCGCGCAGGTGGAGATCACCGCAGGCGGTTGTATGACCATAGACCCCCGCGGCATCCAGACGCGGGATGCGACCTTCCCCGAAATCTCCAGTATGCGTGCTTCCTATTATCTGCTGGGCGCGATGCTCGCCGCTTATGGCGAAGTGGAGCTGGCTCTGCCAGGTGGTTGCGTGATCGGCGCAAGGCCGATTGACCAGCACATCAAGGGTTTCCGCGCCTTGGGCGCAAAGGTCTATCTGGATGAGGATCGCAACGTGTTGCGCGCGCAGGCCGCCCGTCTGCGCGGCGCGGAGATATTCTTTGACGTCGTATCCGTCGGCGCGACCATCAACGTCATGCTCGCCGCGACGCGCGCGGAGGGGACGACCGTGCTGCACAACGTCGCAAAAGAGCCGCATATCGTCGATACCGCCAACTTCCTGAATATGATGGGCGCGACCGTGCGCGGCGCGGGTACGGATGAGATTCGCGTGCATGGTACGACCAAGATGCGCGGTTGTGCCTACAGCATCATCCCCGATCAGATAGAGACAGGTACCTATATGATCGCCGCTGCCGCGACGCGGGGCGATGTGATTATTAAGAACGTCATTCCCACGCATATGGAAGCGGTCTGCGCCAAGCTTCTCGAGAGCGGCGCGCGCGTGATGCAGGGGGACGACGGCAAGGAGTTCTTCCTGCGCGTGACGCAAACCGAGCGCCCCCGCGCCGTCAACGTGAAGACCATGGTCTATCCCGGCTTTCCGACCGACCTGCAGCAGCCCATGATGGCTTATCTCTGCACGGCGGACGGGCTCTCCGTCATCACCGAAAATATCTTCGAGAACCGCTTCAACCACGTCAAGGAACTGCGCACGCTCGGCGCCAGCGTAAATGTCAACAAGCGCATCGCCAAGGTCAAGGGCGTATCCAACTTGCGCGGCGGCGACGTATACGCCACTGACCTCAGAGCCGGTGCGTCCCTGATAGTCGCCGCGCTCTCGGCACAGGGTACTACCCGCGTGCACAATATCGGCTATATCGACAGGGGTTATGAATACCTCGAACAAAAACTCCGCGCGCTGGGAGCGGAGCTGGAGAGGGTGAAAGGGTAGTTAGTTTTCAGTTCTCAGACAGGCGTATCCCAAAAACTCTTTGTGCGTTTCTATAGGTCAACTTTTCATAGGCCTGGTGACCTGTTTTTTGCGGGAACCCGTCCAGCATTTCCCTATACCATTCATGCTCGAGCGTATCCGCGCCGTCGATGGTATTGTCTGTGCCGAACATGATTTTATCCTCGCCGCCATTTTGAATGAACCACAACACCTGCTCCGGCCTGACCCAACAGGTATCGCCAAAAAGGTTGGGGAGTGAGAGAATCAGCGCCATGGCCTCCCGATTATCCGATCCCAAGCCCATATGCCCCATTACAAAGTTGAGTTTCGGGTGCCTTTTGGCCGCATTGTAAACGCGCTGAGGGGTACAGCAGTCCTCCGTGGCAGTATGGACAAGAACGGCAAGGCCGAAGCGCTCAGCCACCTGCAAATAGGCTTCCGTCCGCTCGTCGTCAAACGGGACGCCGCTGTAGTACGGATGAAATTTCAGGCCATAAATTACATCGCGGTTCTGCGCAATCATTTGCGCAAATGCTTCATCCGCGCGGGCCGTGCGCGGCTTGCACCAAATCAGAGCGCCGATTTGCTCCCTGTTTTTGCGCGCGAATTCGATCGCTTTCAGATTTGCCCCGATTTGCGAACGCTGCAAAAATCGCGGCAGTACGCGCTGCTTTCGGTCGCATTCAACGCATTGGCAATTGGACGTGAGCGAAAAGTTCACGCCGTATTTTTGCATGGACTCCAACAGCACTTTCCGCGGCATACGGAACCCGACCGAACCCCCGAAATGTGTATGCATATCAACGAGCATTCGTTTTACCACCCTGTCAGCAAAAGAATCTTCGCAACGATTCCCTCAACATCCATTTCATCTGTATCTATCATTTCCCCCGCGATATCCGTTTGAAAATTCCGCAGGCAAACATCCAGCTGCGCGGCTGCCCAGCAATCCGCCGCTTCTCCCCTCTGCGCAAGGCGGTTCAGAATAGTCTCCTTGGATGCGGCAAGGATAAAATGCTTTACTTCAATGGCGTCGCGCCGAAGTGCACCGATAATCTCATCATAATACCGCTTCACGCAAATTGTCATCGGCACAACGATCACGCCGTCATAGCCCTGCGCAATATGCTTCAGAATCTTATAGTTAAACTCCCGCCAAATCGGCAAATGCTGAAAGTCACCCTGCCGCTTCATTCCATCGGGAAAACAATCCCACAGAAAATAACCGACCTGCTCAGGATCATAAAGAAACGCCTTAGGCAAACACCGCACCAGCAACGCCGCAACGCTCGACTTCCCAACCCCAAACGCGCCGTTGAGCCAGAGGATCACGACAGCAACTGCTCCACTTTGTCTGTCTTCTCCCAAGGAAATTCCGCATTTCCGAAATGCCCGTTTTTCGCGGTGGGGAGATAGATGGGCCGCCGCAAATCCAGCTGTTCAATGATAGCGGCTGGACGCAGGTCGAACACCCTGCGCACCAAAAGTGCCAGCGCATCATCGGGCATTTTGCCCGTGCCCTGCGTATCCACATGGACGGCGACAGGCTCGGCCACGCCGATGGCATAGGCCAGCTGCAATTCACAGCGCCGCGCCAATCCCGCCGCCACGATATTCTTCGCGATATAGCGCGCCATATAGGATGCGCTCCGATCCACCTTGGTGGGGTCCTTGCCCGAGAACGCGCCGCCGCCGTGCCGCGCATAGCCGCCGTAGGTATCCACAATGATCTTGCGCCCGGTCAGCCCCGAGTCCCCGTGCGGCCCGCCGATGACAAAACGCCCCGTGGGGTTTACAAGTATGCGCGTATCGGCGTCGAGCAAGTGCTCCGGGATGGCCGCTTCAACCACCTCGCGGCGTATATCCGCTTCCAATTGCGCGTGAGATACGTTTTCGTCGTGCTGAGAGGAGACTACAACCGTATGCACGCGCAGAGGACGATTGCCTTCATCATATTCCACACTGACCTGCGCCTTGCCATCGGGGCGGAGGTAGGGGAGGGCGCCGCTTTGGCGCGTCTGCGTCAGGCGGCGGCAGAGCGCGTGCGCAAGGTGTATGGGCAAGGGCATCAGGCTCTCCGTCTCATCACAAGCGTAGCCGAACATCATGCCCTGGTCGCCTGCGCCCGTGTTCAGATGGTCGCGGCTCTCGCCCCGCTTGGCCTCCAAACACTCGTCCACGCCGAGGGCGATATCGGAACTCTGCGCGTCTAACGCGACAATGACGCCGCAGGTCGCGCCGTCGAAGCCGAATTTCGCGCGGTCATAGCCTATATCGCAGACGGTCTTGCGCACAATCGCCTGTATATCCACATAGGCCTCGGTTGTGACTTCGCCCATCACCAACACAAGCCCCGTTGTGGCGGCGCATTCGCAGGCCACGCGCGCCCCGGGATCCTGCGCCAGTATGGCGTCCAATATGGCGTCCGACAACTGGTCGCAGAGCTTATCGGGATGCCCGATGGTCACGGATTCGGAAGTGAAGATATGGTTTGGCATTTTGGCTGAGCTCCTTTTTTATGGTAAGGTGGTGGGGTGAGGGGGCGGAGTGTGGAGTGTGGAGTTATGGTAGAAATACCTGCGGTATTTCTGATACTAAAACTTCAATAAGGAATCGCTTGCGATTCCTACCGCAACTCCACACTGCAAAGAAAAACCGACTCACGATGAGCCGGCCTGCGCTGCTCATCTTCCGGCAAACGCAAGGTCTGCCGCGGGATTTGCCACCTTTCAAGGTTGGCGGACTTCACAGGGCCCGATCCCTCCGTCGCTCTCGATGAGAAATATTCTGTTGTGCGCACAGTATAACACGGGCGGGCAGCGGACGCAAGGGGGAAATACATGTTTTACGCTTCGACAGCGCCGCTCTTTTCCACAATTTCAGAATCTGCCAAATCTTCGTCATTGGGAGCATAGTTCGCGTCAAACAACTTTCCTATGGTTTTGGTATCATAGCTTTTCGGCATCAGATATGCCGCGCCAAACGCAACAAGGCTAAAGAACGCCACAATAAACGGGGCGATAAATCCGCCGAGCGGCAGGTTATACATACCGCCCTCAATCCCGGCCATACTTGTTGCTACAAGAATTTCACCCGCGCCCCGAAGCACGGTGTCTGCAAGAATTCCGGTCGCAATTGCCCCGGCCACCCCGATTACAACGCCCTGGCCCGCAAAATACATGGCGCTGTTTCTGCGTTTCATCACTTTCAGTTCAACCGCCGCGACCTGAGAAGGAATCATAAGAACCATCATAAAGAAGGCGCCGATCGAGAAACTGGATATGACGCCGCCTATGATGTTGATAATGATGCGCGGGGCAATCGAGTCGGGAAAAAACATGGCCGAACCGAGCGCGAAGCACAAAATACCTGCGGCAAAAGCCAGGATAGAGCTTTGAAGGGCAAAGCGTATCCCCTTCTTCCGCATGAGCTTGTTGTAGAAATAAAGCATAATGGGGACAGGCCCGAATGCGGCGGCGTTCAGCAGCGCGGCATATTGGGCGGGCAGCTGCAGCACCCCCGAAATCAACTCATTCTGCATGGTAAGGAACAATTGCAAGCCAATAAAATAAGAGAAGGCGACCAGCATCCACGACCAAAATGCCTTGTTCGTAATCACGAAGCGAAGGCTTGCAATGATGCCGGTTTTTTCAGGGGTCTCCTGTGTTTCGGGTATAAGGTCCGGGCTTGCGCCCGTGTCTTTATGCCCTTTTGATAAAATGATAGGTATAAACAAGGTTGCCATAAGCGGGGTCGTGAACAAGATAATATGCATCACATTGAGCCCCGAACCCCGTAGCGCGGACAAAATAAGTGGGGTCAGCGCATAGGCCAGGGCATATTGAACGGTGTCAATAAAGGATTTATAGTAAGAAACCCTCGCGCGTTGCGCGCGGTCTGTGCAGATGCCGGAAAGGCCGCTGTAAAACGCAACCATGGAAAGCGTATAGGCGGAGAAGAAAATGATCAGAACCGCGAAAAACCAAAACGTGTTGAACGCGCTGTTGGGGGTTAAGGTGAGCGGCAGGCAAAGCGCAACGGCACTGATCATCAAGGGGACTATCGAAAGAAGGATCGGTCGCCTAAGGCGTGCATACTTGTTGTGCATTCTGTCAAGTTTTGCGGCCAGCGGAATGTCTATCAGCGCGTCAAACACGCGTCCCACGGTAAACAGAATCCCGAATATCGAAGTCATAACGATGGGTACGGCATACACGCCACCCTGTTGCATCCACGCCCAAAGCGCGATGTCCTTGCGCAAATTTTGCGGATTGACAGCGCTTGTAAAGTAAGCCATCAGCATCGTAAATATCAGGTTTGGCCCAAAAACACTGAGCGCGTAAAGAAACTCTCGCTTTTTGTTCTTTAGCATGATCTCTCCCTTTGCATTGTTTTTGTTCTCGTATAAAACACTATAACGTAAAAGCCCTTGTTTGTCCACACTTTGCGTTTTTCGTTATTGTAAACACTACCTCCGCGTGGTATGATTCTCTTGATAACCAAGCACAAGGGGTATCGCTTATGTATAGAAAATGGCTGCACACATTAGCCGTTTTTATTCAGGAGCTCGAAAAAATCGCAGAGCTGTAGGGAACGCAACGTCTCCTGCGGAGTCGTTTGCAATCGTCCCGCGCCTGATTACAATGGCGAATCCGCTATGTCGGTATCGTAAAATTGGTTATTTGCCCTCCCCGGGCTTTTCATATGGCACAAACTCCAGCAGATCGCCGATGCTGCATTCAAACACCGTGCATATCCGCGCCAAAACGTCAATATCCAGTCTGGCTATTTCGTTTTTGCAATAGTTGTTGATTTGCGAACGCTGCATTTCGGCCTTATGGCTTAACTTGTTTTTGCTTATTCCGGTTTGCTCTATAAGTTCGTTTAGTTTTATTTTTATTGTTCCGTATTCCATTTTGCCCTCCGCCGAATCGCTATTTGATTTTTTCAGTTTATACTTGTTATATTGGGCAAATAAGATATAATTAGTCTTGTTAGATTAGTCGAACAAGAGGAGCTGTATCAAAGTGAACACAAAAAGAGTCGCGGAGGTTTTGCAGAAGATTGCCCAAGATGAGGGCAAATGCATAGACGATGTGCGCCGGGAAATTGCGCTTGCCATTGCCGCGGCGCAAGAGAATCCCGATCCTAAATTGCAGGCGTTTTGGCGCGCTGTTCCACGTAGCGGGGAGCTACTCACACTGGAAGATGTGGTAGCGCATATCGCCGCTATTGTTGAAAGCAGAATGATTTGACTTATCCCAAGCAATAATGATAAAATACCTTCCGTACCACAAGAAAGGACGCATAACCGCTTGGATATTTTCAAAAAAGCTTACAACTACCGCACCACCGACAATCTGCGCGAAGCCAATATCTATCCCTATTTCCACGCCCTCGAATCGCGACAAGACGTGGAGGTGATGATGGAGGGCAAGCGCCGCATCATGCTCGGCTCGAACAATTATCTTGGTCTCACCACGGAGCCCTCCGTTGTCGCGGCGGGCATACACGCGTTCGAGCAATACGGCTCGGGCTGCTCCGGTTCCCGTTTTCTGAACGGTACCCTGGAGCTGCACTTGGAGCTGGAAGCGGAACTGGCCCGTTTTCTGCGCAAGGAAGCGGTCACCACCTTCTCCTCGGGCTTTCAGAGCAACCTTGGCATCATCTCCGCCATCGTGGGCCGCACAGACTATGTGCTCTGCGACCGCGAGAACCATGCCAGCATCTATGACGGCTGCAAGCTCTCCTATGGCACTATGCTGCGCTATCGCCACAACGATATGGGCGATCTGGAAAAGACCCTGCAAAAAGTGCCGGAGAGCGCGGGCATCCTGATCGTTACGGATGGCGTGTTTTCCATGGGCGGCGATATTGCAAAGTTGCCCGAAATTGTCGCGCTCGCGCGCAAATACGGTGCGCGCGTCATGGTGGACGATGCCCACGGGCTCGGCGTGCTGGGCGAGGGCGGGCGCGGCACCGCCAGCTATTTCGGGCTGGAGGACGAGGTGGATATCTATATGGGTACCTTCAGCAAGTCGCTGGCCTCCCTCGGCGGCTATATGGCCTCCTCTTTGAAAGTCGCGGACTATGTGCGCCACACTTCCCGTCCCTTCATTTTCTCGGCCAGTATGACCCCGGCCTGCTGTGCCACGGCGCTGGCGGCTTTGCGCCACCTCATCGCGCATCCCGAATTGCCGCAAAAACTGCTGGGTCTTGCGGACTATGCCCGTTCTGGTCTCTCCGCGCGCGGTCTCGTCATACGCCCCTCCGCCACGCCCATCATCCCGATCTTCACGTACACCATGGAGAACACCCTGCACAAAGCCATCGAAATCTATGATGCGGGCGTCTATGTCAACCCCGTACTGCCGCCCGCCGTCGCGCCCAACGAGTGCCTGTTGCGCACCAGCTATATGGCGACCCTCACCAAACCGCTCTTGGACGAAGCCATGGATATCCTGGCAGACATAATAGGAAAAGAGAAAAATGGATAAAATAAAAAAGGTACTCGTCCTCACGGGCGGCAGCTCTGGCATAGGCCTTGCCACGGCACAGTTTTTCGCCGCGCGCGGTTGGGCGGTCTGCGAACTCTCCCGCAGCGGAAAGGGAGGGGAGGGGATCATCCATTATGGCGTGGACGTCACCGACGAAGCCGCCCTTATAGGCACCTTTGCGGATATTTACGCCGCATTTGGCCGTATAGACACCGTGCTCTGCAATGCGGGCTTCGGCATCTCCGGCGCGGCGGAATGCACGGCATACGCCGAAGCGGTTAAGCAGTTCCGCGTAAACTATCTCGGCGCGGTGAGCACCTTCCGCGCCGCCGCCCCATACCTGCGCGAACAGGGCTATGGCAATATCCTCTTCACCGGATCCGTCGCGGGCGTGCTGCCAATACCCTTTCAGGCGCACTATTCCGCGGGAAAAGCCGCCATCGCCGCCTTCTCCCGCGCGGCGGCGCTGGAAATGCAGCCCTTCGGCGTATACCTGAGTGCCATCCAATTGGGCGATGTAAAAACAGGCTTCACCGCCGCGCGCGAAAAATCCCCCGCAGGCGCGGATATCTACGGCGAACGCATAGCCCTCTCCGTCTCCAAAATGGAGAAAGACGAGCAGAGCGGCATGCCTCCAAGCACCATAGCCCGCGCCATTTACAAAATCGCCCGCAAGAAAAAGCCCGCCCCGCTCTACACCATAGGCTTCGCCTACAAACTGATCGCCCTGCTGAACCGCCTGCTCCCCACGCGGCTCGTGGCGTGGATACTAAAACTAATGTATGGATAGGAATATGTCAGAAACAAAAACCACCGCCTTCATAGAACTCGAAACCATGGACGACACGCGCGGCATTCTGGGTGTGTTCGATGAGAACCTCTATATCTTTGAGGAGGAGACCAAGACTCGCATCCGCGTCGGGCAGGAGGGTATCCAAATCGAAGGCACGGAGGAAGCGGTCGCGCTCTGCCGCGCCGTATTGGAAAAACTATTGCTGATGCAGCGCGCGGGCGAGCAAATCAACCGCGGGCGCATCCGCTATGCCATCGATCTGGCCAAGGAGGGCAATGCTGACCGCATCTCCGACATTATGGGCGATGTGGTCGCCCTCACCGCCCGTGGCCGCACGGTCAAGTGTAAAACGCTGGGGCAGAAGAAATATATCAACGCGCTGAAAGAGCATGAGCTGGTCTTCGGCGTCGGCCCCGCGGGTACGGGCAAGACCTATCTGGCCGTGGCGATGGCGGTGCTGGCCTATAAAAACAAGGAAGTGGAGCGCATCGTACTCACGCGCCCCGCGGTGGAAGCGGGGGAGAAGCTCGGCTTTTTGCCCGGCGACCTGCAAAACAAGGTAGATCCCTATCTGCGCCCGCTCTACGACGCATTGCAAGAATTCTTCGGCTTGGAAACCTATAAATCGCTGATGGAGCGCGGCGCCATCGAGGTCGCGCCGCTGGCCTATATGCGCGGCCGCACATTGAACCGCGCCTATATCATCCTCGACGAAGCGCAAAACTGTTCTATCGAACAGATGAAAATGTTCCTAACCCGCTTCGGCGAGGGCAGCCGCATCGTCGTCACGGGCGATATTACGCAAATTGACCTCCCGCCCGACCGCAAGAGCGGTCTCATCCACGCCTTGCGCATCCTCGAAGATGTACCCGGCATCGCCACCATACGCCTGACCCACAAGGACGTAGTACGTCACGAACTCGTAGGCCGCATCATCCAAGCCTACGATAAACATAAACCGTAAAGCTCAAACCGACACCCTTTTCGTGTTTTTCGCGCCTTTCGCGCTTATCAAAACAACAGCAACCGACAGAATCACCAAACCCACCATAATCCTCACTGCGCCGGTATCCCCCGTCCGCGGAACCGATACATCCCCATAAATATTGAAGTGATCTATGCCCCTGATTGCATGCACTGCAAGCCCCGCGGCGTCATCCGCAGCATTATTGACCCGCATGCCGCCATCCAACAGTTGCAGCAAATTCGATTCATAGACGGTCGCAATCACGATATACGCCCCCGGCGCGGTCGGCTTTTCATACAATATATCCGTGTCTGGTATCAGCCCCGACTCCAACAGCAAACCCAGTGTCTCATTGGTCAGCTTTTTTGAGAAAACATCCTTCACATACGAAATGTATACCTCCACCTTGCGTGGTTCCGGGTCATTCATCTCAGTCGCCATATCCGTGTCCCTGATCCTCGATTCGGCATCCGTTGGCGGCGGCTCCTCCATGAGAACTATCGCGTTGGCAAGCGTATTCTTATGATACGCAATGGCGTCCTTCACATTCTGCAAGGCCTGCTGCATGCCCCGCAGGTTCGCCATATGTGCTTCGTCGCCCGCGTCCATATTCGCTTCCAGATCCTTTATTTGTTCGGGAATTTCCCGCTCCAATTCTTCCAGATACAGCAGAGAACTGTCCTTAATCGTAACGATCGGTTCGCTCGGCGTCTCCCCATAGGTCCAGCTCTCCATGGAAACATACACCTCGCGCACCTCGCCGATCACCAACTCGAAACCGTCCCCGAAATTCGGGCCAACCTGAATCCAAATCGCAGATGCTGCTCGGCTAACGAGCAGGATGCCCAAACCCAAGCATACCAACAATGCGTTTCTCCATATATTTTTCATATAGAACCATTCCTTTATGTCTTGTTTCCTAACAATATTCGGCAGGATTGTAGGATAGAATTGGAAGGCAAGTTGTAAAATAAACTGCCCAAAGAGAAATAAAAAGCGACCCATGCGCAGCGGAATCCGATACACTGTAAGTTGCAAGACGAAAAGCAACGGAGGTGGCAGGAATGGGTCAAGAAAA
>WREI01000054.1 GCA_009779405.1 Clostridiales bacterium
CCTGCTCCGGCCTACAGGATCATGATTCGCCCCTGCCGATCACGATAATAACAAAGGGTATTATAATCGGGAATATGATGGATAGCACAAATAATGCAGTATGATGCCTTGCACATGATTTATATAGTTTATGCAGCGCTATATAGTAGAAAATCAGAAACACTGTGCCGATCGCGAATGCCAAACCCAAAAAGATCTTCGCTGCACCAAATTGGTCATAAAAAGTAAGTTCAAGGAAAATCGCCATCTCGTCAAAGGCCCGAAGTGTCCAATATGCATATAAAAGGCAGTAGACGAGAGACGCTATCAAGAATCCACTCCACAGGAATAATAGAATATACCTGTAGTATGTCTTTTTGTGTCCTGTTTGCAGGTTGCAATCGTCCGCGATCCTGCCCTGCATAAAAATCTTAGCGACAGGCATCCAAGACCAACCGTAACCCTTGATGCCGCGACGTTTGGCCAGACCGTGCAGTCCGAAGCTGTGGAACAAATGCATTACAAGCGAGACGCCGACCAACAGGACTGTCCCCGCGAATAAATATAAGGCGGAAAATACGCCGGGTTTCATGATTTTATGGTTTCCAATGCCGCTTTGGCTATGGCTTCGCCTGTCAGGCCGAAGTGGGCGTAGAGCTGTTCGGCGGGAGCGGATGCGCCGAAGCCTGTTAGGGCGATGATTTTGCCGTTGTCCCCCGTGTAGCGCTCCCAGCCGAATGGGATCGCCGCTTCCACCGCCACGCGGGTGCGTATGGATTTGGGGAGCACGCTTTCGCGGTATGCGGGGCTCTGCGCTTCAAAGAGCTCCCAGCAGGGCATGGACACGATGCGCGCGGTATAGCCCTGCACGGAGAGCAGGTCGGCGGCCTTATAGAGCAGTTCCAATTCGGAACCGCTGGCCATCAGGATAACGTCGGGTGTTCCCTTGGGCTCACGGAGTATATAGGCGCCTTGCAGGGCGGCGGGGCCGCTGTTTTCATAGAGGGGCAGGTTTTGACGGGAGAGCGCCAACACCGTGGGGCCGCTATGCGTGAGCGCGGCGATATAGCCTGCCGCCACCTCGCGCGCGTCCGCCGGGCGGAACATCAGGGTGTTGGGCGTGGCGCGGAGCATGGCCAATTGCTCGATGGGCTGGTGGGTGGGGCCGTCCTCGCCGACGCCTATGCTGTCGTGGGTCAGGACATAGATGACGGGCAGGCCCATCAGCGCGGACAGGCGCAGGGCGGGCTTCAGGTAGTCTGCGAAGACAAAGAAGGTGGCGCAGAAGGTGCGCAGTCCGCCGTAGAGCGCGATGCCGTTGCAGGCAGCCGCCATTGCGAATTCGCGTATGCCGAAGTGGAGGTTTTTTCCTGCGTAGTTCTCGGCGGAGTAGTCGCCCAAGCCTTTGAGATAGGTGCAGTTGCTGGGCGCGAGGTCGGCGGAACCGCCAAAGAGATTGGGCAGGCGCGCCGCGAGACGGTTCAAAATTTCGCCGCTGCTGACCCGCGAGGCAGCCTTGCCCTCAAAATGCCAGAAGGCTTCGTCTTGCAGGAGGTCTATGGGCAGATTGGGCGCGTGATCCTGTTGCCACTGCGCGGCGAGTTCGGGATATTCTTTGGCGTAACGGGCAAAGAGCGCATTCCAATCCGCTTCCGCCTCTGTGCCGGGGGTGGTCAGGGTATTGTAGTGGTCATATATCTCTTGCGGCACATCGAAATCGGGGTGATGCCAATTGTAGTGCGCGCGCATGGCCAGCATGCCCGCCGCGCCGAGGGGAGAGCCGTGGGCCTTGGCCGTGCCCGCCACGGGCGTGCCGACGCCAATGACGGTGTGATAGATGATGAGCGTGGGCTTGCCCGCTTCGGCTTTCGCTTCCGCGATTGCCGCCGCCAGCGCCGCCGTATCCTCCCCGTCGGGCACGTCGAGTACCTGCCAGCCATAGGCGGCGAAGCGCGCGGCCACGTCCTCGCGGAAGGTGATATCCGTATCGCCCTCGATGGTGATGCGGTTGCTGTCATATAATGCGATCAGCTTGCCGAGTCGCAGGGTGCCTGCCATGCTGGCGGCTTCCGACGCGACGCCCTCCATCATGCAGCCGTCACCGAGCATGGTATAGGTATAGTTGTCCACGATCGGATAGCCCTCGCGGTTATAGACGGCGGCCTTATGCGCTTCGGCCATCGCCATACCGACCGCCATTGCAAAGCCCTGCCCCAAGGGGCCTGTGGTGGCTTCGACGCCGCGGGTGTGGCCGTATTCCGGGTGGCCGGGGGTTTTGCTGCCGAGCTGGCGGAACTGTTTGAGGTCTTCCATCGTCAGCCCATAGCCGAAGAAATGGAGCAGGGCATATTCCAGCGCGGAAGCATGCCCGCAGGAGAGGACAAAACGGTCTCGGTTTGCCCAATGCGGGTTTTGGGGGTTGTGCCGCATCTGCTTCCAGAGCGTATAGGCCGCGGGCGCGCTGCCGATCGCCATGCCCGGATGCCCGCTGTTGGCCTTTTGGATGGCCTGCGCGGCTGTGATTCGGATTGCCGTGATCGCTGTCTGTTCCATATGGGATCCTTTCTGCTATTCGCAAAGCAGTTCCGCGTCGCGCAGGGCTATAAGGAAATTCTGAATATCTGCCGCCGCCGTTTCTTCGGGAACCTCGTAGGTGGCGAGTACGGCGGCCAATAGGGTCTGCTCCGTTTGGTCGCTTTGCAGTTGCGTCCACAGGAATTTGCCTGTGCCGCGCAGGGTGATCATGCCATTGAAGCGCGCCGCCGCGCCGACGGGGATGACGACGCTCTGGCCGTCTATGTCGCGCAAGATAAAGCCCGGTTTGATTTTCATTTGAATCCTCCTGTTATGGTGTTGAATGAGAGTTCCGCCGCCGCCTTTGAAATGTCGCAGTGCAGGACATAGGCCGGAATGCTGCAAACCAAGAGATCCAGCATTTCCAGCAGTTTTTCGCCGGAGACTTCGGATGTGGGTAATAAGATCTGCGAAAAGATGCGCGGGAGCAATTCCTCGGTGCTGAGACGGCGTATTTTGTTCTCCTTGGCCTGCTCCACAAAGACCAGCGCGGCGAGGGGGGCGCAGGCGCGGCGCTGCCAATGCTCCTTGCCCGCCCAGGGGGTGCCATAGGCCCAGAACTCCCCGTCCCGCATGCGAACGATGGGCTTGTCGCCGTTGATGATACGCACCTTGTCGGGGAAATATTGCATCCACTGGCGCATATGCGTGGACTTGCCCGCGCCGCTTGCGCCGAGGAGGGCGAGACCGCGGCCGTCCGTCTCCGCGACAGCGGCGTGCAGGACGAAGGCGTTCAGCTCGGGCAGTTGGTTGCAGAGTTTGCGATAGAGGACGACGGCTTCGCAACTCCCGGCATTGCGCCCGCAGAGGGCCATCTCCGCCTCGATCTCTTCATTGTTTGTGCGCAACACGAAGTCCGGCGCAGCGCAGTCGATCTCATAGTCGCGGCATAGCTGCGCGGTATAGGGATATTTGTGTACCAGCTGTACGGAGAATCCGGCGATGTCGTAGGTTTTCATGGAGGAAGTTTATCATATGAATGGGGGGGATGGCAATAGTAGGGGCGCAATATATTGCGCCCTCCTCCGGGTTTCATATGCTCCATCAGGGCGCAATATATTGCGCCCCTACTTAACTGAGCCTGCCGAGACGCCGCTGATCAGGAAACGGGTCAGGCAGAAGTATAGGACTACGATGGGGACAGCTATAAAGACCGATCCGGCGGCGAAACGGGCGAATTCGGTTTCGCCGAGGGACATCAGGCCGACGGCGACCGTGTAGAGACTCTTTTCCTTGAGAATGAGTTTGGGGAGGATAAAGTCGCTCCAGGGCCAGGCGAAACTGGTCAGGGCTGTGTAGACGATCATGGGCAGAGAGAGCGGGAGCGTGATGCGCGTGAAGATGGTGAGATTGTTCGCGCCGTCGAGACGGGCCGCGTCGTCAATCGCCTGGGGTATCGTGTCAAAGAAGCCCTTTTGCACCATATAGCCCATGGGCGCGCCCGCGCTGTAGATGAGGATCAGCGCCCAGTGGCTGTTGATCAGATTGAACTGCGTGGCGAGGAGATAGACCGCGGTCATACTCATAAAGGAGGGGAACATGCCGAGTACGAGGGTGCCCTTCATCATCGCCTTGCGCGTGGGGAAGCGGAAGCGGCTCATGACATAGGCGGTGAGTGTGACGAGGAGGGTGCCGAGCATGCAGGCCCCCACGGCGATAAAGAGCGTGTTGCCGAACCAGCGGGGATAGTCGTACATGCCCGTGTCGGTGAAGAGGGTTTGAAAGCTGGCGAAACTATAGCTCTTTGGGAAGAAGCCCGAGAACGAATAGATGGAGCCCGAGGCCGAGAAGCTGGCGAGTATGAGCCAGAAACAGGGGAACGCGAAGATGAGCGCGACCGCGATCAGGATGAGATAGGTCAGGGACGCGTCCATGCCCTTGAGGAAGCGCGCTTTGGCGTTGGTTTTCATCGGTAGGTCTCCTCCTGTCTGTAGGATGGGGATAGGATATAGACGGCCAGCGAGATCACGGAGGTGATGGCGAAGATGACGATGCTGATCGCCGCACCGATGGAATAATAGCTCTGGTCTATGCTGAGGTTATAGAGCCAGTTGATGAGCAAATCTGTGTCCGAAGCGAGGAAATAGCCATCCATATACAGACCGCCGCGCAGGAAATAGAAGATGCCGAAGTTGTTGAAATTGCCGATGAACTGCGTGATCAGCACGGGCAGCGTGGCGAAGAGGACATAGGGCAATGTGAGCTTGGTGAACTGTTTATAGGCGGACGCGCCGTCTATGGTCGCGGCCTCATAGATGCCGCGGTCGGCGTTGCTGAGTATGCCCGTGGCCAGCAGCATGGAGCTTGGGATACTGATCCACGCGTTGACGAACAGGCCTATGCCCCGCGCCATCCAGCGCGCGTCCAGATCGAGGAAGCCAATTGCGCGATGCCCCTGCGCGGTGAGCAGCTGGTTGATGGGGCCGCCATAGGAGAACATGAACTTGAAAGCCAGGAGCGTGATAAAACCGGGCACGGCATAGGCGAGGATCGGGAAGGCGCGCCATATGGCCTTGCCGCGCACGCACTTTTTGTTGTACAGGATGGCCAGGAGCAGGCCGAGAAAATAGTTGAGCGCGGTGGACGCGACAGCCCAGAGAAAGTTCCAGCTGAGGATGCGGCCAAAGGTGGGGGCCACCTCCTTGAGCGTGACAAGCCGCTTAAAACTCTCGAACCCGGTCCAGCGCACCAATTCGGGCGGGACGATCTCGCCGCCATAGTTGGTGAAGGCGATGAGCATCATAAACAGGATGGGGATGATGGTGAAGACCAATACGCCCAAAAGGGGCAGGAAGAGCGCGGCTTTGTGGAAATTGCGGTTGAACAGGGATTGGAGGTCCGCGCCGAAGCGGGAGGGCTTTTCCCCCTTTTCCACGGCGAGTTGGGTGGCGTATACATCCTTGATATTCGCGCGCCAGCAGAAGAAATAGACGGCGACCAAGAGCCAGGCGAAGATGCCGAGTATCAGCATGATGACGGAGTTGTCGCCCGCGATGCCCGCCGCGGGGTTGGCCTTGATTGTGCCGAGCGTAAAGAAGCCGCGCAGCCAGGCGCCGCCCGTCGCGACGAAGAAGGCGATGCCCGAGATTTGGATCAGGAGCAGGAGCAGGCCCTTGCCTATCTGCCTATAGCAGAGCTGCCCCAAGCCCATGCAGAGGGTCGAGAGTGCGACCTTGCCGTTGCCGTTTTTGATAGCTTTGAACATTCCCTACCTCCCCTATTGTAGAGTCCAGATGGCGTCATAGACCTGCCGGCTTGCCTTTTCGAGACCTTCCTGCAGGGCTTCCATGCTCGTATATTTCTGTTCGCCCGGCAGGCGGAACGGGTCCTTGGCGATGTCGGAGAACAGGGTCTGCATGGGGATCCAAATCTGCCCCGTCGCGCGCACCGAGGGCATGATGATGAGGTTGCCCTCCGCCAGCGCCAGGTTGACGATTTGGGTGAGCCCACCGATTGCGTCCGCCGCGTCCCGCCGCGCGGGGGTGATGCCGAGATAGGCGTTGCGCTGCAGCAGACACTCGTATTGCGTGGCGAAATCGACAAAGGCCAGCGCGGCGTTCGGGGACTTAGTATAGGAGGAGACGGCATAGCCGTTGACCCCGCCCATCATCTTGCAGGGGATGCGCGGGCCGCTTCTGTCGGTCAGGTCGCCGCTGGCGGGCAGGGTGGGTACGGAGCTGACGATTAGATTCTCCGTCGCCTTTTGCAGCGCGTCCGACTCGGATAAGCCCTCCCGCTGATAGGCCAGCTGGAGGTCGCGCAGGAAGAGGGTATAGACGTCGGGCGTGGTCATTGTGGCGAAATATTCGCCGGACGCGATCTTGCTGTAGGCGGTGCTGGTGACGGTGACGTCTATGCAATCCTCGTTCATGAGGGTTGCCAGCTGGCGTATGATAGCCGCGCCCGTTACCGCGCCCTTCGCCGCAAAGCCGATATCCTTGGTATCGTTGCCCTCGCCGAAGACATAGCCACCATAGGAGAAGAGATAGCCGGAAGCGAAATATACGTCATAGAGGGATTTCATATAGCCGAATTTTTGGCCGCCCGATTCCTCGCGAATCTGTTGGCTGTAGGCATAGAGCTCGGACCAGTCCTCGGTGAAGTCGGGGATACCGTTTTGGTTTGCATCCCAATCCTGTTCCCAGTTTTCGGGGAGCATATCCTTGCGGTAATAGAGCACGGGGGCCTGGATATTGACGGGGACGCCATAAATGAGCCCGTCCGCCGCGGCGTAGACCTCCCACGCGCTCTCATCCACCTGCGCGAAGCATTCCAATCTGTCCACGGGCAGGGGCAGGATGTGCTTGCCCTCGGGATATTGCATGACCTGATCGTTCGCCTGATACAGCACATCGGGGCCATAGCCGTAGGGGCCGTCGTTTTCTAAGTCGGAATACTCATCCATGTTCGCGTCGACGGCAACGATGCCGTATTGCGCGTATTCCGCGTTGAACGCTTCCAGCAGATAGGCGAAATAGCCCTGCCGCACAGCCGTATCGTTTTCCAGCACGCGCAGGGTGACGTTGTGCTCCAATTCGCCCGTGAAGCGGGCATAGATATCCGGGGCTTCCGTGCTTTCCGGCCCAGCGCTTGGGATGTTCCGCACACCGAAGACGCCGCCGAAATATAGCAGGAGCAGGGCGATGGCCAATATATGCGCGGTGATGGCCGGGATGGTTTTTTTCATAGCAACTCCTCCTTGACTTCAAATTCGCGGTTGCGGAGGGTGAGGGTGACGCGGCGGTCGGCGCTGCTGCGTTCCAGATAGAAGCTGCCGTTTTGCGCATAGATGCGCGGCGCGCCCGTGGCGACGGGTTCGCGCGCTTTCAGCGCGGCCAGGCGGCGGATGAGGACGGCGGTCTCGCCCGGTTCACGGCCCCAGTCCATACAGCGGCGGCAGTCGGGATCATAGCCGCCGTGCATATCGAGCTCCGTCCCGTAATAGACGCTGGCGGAGCCGGGGTACAGGAAGAGCAGGGCCAGCGCGGCGCGCAGGCGTGCCGGGTCGCCGCCGCAGAGCGTGATAAAGCGGTGCGTATCGTGGCTGTCGAGCAGGTTAAACATGGCGAGGGAGACGTCCTCGCGATAGCGCATCCATACGGCGTTCAGGCGGTTGGCAAGCGTTTGCTCGTCTATACATTGCTCGGCGAAATATTCGATGCAGGCCTTGGTGAAGGCATAGTTCATAGAGTTATCGAACTGGTCGCCTTGGAGGAAGCTGTGCGCATCGTGCCAGTTTTCGCCGATCAGGACCGCATCGGGTTTGGCGGACTTGACCGCCCTGCGGAAATCGCGCCAGAATTCGTGGGGCATCTCGTCCGCGACGTCTAAGCGCCAGCCGTCTATGCCGAATTCTGTTATGTAATGCGCTGCCACGCGCAGAACGTAGGCGCGGCAGGCGGGATTGCTTGTATTCAGCTTGGGCATATAGGGGCAGGGGCCATAACAGCGGTAATTCAGCGGTTCCTTGGTGGGTTTGTCCCCGTCGATAAAGAACCAGTCGTGAAATTCGCTGGCTCTCCCGTGGCGCAATACGTCCTGAAATTGCACGAGGTTTTCGCCGCAGTGGTTGAAGACGGCATCCAATACGACACGCAGGCCCAACGCGTGGGCGCGGGTGACTAAGTTTTTGAGGTCTGTCTCCGTGCCGAACTGCGGGTCTATGGTCAGATAATCGCTTGTGTTGTACTTATGGTTGGACGGCGAGAGGAAGATGGGCGTGAGATAGAGTGCGCTCGCGCCCAGGTCGCGGATATAGGGCAGCTTTGCCGTGATGCCCGCGAGGTCGCCCCCGGCGAAGCTCTTGGGATTGGGCTTTTCGCCCCAGGGGAGGTTGATATAGCTTGTATCTGCATTATTCCGATATCGGAATAATGCTGATTATCCCGATAAAAAGGTTATCCCGATTTATACGCAGTGAGCAGAACATCAGCCAGTTTGCGACATATAAATCGGGATAATAAAGTATTAGTTCAAACCGTAGAGTCGCAGCAGTAAATCCTCGTCGTTCTTCCAAGTCTTTATCATTTCATGTTCGATATTTACCGGACTTGACGGGGCAGTTGCTTTTTGGATGGCGCGGCGTTTCATTTCTGTATCTGCGTGTGCGTAAATAAGCGTGGTTTCGAGTTGGGCGTGGCCTAACCATTCCGCCAATAAAGCAAGCGGCATTCCACCCCGGTAAAGGTGCATCGCCCGAGTGTGCCTAAATAAGTGCGGATGTGCTTTGGCCGGAATTTCAGGACATTTTAATTTTGCAGACTCTGCATATAACCTTATAAATCTGGCTACATTGTCATCGGACATCTGCTGTTTCTGGCCATGGCGTATCGTATAAAATAAATACTGGTTCTTGTCTTTCTCACTGTCGTGGAATAGGCTGAGATATTTAATGCAGTGGCTTGCCGTTTTATCCATAATCGGAATAGATCTGGGCTTTCTTCCTTTCCCCATAACATTGATTTGGGCGTGTTTCGTGGTAGCATCAACATCTTTCACTTTCAAGTCCAACAATTCTTGATTTCTGGCCCCTGAATCATAAAGAAGGATCATATAAAACAGATCCCGAATACCCTTAAGTTTTGCAGTATTGGGTTCGCTCAAAATTGTTTTGAGTGCTGTTTCTGAAAGGAACTCTACTTTATGGGCTGATTCCGAGTTCTTCTTTGCTGGAATTTTATGAATCTCGTTCTGACAATTGACCAAAGTTATTTCCATTTTTGCAGCATAGTTGAAAAACGCCCGTATAGCTGAAAATCGTTGATTGCGCGTGGATACACTGCAATGCCGCGCGTACTCTAACCAATTTAGGAAATCAAGTATCATTTGCGAGTTTAACGTTTCAAATGTAACGTCAAATGGTGACATGGATTTTTCGCTTTGCAGAAAGCAGAACAGCAAATTTAAGGATTCCTTATAAGATTTTATCGTATTTGGGCTGCATACTCGTTGTTTAGGGAGATATACCGTTAAAAACTCACGAATGAAGAAGAACAGCCTTTCGTCTTTCAGCTTTTTCACGACTCCACCTCCGGTATTAGGTTTGAAAATGTATACCAGTCGATAGATGGTGAAGCTTTTAGCCGATCGGGAAGCAAATGAATATAGTAAGCTGTATTGGAAAAATTACTATGGCCCATATATGCGCTCAAATATGGTAGCAGGCTGTACAAATCATCATTTCGGTCTATGCAACCTTGAAACCAACGAGTAGCGAAAGTGTGGCGAAAATCATAAATTCTTGCCTGCGGGTTATCAAATTCTGAGATGCCGGAGACTTCCCAGCATTTTTTGAATTGGCATATTAGCCATTTGTGCTCACGGGGTTGCCCATGCATATCTGGGAAAAAATATTCGCTGGAGCCTATCGTTCTATTCAAGATGGTGTTATAAGCATTACATAAGTGTAATATATCGTCGGAAAACATAATCGTCCGGTCTTTATGTCGTTTTGATTCTCGGATATATACCCTTCCTGTATCAAAATCAATATCGTTGGTTTTAATCAGCCTGCCCTCGGATGGTCGTAGCCCACAACAATAAGTAATACGGAAGATCACTGGCACGATATACTGGTGTAGGACGTCGTCAGGAGATTCATCAAAACTGTCCGCACCTTTGAAGAACATAGATAGCTCATAATCCGTAAATATATGTGGTATATACCGTGTTTGCGGTGGCGACATCTTTTGCGGATAGACATAAGCCGGTTCTCCAATGCTCACCAAATATCTGGCAAACTCGCGTATGGCCGCCAGTCTGCGGTTTAAAGAGTTTATTGTTTCGGAATCCCGCTTCCTTGCCCAAGACATGACAAGTTCTTTTGTCAGCTCTTGCTCGTCAGGGAATCTGGACTGGCAATGTTCGTCAAATCTACGCAAATAGACAAGGTAGCTCGATGCGGAAAAACCCAATGCTTCTTTGTGTTTTATCATATTTTCTATGCGAGTTTTGAAATGACTTTTGAGAATCTTCAAAACAATCCCCCCTTTCTCACTTCGATGCCGTGCAAAGATAAAGCGCACCTCTTGAGGTTGGCATCATCAAAGGAGAGATATCGCTTTGCGGAATCCATATCCTTATGACCTAATATTTGCGACACGGTTTCAAGGGGTATTTCAGATTCAAGCATCCACGAAGCGATTGATCGACGCAGGGCGTGTATGCTTTTGCCGTCATATGGAACATGTTCGATCCCTGCTGCAAGCATGTAGTTCCGAAAGATTATACCTATATTTTGTGGACTTACTCCGAGGTGTGGTGCGTACTGCCGCAGGAAAACATTCGAAGCTTTTGACTTTGGACGACCGTTCAAGATATAGTCGGCAACCGCATGCTCCACAGTCGGCACAAGGGGTAGTGTCAGCGGATTTTTGGTCTTATTTTGTATTATTGTGAGAGTTCCCTTCCTCCAGTCAAAGTCTGCAAATTTTAGATTTGCAATATCACCCCTGCGCAAGCCAGTATCTCGTGCCAAAACCAATATTGCGAAATCTCTCTTTCCTTTTGGCGTGCTCCTGTCCGGTTGAGCCAGTATTTTGTTCGTGTCGTCATGTGAAAGACAGGGAAGAACTCTTACACGCTTTTGTATCGGCGTTTGAAGTGACTGGGATAGATCAGTGGTGAGGATATTTTGTTCGTAAAGGTATATCAGAAAATGCCTTATGTAAAATACAACATTATCAAGCCTGCTCTTGTATCTTTGTGCAATAAATTCGATAAATCCATGAACATCCCGATGCATAAGACAAGAAAAATCATTGTACCCCTTGACATTATGGAGATAATCAAGCAGCTGCATTGTGACCGATTTTAATGACGCAAGCCTGTCCTTGGTCAACCCTGCTTTCTTTGAAGTGATGTATTCGTGCAACATGTTCTCAAAATATTGGTTGACTACGATTTTGTTTCTATCACGATTTTTCCACTGCAATTCGCCCGTTTCATAAACTTCAATAAACCAAACAGCCTGTTTCTTCAGGTGTGTACAGCGGCTATAGGATATTTCGCCGTTTTCGTACCATTTCTGCATAGCAGTCATGTATTCACGCGCGATTCCAATGTCAAATTCGTCAGTGCCCTTGCTTTCAAAGTACTGTCGCAAGGAACTAAACCTTCCGTTACGGATAGCGTGTTTCCATGTGCCTTCTGTGTAACCCCATTCCTTGGTTATACAAAGAATTTGGTCAATTAGTGCATCCAATTTCATTGTTCCTCAAAACTCCTTAATATTCATAGTCGGACTGTTATCCGCCATTTCAATTATCAAGGGTAGCTAATTGAGAATCAATTTTTATTGTTCCGATTAACGAAAGAAGGTTATCTGCCAATTGATAGCGGGCTGATTGCAATCAACCCGTCAATATCTTTGAATCTATAAACAAAACAAAGACGTCCCACTTTTGAAACGCCTTTATATTCGATTACTACCTATAGGATATCTACAAGTCCGGCTAGCCAGCGCAGTATTTTAGCGGCGTCTGCGGCGTTCACTACACCATCATCCGTCACCTCGGCGTTCAATAAGCCCTGTTCTGAAATGTCGCTGAGACCCGCGAGCCAACGCAGAATCAGTGCGGCATCGGCAGCGTTTACAGAGGTATCGCAGTTTGCGTCGCCACGAAGTGTAGTCGGTGGTGTTGGCGTTGGCGTGAGTGTTGGCGTGGGCGTCGGAGCGTTTGCTGATTTCACATAAAAACCGAGCGTTCCGGGCGTGATGGAGCCCACATTGTATGAACGCCAGTCCGGCGTGCCCGTATATACGCAGAGGTAGCGCGAAGTGCCTGTGAATTTCAAGCCGCTGCTATTCAGAACCCATTCCTTTGTAGACCCTGCCCCTATACGAATCCCGGTGTTCGCGGCGGTAGTATAGAGCCACGAGGAGTTTGAGCCGTAGACATAGAACGCATAGCCACTGCCTTCCGGCTTCACGTTCCACTGCAAGGTCAAAGCGGGGGTGCTGGTCAGGCGGTTGCCCGTAACAGAAATGGTCGAAGCAAGCGGCGTACTTCCACTGTTGTTCGGCAGAACATAAACCGTACTGTTGGGAAGCGTCATCGTGATAACTACGGAATCCTCTGAATCGATCTCCGCGAGGGGTGTAAGCACCCAGTCGCTGAAACCGCTCAGATCGGGAGTCGGGGTTGGTGCCGGAGTCGGAGTGGGTGTGGGCGGTATATAGCCTTCCGGCGTGGGCGTAGGATCCGCGGTACCACCGGAAGGTGTAATCAGCCCATCGGGAATGGGCTGATCAAAGATGATCCACATCAGTTCAGGATAATCAATAAAGATATTTCGATTGTTCTGCTGTGTTTGCACATAGTTGTTACGCGCCATTTCCCACTCGTCCACAGGGTCCAAGGCATTCCAGTCGAGCAAGGTTTGAACATTATCTACCACAGTGGTAATATCGGTGTTCTTATGGTAACGCACATAGCAATAGGCAATGATACGCGCCACATCGCCTTTAAATTCGTCGCTGGGTTCCCAACACCTGGTGTTTGTGAATACGCTGGTTCCCAGATAACCTGTTACTTCATTTTGGGTCTGTGCACCCGGCTCCGTCCAAATAGTGACCGATTTGGTTCGGTCTACGGTGCCGTAATCATAGTTGCCGTGTTTCCCGTTGGTAGTCGGATTGGTAGGGCGGATGTGGTGCAGATCATTTTCCGCCAGATTGCCCCCTTTGGAGTTGGCCCACACATGCTCACGGTTATAGGTCATGCCGACATCCCAGGTGCCATTTACGGAAGCCGCCGAAAAGAACAGGAGGATATTACCGGGTGTGGTGGGGTCGGCATCAGAATTTATGTACTGATAGCGTTGGTTTGCGTAGCTGACGGAACCGCCTTTGAGAGCCGTTTCCAGGTAAGAGATAAGCTGCGTTCCGCCCATCCCCTTCATCTCTTCAAAGGAGTAGGTAAAGCTGCTGTAATAGCTGGTTGCGGCAGAGGGCAAAGAGACACAGGGCACATTCCAAGTCTGCGATGCGGCATAGGTGTCCGGCGTGATAAATGACACCGCAAGTGCGACAAGCATCAAGAACACCACAGCGATGGAAATTAAGCGTTTTGAATTTTTCATGTTTACAATACCGATCTTTGCTTACAGGACGTCTACGAGTCCAGCCAGCCAACGCAATATTTTAGCGGCGTCTGCGGCGTTCACTACGCCATCATCTGTGACCTCGGCATTCAATAAGCCTTGCTCTGAAATGTCACTGAGACCGGCGAGCCAGCGCAGAATCAATGCGGCATCAGCAGCGTTTACAGAAGTGTCGCAGTTTGCATCGCCGCGGAGTGTGGTCGGCGCGGGCGTCGGCGTGGGCGTCGGTGTCGGAGTAGGCGTGGGGGTAGGTGTCGGCGTGGGTGTCGCACCATTGGCCGCTTTTACATAAAAACCGAGTGTTCCGGGCGTGATAGAGCCTTGATTGTACGAACGCCAGTCCGGCGTACCGGTATATACACAGAGGTAGCGTGAAGTGCCTGTGAATTTCAAGCCATAGCTATCCAAAACCCATTCCTTGGTAGGCCCTGCCCCTATACGAATCCCGGTATTCGCGGCGGTGGTATAGAGCCATGCGGATGTTGTACCGTAGGGGTAGAACGCATAACCGCTGCCCTCCGGCTTCACGTTCCATTGTATGGAGGAAGCTGGGGTGGTAGTCAAACGATTGCCTGTAACCGAAATGGTCGAAGCAAGCGGTGTGCTTCCGCTATTCGGCAGGACATAAACCGTTCCGCCGGGAATTGTCATCGTAATGACCACGGAATCCTCCGGCCCGATCTGAGCAAGGGGTGTGAGTACCCAGTCGCTCAGCCCGCTCGGATCGGGGGTTGGGGTCGGTTCCGGGGTCGGTGTGGGTGTTGGCGCGGGTGTCGGCGTGGGATGGGGAACGATGACGCCGTCCTCCACCAGCCAGATCTCCGCCGCGTCGCGTACACGCAAGCGAGGCGTATAGACTGCTGTACCCGCGACAGGCCCCGTGGTAGCAACACCCCAAGCGGTGATCTCCGCGCCGATTTGTACGACACTAAGGTCATAGACTCCCTCGCTCTCAATATAGCCGTCCAAGAATACAATGGTTATGCCCGTGGCATCCTCCACCCAGATATACTCCGGCCTGCCGGATTTTGTGGTCATATCCACAACCGTGCCCGTGATACTGAGCAGTTTGCCTTGGTTTGCCGACGCGTTTGCCTGCAGTGCGGATACCTCGTGCGGCGCGACTGCCAGATCCACATTGTTCTGCACACGGAAGGTGACCTCGGATAATTCCATATCACCTTGATACTCGTCCACAAAGCCAGCCGCCCAAACCTGCTGCCCCGCATGGAAATGCCCGCTCACGGGGAAGAGGCAGATACCGCCCGTTTCATCCTCCACATATACCGCGTCAAAGAAGGCCGCCTTGGGGGAATACTCCATTCCGTTGCTGACCATCGTGCCCTTTACGCGGTAGAATTCGCCCGGTCCCATACTGCGCACGGTGGCGATGGGTGTGGTGGGGACGCAGTTGCGTACGATATTGTCGATCAAATGGAAGTTCGCGCTTTGCCCGTCCGCATAGACGGAACTTGCAACTTGGTAATCGTTGAAGAACACGCAACCCGTGACGTAGAGCTTGCCGCCGCCGCCGAGCGTTTCCTCGGTGAGCATGGCGGCAGCCGTGCCTCCGGATACGGTGGTGGATGCACCGTGCGCCACTGTATTCGCGCTTGCGCCGGGCAGAACGGAACTGCCGCTGTAATACACGAAGTCGTTGTCCGTGGCGGAAATTCCCGCCGCCGTATCGCAGGCTATATCGAATATATCGTTGCTCTTATAGTGGAGCGCGTAATCGTTCCCGGTGTTGTTCGCGTCGTCCGTCAGCGTATCGCCGCCCAAGCGTGTGGTTGTACCTAAGCCTGCCAAAATGTTGTACAGCGTGACATTGCCCGTCACCCCACTTTTGCCCGCGATGAGAATGCTGCCGCCCGCCGCCGCATAGCGTTCCAGTGCGCCGATTTCAGACGGCTCATAGGCGCGGCCAGGTACATTGTTCGGCGAGCCAGTCACCCATGGCACGGTCAGCACCACGAGGTGCAGACCGTCGAGCTGATCATCCGTTATAGGATAGGTCAATTGTGAATATACGCCGTCGTAACTGCGCACCAAATCACCCAACCGCTTGAGCATATCGGGGTAAATGCCTGTGACGTAATAGTTGTCATGCCCGGTATCCACCGCCACATGCAGAATATCGCCCGCACGGCAGACCGCGAAGTCCTGCTTGCCGGAGATCTCCAAGGGTTCGCCGCTGATTTCACCGGTCACCGCGACGCGGAGTGTGCGTTTTCCGAGTATGGAAACGGTCGCGGGAATGGTATAGGTAAGCGACCCGTTCGCCGGAACCGTGCCGCCCGACGCGGTTCCCAAAACAACGGGGGTTTCGCCGTCCGTATCCAAATAATACAGAGTCACGGTATCGACTGCGTAGGAACTGCCTTCGTTGTTGTCTATCGTGATCTTAATATCCGCCTCCTCGTTCACGATGAGGCTGGTGCCGCCATCCGATTTGACGATAGAGCTGACGGCCACTTTTCGCACTTCGCCTAACCACACCGGAGAGGTAACGATAATGTCTCCGTCGGCCTGATCCACGCGTGCCAGATAATAGTCATACTGCACGGGCAGGTCGAATTCCAATGTCGCGCTACCGCCCACCAACACATAGCTCTGTGAATGCGCCACACGACCGCCGTTTCCGATGATGGACAGGGTGCCGGTCGCATCAGCCGGGTCTGGGTCGGTGATGGTGACCTCAAAATGCAAATCGCTTGGTTTTGTGCTGAGCACCGTGCCGAACAGCTCGCCGTTGACCTTCATCAGAACAGACGCGTTTTCATCCTCCGTGGCGATTACGCGCAAGTCACGGATGGCGGCATACAAGCCCTGTTCGGTGAAATCATTGGTGTAGATGGCCGTGCGGCAACTGTTGGCATCTCCCCACGCGCCGGCGTGGTTGTCCTGATTGTTGGCGGGCGCAATGTGCCAGCCCTTATCCAGCGCGCGAATATAGTGTTCAAAAGCGCGGAAGTACGCGCCGCCGCTCGGCGAGCCGGTTCCGTTGCCGACTTCAATCAGCTGCATCACGGAATCGTATTCCGGTGTGTAATAGGCAAAATCGTTTAAGTCGCTGAGAGGGATGCTCGGATGGTTGAACATGGAAAGAGACGCCGGGTATTCCGTGATCAGGTCATAGTAATTGCGCAGTCCCTGCCCGCCTTGGATAATAAATTGCGGGTCGTTGCGGCTGACATAGCCGGGGGTATTGAAAGTGTTGATGTGCCCGTACTGCCCGCTCCATGTCATTTCAAAGGCGAACGCGCCAACGAAATTCGCGTCCGTCGCCGCTGCCGCTGCCTGTTTGCCTATCTCCCATTTGGTTAGGCCGCCACTGTATACCGGGCCCAAGTGAGAGCCGTCCATACTTGCCAAATTGTTTGCGGTATCCATTGAATTGGAGTGGTCGGAGACGACGAGGAAGTCCACAGCTGCGATATTTTTGGCGTAAGCATAAGCTTCTTCCACGGTGCCTGTGCCGTCGGAGAAATTCGTGTGGGAATGCAGCACGCCGAAATAGAATTGCTCACCGCCCGTTGCTTTCAAAGTGTAATCCAGAACCAACATTTCGCTGGGGGTACATCCGACCCGTTCCGCCCGTGCCGTGATATGCACCGAAAACTGTTCCTCCAAAAACGAGAGAGGAACGGTATAAGGGGCCTCAGGATACGCAATTTCCCCCACGCCGCCATAGTTGGTGGTAAGGGTATAGTAGATGGTCGCCCCCGGGGTGGCACAGGATAACACCACATCACGTTCCGCTTCCAGGGCCCCGGAATAACGATTAGCGGTGGGAGTTTTCACCTTGAGCAGTGTGAAAGTCAGGAGTTTCTCGCGTCCGATGTTGCCGCCGCTTTCCGCGTAGGCCAAGATCGTGTAGGGCAATTCCAAGACCGGTATACCAAGCGCGGGATTGTAGAGAATATAGCCCACAGCCGCCGTGTCAGGATAGGGTTTATAGTAAATATCCGCACCCGGCACATCGGTCACCAAATAGACGGTATCTCCTTCCGCAATCTCCGTGCCGCCGACTACGCGGGGGGTCAGGCTCTCATCCAGCGCGACACCCGTAAAGGAGGTGGAGGTGAAGTTGAAGCTGCCGCCGGCACCCGTGCCGCCGTTTTGGTTCGCATTGTTGGCTAATACCCAGCGCACCCAAATCTGCTCTTTATTGTTGCAGGCCGCGGGCAAGGGCAGGTTTACGGGACTGTCGACCAGTGACGTACTCCAGGACGTGAAGGTGCCGCAATCTGTGAAACTTTCGCCGTCCAAACTGTATTGCACCTTGAAGTTGCGGGGCCCCGTACCGGAAGATCGAACCTGCGAACTGTGCAGAATCCCCGAAAACCCCTTGGTGGAGAAGGTAAAGGTGAGAGATTGGGTGGGATTGTCCCAGCCGGTCGTCAATATGGCCCTCGATCCCGTGTCGAAGCTACCATTGGCCAGATGCACGCTGCCTGTCAGGAACATTTCACCGTCGCTGGCGGGAATCTCGTTACCAAAGCCCAGGCCGCCGGCGTAGTTCCACTCCGCCAAAGAGTAGCGGTCGCCTGTCGCCGCCTGTGCATGATTCGGCAAGATGACAGCGGGGAAAATCGCCATCAAAAGAGCGATGATCATCAACACAGACAGGTTGCGCTTCATAGTAACATCCATTCCGCCGCAGTCGCAGGCGGCACAAATAGTGATGAAAACGGGTGCGACACTCCCGTAGTGTGCTACACTATCCTTGAAGAGAAGGCGACTACATAGCACGGTAGGGA
>WREI01000055.1 GCA_009779405.1 Clostridiales bacterium
CGCGGTCGCCCCCGACACTATCCAAATCCCGATGGCGGTTCCGGCTTAAAAAATCCCGCTTTGCACCAAGGGGATAGTCTGCCCTTTTTTAGCCCGTTGCTGTCTTGTGATGTTTTCACACTACTTCTCATTGGGAACCTCCATTTGAACATTTTAATGAATTTCACAAGAAACAACAGAAATCTTTACATTTGCATTATATCGTAAAGGTGTAAAATCAACAAGTAAAAGATTTCTGGAAAAGAATTCAGTAGTAATACATTTATCAGAAAAGATGTGCTACGATATCAAATTTCATTATCCCGATTTATATATTTCAAACTGGCTAATATTCTGCTCACCGCGTATAAATCGGGATAACCTTTTTATCGGGATAATCCTTGTGCATATCCCCGCAGGCGAAGCGTTCCGGGAAGATTTGATAGAAGACCGCGTTTTGCAGCCAGGCGGGCGGGCTCTGCACATCCGGGGATTGGATATAGGGCAATTGAAAGGTGCTGAAATAGCAGAGGGGGAAGTCGTAGGTTTGGGAGAAGCCGGCTTCCGAGAGATAATATGCTTCGGCTTCGTTTTCGATATAAAATATATAGACAAAGCGCGGGTCTTCGGGGCGGAGGGTTACGGTATACCAGTCATGTATACCGTCCGTGCAGGCGAAGCGGAGGGCATCCGAATGGCGCGTGGTGGAGAAGTGGTATTTGTTGCCCCAGAGCACGCGGATGCGCAGACGCTCCCCCGCCGCCACCGACACGCGCAGGGTGACGCGCCCGTCGGGCAGAGCATAGCTGTATGCGGAGTCCGCGCGGTGGCGGATGGATGGTAAGTTCATGGCGGGTTCCTTTCAGTGGAGGGGGCGTTTGGTGCGGAGTGTGGAGTGTGGAGTGGGAGTGTGGAGTGGGAGTGTGGAGTGGGAGTGTGGAGTGGGAGTGTGGAGTGGGAGTGTGGAGTGGGAGTGTGGAGTTAAGGTAGAAATTCCTGCGGAATTTCAGATTCAATTAAAAATACCGCAGGTATTTTCACCACAACTCCACACTTCACACTACGTGGACGACCGATGCGTTGTACATCATGGGCAAATGTGTTATGATGCTGCCATGGTAAACAAAGTGACAATCAAGGATATCGCACGGGCCTGCGGCGTCAGCATCGCCACGGTATCGTATGTGCTGAACGACAGGACGGATCAGAAGATCAGCGAGACCGTGCGCTTGCGGGTCTTGCAGATGACGCGGCTGATGAACTATACGCCCAGCCGCAACGCGCAGCTGATGCGCGGCGGGCAGACGGGCGTACTGGCCATATATGCCATGGGCGACGAACCGCTGCGCTGTGCCGAGACCCTGCGCTTGTTGGGCACGCTCACGCCCCTTGCCGATGCGCGCGGGCATATGCTCCGCTATACCGATTACAGCGCGCCCGTCTGCGTGGAAGGCGCCGACGCCGCCCTTTGCGTGAACTTTGATACCGCCGCCTTCGCGCAGATGGGAAATCTCAACCTGATGCCGCTGATTGCCGCGGAGGGACTCGCGCATACGCCCTGGATTTTCAGCGTGAACGCCGACTATGCGAAGCCCGGCGCGGGTGAGCGGCTTGTGACCCTGCTGCCGCGGGAAGCGGCGCTTGCGGACGCGATCCGCGCACAGCGGCCCGAGGTCTTGTTTATTCGCTCGGTGGAGGATATCTGCGCTTTGGATGACGGTGCGTATTGCACGGATCGGCTGTCCGTTCGGACGGCGGCGCGCGCTCTCGAGAAGCGGGTGCGATACCACGACCCCGCCTATGCCGCTCGCTTGGAAAAGCTATTGGATTGCGTGGATTTGGCGCTGCGGCATACGGCGGTGGAGGAGCACGCGTTTTGGGTGTGAGGTGTACGGTAGGGGCGGATAGTATCCGCCCGCCGAATACGATATAACCGCAGGGGCGGATGATATCCGCCCCTACGGTTTAGTTCCACGGTATCGTCACCGTTAAGATGCCCGTTGTTTCGTTGTAGATAAAGAGATATGTGGCGCTTGCCTTGGCGATCAGGTTGGAACCGGCTTCATCGTCCGGGTTCTGCGGGTCGAAGAGTTCGCGGCCGGCTTCGTCGAGTTGTCCGTATTTCAGATAGACGCTGCCTATGCTTTCGATATCGCCCGCCTTCACCATCGAGGTGAACAGGAAGGCGTCGCCCTCTTCGAGCGTGATTTCGAGGATGTGCGTGCCATCGCCCTGCGCCTGCATGCGGGTGATATCGTCATAGATATCCGCCCAGCCCGTGATCTTCTCGCCCTTGATATAGAAGGTGGTCTCCATTTCGACCGCCGCGCCCGCGTCGCCGTTGCGCGTGAAGGTGATCGTGTCATAGACGCCGACGTTGTAATTCTCCTTCGTCTCTTCGGAATAGCCCTGACGATCCACGTCATAGAAATCGTCGCCGGGGAAGGTTGTGAGGGTGAAGGTATAGTTGCCGCTGACCAGCACGTTGATGTTGTGGTTCTTGGACAGGGAGTCGCCCAGACCGCTGGCACCGGAGAAGGCGGGCGTGCCGTCGGGCAGGTTGCCGGTGACCATATAGCCGAAGCCGCGTTGGTTCTCCCACGCGCTGCTGATGGCGAACTGAAACTGGTCGCCCTCCAGGAGATCGAGGGTGATGCTGTATTTGTTTGCTCCCTCGGCCTTGGCCAGCTTGTGCGCGTCGCTGAGCACCGCGCCCCAACTGCTTTCGAGCAACAGGATGCTCTTGCCGTTGCCGACGAGATAGAAATCGCGGGCATCCGCCATATAGACGGTGAATCCGGCGAAGATGCTGGTATCCTCCTCCAATGCCGCGGAGAAGTCAAAGGGGCGGTTCAGCGAGGGCGTGGCGAACCAGCCGACGAAGACCGTGCCGTCCTTTTCGGGCGTAAAGGCGGAGACGCTGCTTCCCTTTTCGACGCTTTCTTCTTTCAAAACCGTATCGCCGTCCATAAAGCTGACGGTGATGGCTTCCACCACGATTTCCGGCTCTTTTTCCGGCACGCAACCGAACGCGAGGGCAAAAATCAGCAGGAATGCGATGAGGGCGATGTATTTTTTCATGGGTTTCTTCCTCCATTATAAAATTTACTTAAACATTTAAGCAATGTAAGTATATAGAGTTTGTGAAGGGTTTGTCAAGTGGGATTTTATGAAATTTAAGTTTATACCTGCCTTCTGTCGAACAGGACGATCGCGCCCATGAGCAGGGCTGCCGTCGCCGCAACACAGATGAGCAGTGCGGGGATGAAATCGGCGGGGGTTTTTTGCCCGCTCAATAAATACAGGGTATCCGCCGCGAGTGACATGGGATTGAATTTTTGCAGCTTGGGGACGATATTCAACAAACTCAGCACCAGAACCACGCCGCCGGTCAGCAGCAAGGTGCCGAAAAAATTTCCGAAGCATGCGCCGCCCAATATCATCAGCGAGAGCAGGAGCAAGCCGTGCAGCCATGGGCCGGCGAAGGCCGGGAGGGCGTGGGGCAGAGTTTCGCCGCCCCAGAAATAGAAAGTGAAAGCGTATGTGACCGCGAGGGAGAGGGCATAGGCGACCGTCCAAAGCGCGGCGGCGACAGTGAATTTTGAGAGGATGACCGTGCGCCGTTTCATGCCCTTGGTCAGAATATTGATCAGCGTTCCGCGGTTGAGTTCGTTTGCCATCATGCCGCAAAATACGATGACCAACACGACAGTGCCGAGTTGGCTGTTGTTTTTGAAGAATTGTGCCCACGAATCCATGGCGGTCGGCTCCGGCAGCTGGATGGTCAGACCGCCCAGATCGCTGCCGTTCAGGATGTCGGGCAGGACTTTCGCGGTCATCGCGTTCATCAGGCCGAAGAGGGTGAAGGCGGCGAGCAGGATGAGGAATTTGAAACTGCGGACGCTTTCGAGCAGTTCCTTTTTGCAAAATGCCGTAAATGCTTTCATTGCACCGCCTCCAAGAACAGATTTTCAATGCCGGGAGCCAGTAATTCCAAGCGCAGCGGCAGTATACCATGCTGCGTAAGGGTTTGCAGCGCGGCCAATTCCGCCGCCGCGATATCGCGGGCATGCAGGGTGATTTCCGTCTCCGTGCACTCCATTCCATTCTGCAGTTCCGGCGCCGCGTTTTCGCAGAAGCGGGTTTTATCGGCGGCGGTCGCGAATTCGATGCGCAGGGCATCGGTTTTATGGCTCGCTTTCAGATCGGTCAGGGTTCCGTTCAACACGATTTTACCGCCGTGCAGCAGCGCCGCGCGGTCGCAGATGCGCTCCACATCGGACAGGATATGGGTGGAAAAGATGACAGTCGTGCGCCCGCGTATCTGCTTCAGAATATCCAGAATCTCCTTGCGCCCGACAGGGTCCAGTGCGGAGGTCGGCTCGTCGCAAATGAGAAGTTTCGGTTCGTTGATCAGCGCCTGCGCGACGCCCAAGCGCTGGCGCATGCCGCGCGAAAAGCTGCCTATGCGCTTGTTGGCGCCGCTGAGACCCGTCAGTTCTAACAGTTCGCAACTCCGCTTTTCAATCAGCTCACGGGGCAAATTCGCGATTTCCCCACAGAGCCGCAGATATTCCCGCGGGCGCATATATCTGTAAAACTCCGGCACATCGGGCAAATAGCCGACGTGGCGGTTGGTAGCGGTCATGCCGAAGCGCACCTTCTCGCCGCAGACATATATTTCACCGCTGTCCGCTTGCAGCAGGCCCAGCACGATCTTCATCGTGGTCGTCTTACCCGCACCGTTTTCGCCGATAAACCCGAAGATGGAGCCTTCCGGCACGCAGAGAGTAATGTCGTCCAGAACCCGCGTTTTGCCGAAACTCTTGGTCAGGTTTTTTATGCTGAGGATGTCCATTTTTGATCCTTTCCTTTCGGTGGGGTCAGGGGGCAGGGAACGGTATCCGCCCAATACCGCTTTGTGCGGGTGGGGATGCCTTCGATGATATTGCCTATCGTGTCCTGATAGACTGCGCCGCTTTTCTCCATCACGCGGGCAGAGGCGAGGTTATCCTCGTCGCAAGTGATGAGGACGCGGGGCAGCCCCAGTCTTGCCGCTTCGGCAAGCAGCAGGCGCAATTGCAGGGTACCGTAGCCCTTCCTCCAATAGTCGGGGCGGATGCAGTAGCCGATATGGCCGCCATAGCGTTCCAAGGCTTCGGTCAGGCAGTGGCGTATGTTGCCCTCGCCAATAAATTCGCCGCCTTTCACCAACCAAAAGGTGCTTGATGGGACGCGGCCCTCTTTCAGTCCTATGCCGAGATGTTTGTTTTCATAGCTTTGGAATATGGTATGTCGCCAGGTTTCAAAATCGTCCGGATCGTGCAGGGGATAGGCGGTGATGCCGCGCGCTTTGCAGTCGCGGCAGACCGTGAGGTAGCTTTGCAGGTATGCTTCGCTGGGGGTGATTAATTTGGCGGGCATTTGCTGTTTCTCCTGTATTCGGCGAGCGCAGCGTCTCCTGCGGAGCCGCTAATATCCGCCCCTACGGTTCCTCCAGGATGCGCAGGGCGTTGTCGGCGTCGCGCTCCAACTGGGCGGAGAGGGCGGATTTGGAGGGGAATTTTTGTTCGGGACGGAGGTAGGCGCAGAAGAAGATTGTGAGTTCCCGGTTGTAGAGATCGGGGATTTCCTCTAAGATATGCGTTTCTACCTTGCGGGTTTGGCCGCCCACCGTGGGGTTGTGGCCTACGTTCGTGATGGCGGGATAAGCCTCGCTGCCCCAGACCGCGAGCGTGGCGTATACGCCGTCGCGGGGGAGGGCGCGGGTGGGTTCCGGGTGGAGGTTGGCCGTGGGGAAGCCCATGCTGCGGCCGATTTGGCGGCCCGTTTGGACCGTGCCGGAGAGGTTGTAATAGCGGCCCAGCATGGCGGTGGCGGCCGCTATGTCGGCGCGCGCCAGGGCTTCGCGTATGCGGCTGCTGGAGACGGGTTCGCCTTCGTGGGTGACGGGGGGGAGGATTTCGACCTTGATGCGCGGCGCAAGGAGGGTTTGGAGCATTTGTGCTGTGCCGCCTGCGCGGGCGCCGAATGTATAATTATACCCTACTACTATGCTTTGCAGGTTCGGATAACGTTCTTGAAGGAACTGTGTGAAGGTTTTTGGGGTGAACGCGGCGATTTCGTTTGTGAAGGGAATGGCGTCGGTATGGACGCCCTGTTTTTCTATCAATTCGCGGCGTTCCGCCGTGTTTGTCAGGCGTTGCAGGGGCTTGTTGAATAATTCTTGGGGGTGGTTGGTGAAGGTGAAGGCTATGGGGGTGGCGTTTTGGGTGTGGGCTATTTCTGCGGCGCGCTGCAAAAGGGCGGCGTGGCCCTTGTGGACGCCATCGAACATGCCGAGGGTTAGAGTTGTGTTTTTATGCGTTTGTTGCATAAAGATGCACCTTTAATTTTACTGTGGTTCCTTTTATTTCGCCTATGCCGAGGAAGGTGTTGGACGAATGCAGAAGGCATAATCCAGAATGCAGAGAGGGGGTTGCGATGTGCGTGGATAGGCCGTTTTTGGTTGGTATCAGGCGGTCGGCGGGGAGGTCTATGCGCGGGAGGAAGGAGAGGGTTTCTTCGCAACTGTGGAGATGCTGTATATGTGTTCCATTGGAAAAAGCGGTTTGCAATTCGGGGAAGGTGATGGCGCCCGATAGGGTGAAGGGGCCGGAGCGGGTGCGGAGGAGGAAGGACATATGGGCGGGCACATTGAAGGCGGCGCCTATATCGCGGCAAAGCGTGCGGATATAGGTGCCGCGGGAGGTGGTTGCGCGGATGAGGTGGCGGTTCTCCCCCGTCTCCTCCAAGTATTCCAATTCGGAAATGGAGACGGCGCGGATTTTTTCTATGTGTTCGCCTTTGAGGGCGAGGTCATAGAGCTTTTGGCCTTGGTGTTTCAGCGCGGAATACATGGGCGCGGTCTGCTCAATGGAGCCGCGGAATTGGGGGAGTATGTTTTTGACTTGCTCTGTTGTGATATGGCAGGGGGCGGACGCAATGACGGCGCCGAGCGCGTCCTGGGTGTCCGTTTCCTGTCCGAAACTGATTTCGGCGATATATTCTTTTTCTTTGTCCACGAGGTAGTCGAAGAGTTTGGTTGCGCGGCCCATTGTGACGGGCAGCACGCCCGCGGCGCCGGGGTCGAGGGTGCCGAGATGGCCGACGGATTTGGCGGAAAATAAGCGCTTGACGTCCGTCACCAGATCGTTGCTCGAGAGACCGGGCGGCTTTAGCAGATTGAAGACACCTTCTATTTCGTGCATTTGCGCAGTTCTTCCAGCATGGCGCGCTTTAACATATCCTTCGCCTTTTGCATGGGGCAGGCGAGCGTGCAGCCCGCCGCCTTTTCGTGTCCGCCGCCGCCAAAGCGCATCGCGATGGCCGCGACGTTCGCATAATCCTTGGAGCGCAGGGAGACGCGCACCTCGCTGCTCATCATTTCGCGCAGGGTGCAGGCGATTTCCACACCCTCGATCATGCGCAGGGGGTCGATCAAGCCCTCGCAGTCGTCCCAGGTGGCGTTGAAGCGTTTCAGCTCGTCGCGGGTCAGGGAGGACAATGCGGCCCTGTCCTCGGCGAAGAGTTCCATGTTTTGCAGGGTTTGGCGCAACAACCGCGTTTTGGTGAGAGAGTTGGTCTGAAACAGACGGCGGTGGCAGTCGGCCAAATCCAGGCCCGCGTCCAAGAGCGCGGCGGCGGTGCGGAAGGTATCGGAGGTGACGGCGGCAAAGGCGAAGTTGCCCGTGTCCGTCGCGATGGCGGCATAGAGACAGGCGGCCGTTTCCGCATCGAGCGGGATATCCAAATCTTGCAGCAGCAGATAGACCAGCTCGCCCGTGGACGCGCTCTCCCCCTCTATCCAGTTGATTTCGCAGTAGCCTTCGTTCGTGCTGTGGTGGTCTATGCAGAGACTGTGCGCAGCGCTCTCGAAGAGCCGCCCCGCCGCGCCCGCGCGCTGCAGGTCGCCGCAGTCGACGAATATTATATTCTCAAATTCCGGCGCGTCGTCGGGCTTTTTTACCTCGTCCGCACCGGCCAGAAACAGATAGGCGCGGGGTACGCGGTCGGGGCAGACCATATGCGCGGCCTTGCCCATCCTGCGCAGGGCGCGCAGGAGCGCGAGCCCGCTGCCCAGCGTATCGCCATCGGGCGACATATGGGAGACGAGCAGGAAATTGTCGTAGCTTTGCAGGAAAGCTGCCGTCTCAGTCCGCATCTTCGTCTTCCTTCTCGGGCTTTTGCAGGCTGTTCAGCACCTCTGCAATATGGACGCTGTAGGCGATGGAATCGTCCAGCGTGAACTTGAACGCGGGCACGGAGTAGGTGCGCAGTTTTTTGCCCACCTCGTGCGACAGGAAGCCCGCCGCGCCGTTGAGGGCCTCGACGGTCTCGCGGCGCTTCTGATCATCGGTATCATAGACCGACACGCGGACGCGCGCGTGCTTCATATCGGTGCTGACCTCCACCATGGTGAGGGAGGTCATCGGCGATACGCGGGGGTCCTTCATATCGAAGATGGCTTGCGAGAGCAGTTTTTTGATCTCTTCGTTGCGGCGTTGGTGTTTGTGTTTCATGGGGCTCCTTTTTTGAGTTGAGAGTTAAGAGTGAATAGTGAATAGTTATAGAAGAAATTCCGCAGTAATTTCTGATTTGAAGTTTTAATCCAGGAATCGCTTGCGATTCCTACCGCAACTCCACGGGCGGATTTATCCGCCCTCACTCTTCACACTCCAAACTCCATAGGACACGCGGGGCGGGCGGATACTATCCGCCCCTACGGGTCTGTGGGTATTCGGCCTACCGCTCAACCTCCTCGATGGTGAACGCCTCTATCACGTCGCCTTCGCGGATGTCGTTGAAGTTTTCTATGCCTATGCCGCATTCATAGCCGGACAGGACCTCGCGCACGTCGTCCTTGAAGCGTCTGAGGGAGGCGATCTTGCCCGTGTGGAGCACGATGGAGTCGCGGATGACGCGCACCTGCGCGGCGCGCGTGACCTTGCCATCCTGCACATAGGCGCCCGCGATCGTGCCGACACCCGAGACTTTGAAGGTGTTGCGGACGGAGATGCGGCCCATTTCCACCTCGCGGAAGACGGGCTTGAACAGGCCCTTCATGGCCTTTTCCACATCCTCGATGGCGGCATAGATGACGTTATAGAGCCGCACGTCGACCTTTTCCTTCTCCATGGAGGCCTTGGCCGTCGTGTCGGGGCGGACATTGAAGCCGATGACGATGGCGTTGCTCGCCGAGGCGAACATGATATCCGAGCCCGTGATCGCGCCGACGCCGCCGTGTATGCAGCGCACGCGCACCTCTTCGTTGCTCAACTTTTCCAGCGCCTGCTTGACCGCTTCGACCGAGCCCTGCACATCCGCCTTGACGATGATGTTTAGGTCTTTCAGTTCGCCCTGCGCCATCTGGCTGAACAAGTCGTCCAATGTGACCTTCTGCGCCACATGCACCTGCGCGGCCTTGATCTTGTCACGGCGCTCCTCGGCGACCTGGCGGGAGAGCTTGTCGGCATCGACGGCGTTCATGATATCGCCCGCTTCGGGGACTTCGCCGAGACCCAGGACTTCGACGGGCGTGCTCGGGCCTGCCGCCACGATGCTGCGACCCTTGTCGTCGACCATGGCGCGGATGCGTCCATAGGCCGTACCCGCGACGATGGTGTCGCCGCGCTTCAATGTGCCGTTCTGCACGAGTACCGTGGCGACGGGTCCGCGGGCTTTGTCCAGCTTGGCTTCCAATATGGTACCCTTGGCGCGGCGGTTCGGGTTGGCCACGAGTTCCAGCACCTCCGCCTGCAGGAGTATCATTTCCAGGAGGTTATCGAGGTTCAGGCGCTGCTTGGCGGAGACTTCGACGCAGATCGTATCGCCGCCCCACTCCTCGGAGACCAGCTCGTGCTCGGTCAGTTGTTGCTTGACGCGCGAGGGGTCGGCGCCGTCCTTGTCTATCTTGTTGATGGCGACGATGATGGGAACCTTCGCGGCCTTCGCGTGGTTGATGGCCTCGACGGTCTGGGGCATGATGCCGTCATCCGCCGCGACGACGAGGATGACGATATCCGTCACCTGCGCACCGCGCGCGCGCATGCTGGTGAAGGCCTCGTGGCCCGGCGTGTCGACGAAGGTGATCTGCTTCTCGCGTAGTGTCACGGTATAGGCGCCGATATGCTGGGTGATGCCGCCCGCTTCGCCCGTGGCGACATTGCTCTGGCGTATGGCGTCCAAGAGGGAGGTCTTGCCGTGGTCGACGTGGCCCATAATGGTGACGACCGGGGGGCGAGACCGCAGGGACTTGGGATCGTCCGTTTCTTCGGCGTCGTCCGCCAGCACCTCTTCAAAGGTCTTCGCGATCTGCTTTTCGAGCGTGATATTGAAGTCCGCCGCGATCAGTTCGCAGGTATCGAAGTCGATCTCCTGGTTGACGTTGGCGACGATGCCCACGAGGAAGAGCTTCTTGATGATGTCCGCCGCGGGCTTGCCGATCTTCTCGGAAAAATCGCGCACAGAGATGGTCTCCGAGCTGATGATCGCGTGCTCGATGACGACGGGTTCGGGGCGGGCCAGCTGCTGGGCCTTGCCGCGCTTGATTTTGCGGCTGCCCGTGGCGCTGTCCTCATCCCAGGCGCGAGCCGAAGGGCCGGCTTCCCGCTCTAAGGTCTTCTTATTCTTGGTCGCCTTCTTATCCCTGTCATAGCTCGGCTTCGCGCCGTCGCCGCGGCGGGCGGGCGCGTTCGCGTTCGGGAAGCTGACCGCGCGCTCCGTGGGCTTGGGCGCGCCCGCGGGACGTGTCCCGTCGGGGCGGGCCGGGGTGCCGGGGCGGGTCGGCGCGCCCGGTCGGGGGGCGCTGCCATCCTGACGGCGGGGCGCGTTGGGATCATAGGAGGAATAGGGCGAGGAGGTTGCGGAGCGCGGCTGCGCGGGGCGCGGGGCTGTATCCCGCTGGGGCGGCCTGCCTGTATCTATGGCCTGGCCCGGGCGATCCACGCGCGGGGGGCGGGTCGGCGCGGGACCCGTTTGGGCGCGCGGCGGCTTATCCTGACGCGGTGGGCGTGATTGCTGCGCGGGCGCGACATATACGCGCTCGGTTGACGGGCGCGCGGGTTTATCGGCTTTTGCGGGTTTGGGCGGACGGACGGTATCCGTCCCTGCGGCGGGCGCGGGGGTTTCCGGTTCCGCGGGTGCCTGCATTTCCGGCGCGGGTAAATCCGGCGCGGGTTCGGGCGTCGGGGCGGGTGGGGGTTCGGGCGTGGGCGCGGGTTCGGAACCGGATTCCGATTCGGGCAGGCGGATGCTATCCACCCCTACGTCCTCTGTGCCGCCCGCGTGCGCCGCGCCGGTTTCATCCGACGCCAAGAGCTGGCGCAGGCGTTCCTCGCGCTCGCGTTCCATGCGCTCGCGGCGTTCCCGCGTCTCCTTTTCCCGCAGATTATCCTCCGCGCCACGCGCGCGGGACAGTATGCCCGCGATTTCCTCGCGCTTGCCCGCTGCACCCGCGATGAATTCCGCGGCGCCTGTTTCCAATTGTTTTGCCGTATCCAAGAAGCTTTGTTTCATTCCGTATCCCCAGTTATTTTTTCCTCTTCCGAGAGAGCCTTTCGTATCATATTTGCAAAGTTGTCGTCCTGCACTGTCAGGACAACGCGGGCCGGCTTGCCTATCGCCGCGCCGACCGTCTCAATTTCCCGGCATTCTATGCCATAGTATGCGCATAAGTCCGCAAAGCCCTTGCGCGTGGCTGCGGACGCACCCTGCTCCACCAGTACCAGTTTGGCGCGCTTCGCGCGTATCTCGCGCTCGGCGGCGTCCGTGCCGCTCTTGCAGGCGCCCGCCTTTTGGCAGAGACCGACGGCGTTATGCAGGCGGCTGTTCATACTTCTCCGCCAGCTGTTCCAGCATGGTTTTATCCACCGGGCATTCCAAGGCCCTGTCCAATGCGCGTATCTTGATCGCCTTGCGCATACAGGCGCTCTGTTTGCACAGGTAGGCGCCGCGCCCGTTGACGCGGCCCGTCTCATCCGGCAATATCGTCCCCTCCGCCGTGCGCACAAAGCGGAGCAACTCGCGCTTTTCCCGCTTTTCGCGGCAGGCCGCGCACATACGCATGGGAGGTTTTTTCATCCTTGTGTTCCTTTTTGTCTTTTCATTCGTTTTCGTCTTGTATTTGAGTTAAGAGTTATGAGTGAAGAGTGAAAAGTTGTGGTAGAAATTCTTGCGGAATTTCTGATTTAATTAGGAATCGCTTGCGATTCCTACCGCAACTGTTCACTATTCACTATTCACTCGGCGGGCCGATTGCAATCGACCCCTACTCGTAGTCTTCCTCCCCGAGGGAATCGATTTCTTCTAATATGGCCATTTGCGCCTGTGACTGGCTCTTGATATCTATCTTCCAGCCTGTCAGTTTGGCGGCGAGACGGACGTTTTGGCCCTCCTTGCCGATGGCAAGGGAGAGCTGGGCATCGGGCACGATGACGCGGGAGGCCTTTTCCTCGTCGTTGACATAGACCATAACGGCCTTGGCCGGGCTCAGCGATTTGGCGATATAGATGGCCGGGTCGGCGTCCCACTCGATGATATCGATCTTCTCGCCCTGCAGCTCGGCGACGATGCGCTCGACGCGCGCGCCGCGCTGGCCCACACAGGCGCCTACGGCGTCCACTTGCGGATCCACGGAGTGGACGGCGATCTTGGTACGGGAACCCGCTTCGCGGGAGACAGCCTTGATCTGCACCACGCCGTTCGCGATCTCCGGTACTTCCAGCTCAAACAGGCGCTTGACCAGATTGGGATGGGTGCGGGAGACGACCACCTGCGGCCCTTTTTGATCCTTGCGGACTTCCAGCACATAGACTTTCAGGCGGGAGTTGCCCTCATAATTTTCGCCGGGTACCATTTCGGAGTTCAATAGGATACCGTCCGTCTTGCCCAATTCGACGAGCACGCCGCCGCGCTCCACGCTCTGGACGATGGCGGTGAGCACCTCGTTCTCCTTCTCCACGTATTCGTCGTAGATATTCCCGCGCTCGGCTTCGCGGATGCGCTGCATAACCACCTGCTTGGCGGTCTGCGCCGCGATGCGTCCGAAGTCCTTGGTATAGGCCTCCTCCTCCAACACATCGCCCACTTCATACAGGGCGTTCACCTTGCGCGCACCTTCGAGCGAGATCTCGCAGGTCTTGTCAAAAACCTCTTCCACGACCGTCTTGCTGGCGAAGATGCGGATGGCGCCCTCTTCGGAAATTTCCGCGCGGACGGAGGCCTCGGAGTTGTAATTCTTCTTATAGGCCGAGATCAGGGCCGCCTCGATGGCGGAGAGGAGTATCTCCTTCTTGATGCCGCGCTCCTTCTCCAATGCGGCCAGCGCGCTCATAAATTCTGCGTTCATTGTTGTTCCTTTCGTCAAGATTTAGGGGTAGGGGCAAATAATTATTTGCCCGTCCGTTAGAATTTTATTACGGGGCGGACCAGGGCGGCGTCCTTCTTTTGGAAGACCTTTTCTTCGCCGTTGAGCAGCTTCAGCGTGAAGGTGCTTTCATCCGCCGATTGGAGGATCCCGGTAAACTCCTTCTTTTTGTCCTGCGGGGCGTAGAGCTTGACGGAAACCTCCGCGCCCATTCTCTTCTCGTAGTCCCGCTGCTTTTTCAGGGGGCGGTCTATGCCCGGCGAGGACACGGAGAGGTAATAGAACGGTTCTATCGGGTCGCGCTCGTCGAGCACGGGCTCCACGGCGCGGCTGACGCGCTCGCAGTCGTCGATATCGACGCCGCCCGGCTTGTCGATAAAGAAGGTCAGAACCCACTGCCCGTTTTCCTTGACAAATTCCACATCGACGAGCTCGTAGCCGAGGTCGGCGATGATGGGCGCGGCGATGCGTTCGCAGATTTCGGTGGTTTTCAAATCGAGTCTCCTTGTTTTCGGCGGGCGAGACATGCGCTACACCCTGCGGGTTACAGTGTCCGGTGGATGGGAGTTTCCGGCGGAAACGTCCCACAAAACGAAAGAGCGGGAAACCTCCCACTCTCCATGCTACACCAGTCTATGTGCGCAGTATAGCGCAAATCCGCCGCGTTTGCAAGCCTTTTTGTGAATTTCGTGTTATTTGTTTCGGATCGCTTCGCCCATTGCCCACCTCTGCACATGCGTTCATAAAAAAAGCGCAAATTTTACTATTGATATAGTGTTGCTTTTCGGATGAAAATTGTATATAATTTGGCTGCATTTCATTCACAGTTATGAAATGCTTTGGAAATACTTAGTTAAGGGAGAATTCACAAATGGAACAAAGGATTTTGGGATTTGCGCGGCGCAATGTAAAGCGGGCTTTGGGCCTGTTGATGGCGCTGATGCTGCTGTTCGGGTTATTGCCCGCAGTCAGTTTCGCCGCCTACACAATAGGGCCGAATCCCAGCACATATGCGGCGCGTCCCGACCAAAATACCGCACCCCGCCCCGCTTATTTGGCCGGTTCGTTCTTCAGCACGCCCGGCGCGGGCCTCGTCGTTTATGACGCGGCGGGCGATCGGAAAGTGATTCCTTTCACCAATACAAGCAGCGACTGGAACACAAGCAAACTGCTGATGGACTGCGTCAGCTCCGACTGGGGTTATTACCGCGTGACGCTGTATCTGCCCGCAGGCGGCTATCAGTTCAAGGTGTATCAGGAGAACGCCGTTGGCGGCAAATTGTCCAAGGTCTCCGCCGATAAGTGGAACTATTGGTTCGGTCTGGACGGGTATATTTATTCCAAGTGGGACTGGGACGGCCAATATCCCTGGCCGGGCACCGATATTTATAATAACGACCCCACCGGGGGTTCTTATGGCGCCAGCGCCGATTATAACAATGTCCATATTGATTTGGTCGAACCGGATGATGTCACCTTCTATTTCATAGACGGCACGCGCAGCGACTTTTTGGAATACGCGCCCAATCCATCCCCCTGGTACGCGAATGATAACTGGCGGCTCAACACCACGCTGGATCCGGCGTGGGGCATCAACGGTGGACGCGATGCGCGGAATGCGCAAATCCACTATATCGCCGCTTATCCCGAAAAACAGATAAACCGCGGGCCCGCGAACGACCCCGACGTAGTGGGTTTGTATGACCATTTTGACTGGTACAGAACGCACTATCCCTATGACGGCTCCGCACACGATCGCTTCCGTCCCTTCTCCACCCCCTTCTGGTTCGGCATAAAGCGAACCATGAAATCCGATACGATTACGAGCGATACGGGCATTGCGACAGGCGTGCGCGGTGATATGTTCCTCTTCCGCCGCACGGACTTCCTGGCAACCGGAGGCATAGGCAACAATGACGGCGGCAAAGCCTATTATAAAAACAATACCGGAGACTATTACAGCAATATCGTCAATTCCCCCTACGCGAACATCAGCAACCCAAACGGTACAAACGCAACTACGACCATGAGCGGCGGTACGCGCACGGCGGATGGACTGCGTATGGATTTGTGGAGTTCGCACGCGACCCAACTGGTGGACGCGGCGGGCAACGCAACCAACGATATGTATTTCGGCTCTGCCGTAAGCGCCAATGTGGCGGGTGTGTACACCTATTACATGGACAAAGTGCGCTTCGGGAAAGTCGGCAGCAGCATCACGGAACCCTATGTGAACGAGGCCTATGACTTTACACAGGGGCCGAGGGCAAGGTATCAAGCGGTGTATCTGCCCACCATCGTTTTGAATACGCCTCCGACCGGTTTGAATGACGAAAGCCCCATCCGTTTCACGGGCGACAGCTACGGGTATAACACGGACGCCAACACGAGCAATATCGTATACGGCAAGCTGATGGGCACGACGCAGACGCACTATGCGGATATGGATATGGTGAAATTCGGTGCGCTGCAAGCCCTCGTCACGAGCAAGGGCGGAACGCTCACGCGCGTGCAGAACGGGGACCACGCCGACATAACGCTGACCTTCACCACCAATGCCAGCGCCGCCAACGGCGAATGGCAGTGGCCCGCAGACGGCAGCACCATCACCCTCCCCAAGAGCGAAGTGGGTACCGTCTATACGCTGGATGCCTATCTGGAAGTCGTTTCGACCGAGCGCCTGCTGGATGGGAAGACTTTGGACAGCAGCGGCAATGAAAAATGGGCGCGGAACTATAGCACGGCTATGTCTACCTATGGCGCGAACATACAGGGTACTGGTGATTCGCAGAGCATCGAGGGCTTCATCAACAGCCTGCCCGCCGTGAACTATGCGACCGTCAACGCGAGCGCCGAACTGGCGACCCAGCACGTCTTCCCCCACGCGGGTACCGTGGTGTCCAGCGACGGCAAGACCCATACGCGCAGCTCCATCGAGACAAAGACGCTGACGGTCGTCAACCGCGCGCCCACCGTCACGGGAGGCGTCGCCACCGGGAATAAGACGCTGGCAGATACGGTCACCATCAACGTCCCCACCATCAATATCACCAGCACGGAACTCGATATCTGGTCCGGCGACGCCGACAAGCCGATCATCGGTCTGACGACGGGCACTTATACCAGCCCCCTACATTCGTATTCGGTCACTGTCGGTGCGCTTTCCGGCGGCGTATATCCTGTTCGTGTTGGCAGCAACCATATCGCAAATATACGCCTGAACACAAACGCGAACGGCGTTGTCATCAGCGCGACGCTGGAGCGTGTGTATCGCACAAGCGGCATAGGCGTCGATTCCGTACCGGACTTCACCGTACCCCTGACCGTAACGGACGGCTGGCTTTCGGGTGCCAACGGTTCGCTGCGCTTCCGGTTGGACAACCAGGCGCCCGAGACCGATCCTGCGGATCACTACAGAAAAGACGGGCAGTCCACGACGAGCACTATGCATACCGATGTGCAGGCGCGGGACGTGAAAGATAACGATCCCACCGGGGGCGATTCGGTGACGGTGACGAGCTATTCGGTCTCGTCAAGCGCTTCCGTGCAGCGCAGTTGCAACGCCACGGGTACGCCCAACACAGCGCTGTGGACCACCATCGCAAGCTATGCCCTCAATACCGGAGTCAATGCGGGGCTCATGGACTTCACGGTGCCGAGCAATATTTGGTATTACAACGGAAGCACTTGGAGCCCGCAGGATGCCAGCTGGATAGGCGGCGCGGTTCTGGCGGGCGGTGGATACAGCACGATGGGCATTCCCGTCGCGACCCCGACACAATTGGCGAACACGGTTGTGTTTGATTTGATCGTCATCAATGTAGCCATCATCGACAACGATGCCTTCAATCCGCTCAGCTCCTCCGATCCCATCCGAATTCACTACGGACCCGCGCCGACCATCGATGTGAACGTTACCAAGGTCTGGGCTCCCATGCCCGCGCCTGCCGGTATAACGCACCCGACGAGTGTACAGGTGCAGCTGCTCCGGGACGGCGATCCGTACGGCGATCCCGTCACATTGAACAGCGGCAACAGCTGGTACCACGAGTGGACGGAGCTCGACCCCGCCTTCACGTGGACGGTCGAGGAGGTCTCGGTGCCGGATGGGTATACCGTCAGCTATGGCGGCGATGTGACGAACGGGTTTATCGTGACGAATACGAAGACCACGGACTTTACGGTCGTGAAGGAATGGCAGCCCAGCGTGCCTTCCGGCGCGTCCGTCACCTTCCAGCTCACCAAGGGCGGCTTGGATGTGCCGGGCAAAGTCATCACGCTGAGCAGCGCGCCCTGGACGCATACCTGGACAGATTTGCCCTATGGCACGGACTACGGCGTCCGCGAGACCGCGTTTTTGCCCGGCAGCTATGCTTCGGCCATCGGAACACCCGTGGAGAGCCCGGTGGGTTCGGGCAACTATACGGTTACGGTGACGAATACGGAGAGACCCGGCAGCTTGGTTATCAGCAAGGTCGTCGCGGATGAAAACGACACCGGCACCTTCACCTTCACCGTCAAGAAGAACAATGTCGCCGTCGACCTGACCGCCACGGGCATTGTAATCACGCCGAGCGGCACCGGCACCTATACCGCCACCGCTCTTAGCAGCGGTACTTTCACCATGACCCGCGACACGACGGTCACGATCACCGGGCTCACGCCCGGCACCGACTATACGGTCACCGAAGTTGCAACGGGATATACGACCACGTTCAACGTCAACGGCGGCACGGAGAGCGGCAGCACGAC
>WREI01000056.1 GCA_009779405.1 Clostridiales bacterium
CGCAGGCACGCCGCTGGCCGGAGCGGTATATGGCGTATATGAAAGCCAATATCCGCATTGGCAGTATTTGATTGACTACGTCACCACGGACAGCAACGGCGTCGCGACATTGGACACAAACGATCCGATATACTCCGTGCAGCAGGTGACGGCACCAACCGGGTATCCGTTGGATACGACAGTCTACCTCCCCAACTCGTCCACCGGCACAATCGTGCTGAACCTGACGCAACCCTCGAGTTCGACAACCCCGACGCCCACACCGACGCCAACCCCAACGGCAACGCCCACGCCGACCCCGCCGCCGGGCAGTGATATTCTGCCCACAGTGATTTGGGAATACACCTATTCGGGCGGGGATTGGAAGGATCAGCTAATACGATGTGGTGGACGGCTACCTAACCTCGCTGACCGGAACAACCATCCACAGCGCCACCTACAACGCGGACGGCAGTCCAACGAGCTATGGCGGAAAAACGCTGAGTTGGGAGGGGAAACGGCTGACGGGCTATGCCAGTGGCAGCACTGCAACCAGTTTCACGTATGACGTGAACGGCATAAGAACGAGCAAAACGAGCGGCGGCGTAACGACGAACTATTACTACAACGGCGCACTGCTGATTGGCATGGCGCAGGGGAACGACACACTCCGTTTCTCATATGACGCGGGCGGTTCCGTGATCTCTGTTAATCTAAACGGTACAGACTATTACTACCTCCGCAATGGGCAAAATGACATAGTAGCATTGATGAACGGCAGCGGAACCAAGGTTGTGGAGTATGAGTATGATACTTGGGGCAAGCCGACCTCTACAACGGGCAGCTTGGCCGCCACCCTCGGTGCGCTGAACCCCTTCCGTTATCGCGGCTACATATTCGACCAAGAAACAGGCTGGTATTACTGTCGCTCTCGCTACTATGACCCCACATTTTCGCGATTCCTTTCTGCTGATGCGCTCCTCTCGACAGGACAAGGCGTGTTAGGGTATAATATGTACGCCTATTGAAAAAAATCGCAATTTGTTTGGCTATAATCCTGTGTATCATGTTACCTGTCGCCGCTTTTGCGCAGGAGGAAGCGGATATAGGTCTCCCCACGCCCGTTTTGGAAGAAGACGCCGGGCCTTCCACAGCGGACGAACAGCCCCCCCGCTTGGCGGACGGCGCGCCGGGCCGGGGAACGGTGGAAGACCCTCCCGCATATTGGGCAGCCAACGGCTGGCCCGATAACATCTCCTTCGCTTATATAGGCGGCAGTGAACAGCTTGCCGACGGAACGGTCGTATTTTGGGTGGAAATCGGTATGGTCAATGCCAATGACACAAGCAGGCAGGCAATACTCGATTTGGTGTCGCCGAACTGCCGCGTTACATTCTATGATTGCAGCTATCCATACAAACAGCGCGAAGCCGCATTCAACGAAATCTATGCAAGCCGCAGCGATATCGTCACGGGCGTCGTTCTGGTGCTGAACGCGGAAACCGTTCTGGTGGAGATAGCGGAGGGCTATGAAAAGGAATACGCACAGAAATACATCGAACAGTACGGTTCGTTTGTTGCGGTGACAAACCAACTGCTCCACCATACGGACGCAATGACGGGCGCGGGCGATACGGGAAACAACGCACAGGAGCTCTGGCTCTGGACCGCCGCAATCCTGTTGATCGGTGCGGCAGCCGTCCTGTATATGCGCCGCCGCCGCATGGTTCCCGCCATGCAGACGAACACCGGCAGCACAGTCGCAGACGGCGCAGCGCCCAGCCGCGCGCAAACCGTCGCCGCAGTCAAAAACAGCGCCCAAACGCCGCCGGATCACGTTTTCACTTCCGTGATGGAACGGATAGAAAAACCGTAGGGAAACTGTTATACTATCCCCATGCAAGCCCTGTTCGATTCCATCATACAAACCCTGCAAACCCACGCCCAAAACACAACGGGCCAATGTTGCCCGCGCGCCGATTTTCGCCTCGCCAAAACAGCCCCGCTCTCCTGCCGCAGTTTCGTGCGGGGGGGGGCGGCGGGGGAGGCGGCAGCGCAAATGCAGGCGCAAAAGGCAGCCTGCCATTGGAACAAAATCCCCCTGCTCCAAGCCGTGCGCCATGAAAACGGCTGGATCCTCTTCGACTTCATGGACGCGTTCTACACCGCCCTCTGCGAAGCAATCACAAAAACCGCATGCAGCCCCGCCCCCGCAACAGACGAAGACGAACTATACCTCATCAACCGCCTGCGCATATGGCAGCGCCACGGCTCTTGCGCCTGCCCCCCCGACCCGCAAGTGCAGCGCGCGCTATGGCTCGCCTTCTGCGATACCGCCCGCGTCAAAAAACTGCACAAAGAAACGCAGCGCGCCATCCTCACAATGACCCACCACAAGGACGGCCCCACACGCATAGAACTCGAGCACGCAATAGGCGGCGTTGCGCAGGCGATCTTGCATCTCATGAACTCTTGTGATAACATGTATTAACACCGTCAACAAAACAAAAGTCCCCCACATTCCCCGCATCCGCGCATGCCCGTAGGGGCGGGCATTGGCCGTCCGCGGAATACCATGTACCCGCAGGGATCAATAAAATACACGCAAAAAGCAGGCGCATATGAAAAGAATCAACTGTATAATCTGCCTTATCATCTTCAGCTTCCTTTTCAGTTGCACACCGCATCCGACGGCAGCGCCGCAAACCGACTATGCCGCAACCCTTGCGGAGTATCGCATCTATGCCGAATATGCAATTCGGGGTGAGATTGAAACCCGCTTCGAAGATGAGGTAATGAGCGGCGCTCAGCCCTGGAACCATTGGTATGGGCTTATGAACTGGGCGGGCCTTTTTTGGTGGCCGCTCAGCTACGATGCCTTCGGCTATGCGATAGAAGACTTAAACAAAGACGGCACCCCCGAATTGATTTTATTATTGCGGGATTATTCGGTCTTTGCAATCTTTACAACAGTGGACGGAGAACCAATATTGCTGGGCGACTATTACACAAGGCACCGATGCGCGATTTTGGATTCCGGTTTGCTGTATACATGGAGCAGCAGCGGTGAAGATGAGTGGGAGTTTGCGTTACAACAAATATCACCGGACAGCAGGGAGCTCTTGTATATAGTCCAATATGGAAGCACAACCGGCGGGGAGTTAGAACAACACGAACAACATTACTACAAAATCATAGAAGGAACAGAAATGATAATCAGCGAAATGGAACTTGCTGCGTTTTTGGAACAAAATCCACTCTTTGGTGACACAACACCGAAAGAAATCACAAAAAAATCGGGAATTGTGTTTATCCCGTTGTTTGATTCATAATTGAAAGGCAGGTATAAGTCATGGTACGAAAGAACATCATTGGGGGATTGGTCACGCTGTGCATCGGTGCGGTCCTTTTGGCGATAGGCTTGGTGCTTTCGTTCACCACGGCAGGGGCGGACTGGTTTGATTCGGGCGCAAGCGTCTTTTGTATCGTTGGTTTTATATTGCTTGTCATCGGCATTGCGGTCAGGGTTTCTGAGCTGAAAAAGCGTGCGCTGCAAATCGAGCTGCGCGCAAACGGTGCTTGCACAATGGCGACCGTTTCGGATGTCACCAAATGTGTTTATTATCGTTCCTTTATTCCTATCGGTCATGCATACGAATTCGTTTACCGCTGGCAATGCCCCAAGCTGGGCATCATACGCCATGGTAAGATCAGAAACCTAAAAGACGATCCCCGGCCTTACCTTGCAAAAAACAACAACGAATTGCCCGTATATTTTGACCCAAACAATCCGCAGTGCCACTTTTTGGATCTGTCCATGTGGATGTAGGGGCGCGATACATCGCGCCCCTGCAATTCCACCCGCAAACCGGGAACTATTTCAACTCCGCAAAATACTTAATCGTCCGCACCATCTGGCTCGTATAACTGTTCTCATTGTCATACCACGCCACGACTTTGACTAAGGTATTGCCGCAGCAGCCCAGCGGGGTGACGCGGGTCTGCGTCGCGTCAAAGAGCGAACCGTAGGTGATGCCGATGGTATCGGAGCTGACAATCTCATCCTCCGTATAGCCATAGCTCTCACTCGCCGCGGCCTTCATCGCGGCGTTGACGTCCGCGACAGAGACGGCACCATTCACAACCGCGACCAGTTCGGTCACGGAACCCGTGGACACGGGTACGCGCTGGGCCGAGCCGTCCAACTTGCCCGCGAGGGAGGGGATAACCAGCCCGATGGCCTTGGCCGCGCCCGTGCTGTTGGGCACAATGTTGATCGCGGCGGCGCGCGCGCGGCGCAGGTCGCCCTTGCGGTGCGGGCCGTCTAACACCATTTGGTCTCCGGTATAGGCGTGGATCGTGGTCATAAAGCCCTTCTCGATGGGCGCAAGCTTGTTGAGCACATCGGCCATGGGCGCAAGGCAGTTGGTGGTGCAGGACGCGGCGGAGATGATGGTGTCTTCGGGCTTCAAAATTCCCTCGTTCACCGAGAACACGACGGTCGGCAGGTCGTTGCCCGCCGGGGCGGAGATGACGACCTTCTTCGCGCCCGCATCGATATGCGCCTGACTGCCTTTTTTGCTGGCAAAGAAGCCCGTGCATTCCAGAACCACGTCCACGTCTAACTCCTTCCATGGGAGCAGGGCAGGGTTGGCCTGGGCGTAGATGCGGATAGCATGCCCATCCACAATGAGGTTGTCGCCGTTCACAGACACGCTGTCGCCCTTGGCATAGCGCCCCTGGCTGGAATCGTATTTGAGCAGATGTGCGAGCATTTTCGCATCCGTCAAATCGTTGATCGCTACAATTTCATATCCTTCCGCGCCGAACATCTGCCGGAACGCGAGACGCCCGATGCGCCCAAACCCGTTGATTGCCACTTTGACTGCCATAAATATAGTTCCCTCCGAATTTCAGTATGTATGCAAACGGCGCAGGCCATTTGTATCTATTATGTATTATAGCCATTCCCGCAAGCTTTTTCAAGGGTGCGAGTGTGAACTTTCGGGAATAGGCAATAGGCAGTAGTTTGAGCAGGGTAGAAATTTCTTCGGAATTTCTGATTTAAGCCTTATGGCTAGAATACAAGGCACTATTGCCTACTGCCTACTGCCTTCACGCAAAGACAGCCGACAAAATCGTCGGCTGTCTTTGCGTTCACAGGGCGATTGCAATCTCCCCGTTACTTCTCGATATAGCCCACCGCGTCTTCAAAACGCGTGGGGGGGATGCGGTTGCCCTTCGGCACGCTGATCTCGCCCAAATGATTGCCTTGGTTGTCAACGACATAGAGTTTCAAATCTGTGTCGGCTTCCTCGCCGGGCTTCCACTGTTTCTTATTAGGCATGCTGCATAGCTCCTTCAATTAATTTGATGCCATATTTATGTTTCTTATAGCACATTTATAGTCTTAACGTTTTGCCGCGTATTATGCAAATTCCCCATAATGAAAATCAATGTTGAAGGCGTAGAGCCTACAGACCCTTCTCATCATAAGCAAACGTCACCCGCGTATCATATTTCTGCGAGAATATCTCCGTGCCGTCGTCCAGCTTAATTACAAGGAAGATGGCGCTCAGCTCGGGGAACAGGTCACTATCCGTCCGGAACTGCGCGCGGTACACGAAGTCCTGCAATTCGGCGGCGGCTTCGGCCATTTCTTTGGCTCCGGTACTGTAAACATATGTGTACATCAAGGTAGTTCCGTCCACTGCGCAGGCAACGGTCAGCGAGGGGGTGTTTCTTGCGCGCAGCCGGACGCTCTGCTCTGCGGCGTATTCCGCCAAGGTGGATGCGGAAGAGGGCGTGAAGCTTTCGTTGATTTTTTCGAGCGCGGCGGCGGGGACATCCGCCTTGTCCAGCGCGTTCTGGCGAACCACGTTCTTCTTGCTGGCGCTTACGCGCACATAGGTTCCCGGCGGGTACAGTTCCTGAAAATCCAGCATGGCCAGAAAGGTCAGTTCCCTTGCGTCCCCGTTCGCGTTGTAGCATACAAGGCGGTATTCTTTCTGGTACCCCATATGCGCGCCGTCGCTGTTGAGCGCCCGCGCGGGGGTATAGTCATAGTCCAACGGGATGACCGTGTAGTAATAATCGTCCACCACATAACGTTCGTCGTAATACTGCTTGAACCAAATCGCGGCGAGCACGACCAGCGCGGCTATAACAATGGAAATTATCCAAAATACAGGTTTCTTTTTCATAATCTAAAACTCCATTTCTTTTTTATGAAATACCACTGCCGACAACACGGCAGCAACGAGGATATAAGCGGCGTATTCTATGACAGGCAGAACGGGGAATCCGCCGCCCGCCATCGCCACAATGATCCTATCCGTAACGCCGGACAGCAAGTGCGGCTGCAGATTGATAAGCAGCATATTGCCCGCCGCCGCAACTAAGCCGCCGACGATGTTGAAGGCGAGGAGTATGTATGCAACGATGGCGAACGTGGTTCGCTGCAGGCCGTATGCCACGATGCCGGAGAGGGTCGCGTATGCCATAGTCAGCAGTAGATATTTGTAGGCAACGATATAGACCATCCCCAATTGGCCGGGCGTCGCCGCGCAGCCGAGCGCGGCATAGACGGCGGCGTGCAGGAGCGGCATAAGGCCAAAGACAAGGCCACCGGATAGCAGCAGCAGAATAAACTTGGCGACCACAATTTTTGTCTTGCGAATGCCGTAGCCGACCAGCACGATCAGGTTTTTCGAATTCAAGTCGTCCGTATAAATCGCCGAGAACAGGAAGCCTCCGACCAGCGCGGGCAGAAAGTTGAAGAAGTTGATCGCGTCACTCACGACGGACTCTTCCCCGAACCCGCCGGAGCGGATAAAGGCGAGGAGGGAATAGGCCGCTATCAGCACGCCAAAGCAGATATACAGGCTCTTCTTATGAAGCAGGCGATATAGCTCGCCGCGCAACAGCTTACGCATGGCAGGCACCTCCCGTCAGGCGGATAAAGTATTCCTCCAGCGTTGTCTCCTGCCGGTGGAGATCGTATATCTCCACATCGCCGTTTATCAAAGCACGGGCGATTTCGTGGGAGCGATCCAGATGGGCGTCCAAAACCAGGTGCTTCTCGTGGACAGTGATATTCTCGATACCCTGTGCGCACAGCAGCGTCCGCGCCTTTTCGGTGTCATTCACCGCGATAATCAGCGATTTCTTCGTATGCTCATGCAAATCTGTATGCGAAATTTCCTTCACCAGCACGCCCCGCTCAATAAACCCAAACTGCGTCGCCACCAAATCCAGCTCGGCGAGCATGTGAGACGATATGATGAATGTCGCACCGGTCTGCCTGTGGGTGTCCCGGATAACCGCCCGCATATCGATGATCCCCTGCGGGTCCAGCCCGTTGATGGGCTCATCCAGCACCACGATGGAGGGGGAACCCAGCAGCGCGCCCGCGATGCCGAGACGCTGTTTCATACCAAGGGAAAAGGCCTTGAACGGTTTCTTTACGCCGTCCAGCCCGACCAGCCGCAGCAGGCGCTCTACTTCGCTCTTAGTCGCAATCCCCTTCACCCGGCAAAGGTAATCCAGATTCTCCTTCGCGTTCAGATAGGGAAAGAAGGATGGGTTGATCATAAAGCCCATGCGCCGCCGCGCCGCGTGCAGGTTTTTTCCCTCGCCCTCAATTTCCACGCTGCCGCCGCCGGGCTTGGCCAGCCCCACAATGCATTTGAATAAGGTCGTCTTGCCCGCGCCGTTGCGGCCCACAAGGCCATAAATATCTCCCTCGCACACCGTCAGGGAAACGGCGCTCAGCGCGGCAGTCTCCCCGTATTTTTTCGTGAGTGCGTGGGTTTGCAATGTTACTTTTGTCATGTTACCTCCCGGATTTATCTGTAAACCAAGGCATTGTAACAAGCGCAGATGACAGCCCTGTGACTGCAAGATGACAGTATCGTCACTTATGTGACCGAAATGCAGAAAAAGAGAAGCTATAAAAACATAAAACAGGAGTTAAAAGAAAAGAAGCGAAGACGCGAATACCGGCTTGGACAGAAGGAGCAACCGACCGCAGGGAGGGCGCAGTGTCGCTGGTTCGAGTCCGGCAGGGGGAGCCCAAAAACGGCGCGCTACGAGAAAGAAGCGCGCCGCTTTTCTTTTATGCGATTCTTCTACTTAATCCTTATGCCATAAAGTACTTGGCCGCGGGTGCCTATTACGATCATATTTTTGTAAACAACCGGGCTGGCCTCAACGTGGCCCCGCAGTTCCACTTGGGAGAGAATTTCTCCCGTGCGCCCGTCCAAAAGCGTCACAAAGCCGCCGACCGCCTTGCCCTCGCTGTCGGAGTAGGACGCGCTGCCAAATACGATATAGCCGCGGCCACTGTCGTCATACACATCCACCGGTGATGACCAGCATTGGCCTTTGAAGTTTCGTTTCCAAACCTCGTTGCCGCTCACCTTGTCATAGGCCACCAGATAGCTGCCTATCTTATTGCCGTTTTCAACCACATTGGCAAACGGAATATAGACCAAATCCCCCAGTTGATGCTTGCCCAAGGCGGCGGTCGCCTGAATGCCGCCCGAGTCGGAGGGCCTGTGGCAATTGTAGCCCGTCGTCTCCCAGATCTTTTCCCCGGTGACCGCGTTTATTTTCCAAAAGGGTATATACGCGATATTCTTATCGTTGCGGGTTGCTCTGGCAGAGGTGCCGATATAGATATAGGCGAGACGATTCGCCTCGTCCAGTTCGAATACGGGGGAGCCGTTTGTATCGTCCCAGGTGTCGCACATCCATATCACTTCAAAGGTATTGACATTGATGCAGAAGAGATTCCCGCCGTTGTCCGCGACGTACATATATTCCCGCCAAAAGATGGGACTGGATTCAAAGCCCAAATACACCTTGTTATTGCCCGGATCCGCGCCCGAGGTATAGGCCGCCCTCGAACGGTTGGTGGTATATTTCCACTTGAATATATCCGTCGGATTCACAGAAATGCTTCCGGTCTGCGCATCATATCGGGTATTCAGCGTGAACTGATAGATCACGTTGGTTTCGGCGGCATAGGTCACCGTATCGGTCGCGGCATGCACAATGGTGGAGGGGTCATAGGCGATCCAGTCCCGATCGCGGAACGGGTCGTTCTGCCCGTATTCGTACAGGCGTGCCGTGTTTGTCAGGCTGAATATCATGTTTTGTCCACTGCCCGCCTCACTGGCATCCCCCGAGCCCACAAAGTACAGCGGATAGCCGCGCGGATCTAATGCGCCCGCCCCCTTGAAAGTCCAGCGTTCGAGTATCTTGTTGCGGGTGGGTTTTCCGTCCTTTAGGTCCACAAAATAGATGGCGGCGCCCTCCGTACCCAGAATGACTTCCACCAGGTCATCCTCATACTTTTTGCTGTCCAGCATATTCATATGAGAGCGCGTATTGTTATCCCAACGCACAACGAGGGGTTGTCCCGTCCACCCGCTGCCAAACCAATAATCCTTGTCCGAATTGACGCGCGCGATTCTTTCGGGCAAATCGGTCTTCCAAACAATTTCTAAGTTCCCGCTTATGCTCGCCCCCACTGTGCCATAGGCCGCGCTGTCGCGGAAATTATTGCCCCGAAAAGTGACGATGCCGTCCATATTCGTATATTCGTTGGTCTCACCGAAATCGATGGGTATCGTCCTTTGATAGCTCGAGATCGGTTGCCCGTTGAACTCCATGGCCGTCTGCAAACCGAAGTCCTCGGGACGGGAGCCCGCGACCGCATAGGGGTTGGGGATGACCGGGGTTGGCTCGGGCGTCGGTTCGGGTGTTGATTCGGGCGTGTATTCCGGCATGGCGGATTCGCCGGGCTTGGGGGATCGGACGGTAACGATGCTGCCGCCCGATCCGTCCGGGACGCTGCGCATGCCATATATCAGGATATACGCACATAGGGAAACTGCCGCTAACAGGATGACTAAAGTCAGAGAAATGAGAAAACGCCGCATGATAAGCTTTTTTCTCTTTTGCTTTTTTCTGTAATACTGCTGTTGTTGTCTGTATTGCTGCTCCTGCATGGTGTCCTCCGTTGCATTCAATCCTTGCGAGTATATAGCACACATAAATGTTTGTCAAAGAGGTGACATGAAAATCGGGGCTATGACAAACAAATTCATTTTCTTTCCGCTGTTATTATGCAATCATTGTGATATTCTAAACGGGAATGATGTATACAAAGAAAAAAACTTATGTTGGCAGGGGACTCCTTGTTGTACTGACGGCGTTATTATTTGCCTGCAGTCAACCCGGCGCTGCACCCGCGCCCATACCAACGGAAACGGCAACAATGACACATACGCTCACGCCACGCCCTACGCCCGTGCCTACGCCTGCACCCACCACGCCGGAACCCGTACCCACGCCCGACCCGTTTCCGATAGACAGGGCCTCCGTTGAGGGCAAGCTCTGTGTCATTTTTATCGATGTGGGACACGGAGACAGCGCGCTGATTATCACACCGGATCAAAAGACAATGCTGGTCGATACGGGACAGTTTTTCGCGTTTCATCGTATAGCAGACGTGCTGGATCGATTGGGCATCGTACAGCTGGATGCGTTGCTCATTACACACCCGGATAAGGATCACATCGGCTCTTTTGTGGACATTGTTGCAAATTACAGCCCCCAATATGTCTTTTTAAGCCCCATTTTCGCGGATGACGCGTATGCGGATTTTATTTCATATTGGGCGCTTCCCGATGTCGGGATCAGTTATCTGAAAGCGGGCGGCAAGCTTCGCTTAGGCGATGCGCTCCAATTTGATGTGCTCGCGCCCCGCAAGGCGAATTACAAGGACATCAACAACACGAGCATTGTTTTTCGCATGGCCTACGGGGACGTTTCGTTTCTGATGATGGGTGATGCCGTAAAGGAAAGCGTCGCCGAAATGCTGAAGAATTATAAGCGGCAATTATCCTCCACCATACTGAAAGCAGGGCATCACGGAAATCCGGAATCCACCACAAAGGAATTCCTGCGCGCAGTGCAGGCGTCCTGGTTGGTGATCTCCGCAGACCCTTGGGAAAAGCACGGAGAGAAAATTGACAGCTTGGAAGAACAGCTCCAAGGATTTGAGGATCTGATCGTGTATCGGACTTTCGCGGATGGCACGATCATCTTTGTTACAGACGGTACCGATATTGAGATATATTTTTACTGATGTTGCAAATCAACTTATATACCATAAGGCAATCCAAATAACAATAGCACCTTCGGCTATAAAACATAAGGTCAGGATTATGCGGAATTTATTTTCCGGTACATAACAACGTTTCGGTTTTGAGGGATCGTAAAACACGGTAATGAGCATGCCATCGCTTATCTTGTTATACTGACGCGCGCCGACCATGGGATTCTTCACATATTTGGAACCTTCCACAGAATACGTAAATTTCACATATTGGTTGCCGACTTCATTGTCATTGCATGATTGGCATACAAGTCCGCATATACATGTTTAGGGCAAGTCCATTTCCCTTACCATGTACTCAGGAGACTATATACATATGCGGATAAGCGGCATGGCATACAAAACGACGGAACGCTTCCATGGTTTGACCCCCGAACAGGTAAAGAAGCAGCGGTCGCTGTTTGGGAGCAATGAACTCACCCGACGCCGGCGCAAGCGCTTTTTGCGAAAATTTTTTGAGAGTTTCAATGATCCCCTCATCAAAGTGCTGCTGACGGTGCTGGGAATCAATATCATCATGCTCTTTCGCAGCTTTGACTGGTATGAATCGGCGGGCGTTGCCCTTGCCATATTGGTTGCGACTTTGGTCTCCACGATCTCGGAGTATGGCAGCGAGTCCACTTTCGAAAAGTTGCAGGCGGAAGCCGCCGATATCTGTTGCAGGGTGCAGCGGAGCGGAGAAACCATTGAACTGCCCATCGGCGAGATTGTCGTGGATGATTTGATTTTGTTGCAAACGGGAGATAAAATTCCCGCAGACGGCGCCATAATCTCCGGTAAAATTGATGTAGACCAGTCCACGCTGAACGGAGAGACGAAGGAAATCGCAAAGTCTGCCGCAGGAAATCAAAATGCCGCCGCCGATCTGTTGAGCGCGCATGCCGTATTTCGCGGCACGGTGGTATGCGCGGGCGAGGCGGTGATGCGGGCCACCGCAGTGGGCGATCAAACCTATTATGGCAAGCTGTCCCACGAAATACAGGAGGAAACCCGAAAGAGCCCCTTAAAAACGCGTCTCGAAAGATTGGCTTCGCGCCTGAGCATGCTGGGCTATATCGGCGCCGGCGTGGTTGCAGTCGCCAATCTGTTTAACCATATCTTTATCCAATGCGGATTTGATTTCAGCCGTATAGGTCAATACCTCGGCACGCCCTCCAATGTCATCAATCTGGTGCTGGAAACCATCACGCTCTGCGTTATCGTAATCGTCGTGGCGGTTCCGGAGGGGCTGCCCATGATGATTACGATCGTCTTATCCGCCAATATGCGCCGCATGATGAAAGACCACGTTCTGGTGCGCAAGCTGGTGGGAATTGAGACGGCGGGCAGCCTGAATATCCTGTTCACCGATAAGACAGGCACTTTGACCCGCGGCAAATTGAAAGTGCACAGTTTTCTCAGCGGTGACGGGAAGATGCACGCGGCGTTCGGTGACACCGACAATGCGCTGTTCAGGCTGCTGTATATGGCGATTGCCCTCAATAACGGGGCTGTGATGAGCGGCAGAGGAACCGCCCGCCGCGCAATCGGCGGCAACGCGACAGACCGCGCTCTCTTGGAATTTGCGGATCGAAACGCGAGACTGATCCCTCCCGTTGAAAAATTGGAACAGCTTCCGTTTGACAGCCAACGCAAGTTCTCCTGCGCGCGCATTGCGGGAGCCTACAACCTGACGCTTGTGGCGGGTGCGCCGGAGAAAGTGCTTTCCGCCTGCACCCGCTGTTATGATATACAGGGCGCGCGCCGTCCCTTTGCGGCAAAGGCGGTGGAGGGGAAGTTGCGCCAGATGGCCTTAAATTCGGTACGCTTTATCGCCGTAGCAACAGCCGAGAAACCGATCGCGCATGAGGGGGCCTTTCCCGAGCTGACGCTGATAGGGTTGATCGGCATTCGCGATGAAGTGCGCCCCGAGGCCAAACCCGGCGTGCGGGCCGTGCAGGGGGCGGGCGTCCAAATCGTGATGATTACGGGCGACAGCCCGGAGACGGCATCCGCCATCGCCGGAGAGACGGGCATACTCTCCTCCTCCCGTGACCTTGCGCTCAGCTCGGCGGATATCGCGGCGATGAACGACGAGCAGCTGAAACGCGCGTTGCCCAATCTGCGCGTGCTGGCACGGGCCCTGCCCGCCGACAAGAGCCGCTTGGTGCGTTTGGCACAGGAGCTGAATATGGTGGTGGGCATGACGGGCGACGGCGTGAATGACGCGCCGGCACTGAAAAAAGCGGATGTGGGCTTTGCCATGGGCAGCGGCACAGAGGTTGCAAAGGAAGCGGGTGATATTGTAATCCTGAATGACAACATCCTCTCCATCGCCAAGGCGATTCTGTATGGCCGCACGATTTTCCACAGCATACGCAAGTTTACGGTATTCCAGCTCACCGTCAATCTTTGTGCCGTAGGGTTGTCCATCATCGGGCCTATGCTCGGAATTGATATGCCGGTTACTGTGTTGCAAATGCTGTGGGTCAATATGGTGATGGATACCTTGGCGGGCATAGCGTTCGCCGGGGAGCCGCCCTTATCCGAATATATGCGCGAAAAGCCAAAAAGAAGGGATGAAAACATTGTAGGCAAACCCATGGTGAAGCAAATCCTGTTCATCGGAAGTTATATCATTTTGCTCTGCCTTGCATTTTTGAAATTGCCCGCGTTCAGCCGTTTCATCCGCCCCACGGAAAACAATATCTATTTCCTGACTGCCTTCTTCGCCTTGTTTATGTTCGCCGTTATCTTCAACAGCTTCAACGCGCGTAGCTCCCATATAAACCCGCTTGCGCATATCGGGCGCAACCCCGCCTTTCTTATTGTTATGATATTGGTCTGCGCCGTGCAGCTTGGTCTGCTCTATTTCGGCGGCGCCCTGTTCCGCACAGCCGCACTGACCCCGCGTGAGCTGCTCTATTGCATGGCGCTTGCCTTTACCGTGATTCCGATGGATTTGATGCGAAAGGCAATGCAAAGGCGGCGTTCAGAAAAACTTTGATATTGCCAAACCAATCAGCACGGCGCCGCTCAGCCACGACAGGTCAAACGAAGTTTTGGAGGCAAGCTTATGGCCCAAATAACGCCCGAATATCATAAATATCGTATTGGTAACCAAAGAACATAAGAGCACAGCGACCGCATTGACATTTGTAAGTGCTGCGCCGAGACCGACGGCGATGCCATCCAAAGAGAGCGCCAACGCAAGCAGCACGGCCTCCTTCGGGGAAATGCTCTTGGATGCATCGATATCCGCCAGCTCCGGGTTTGCGTATACATGCAAAACAAATTTGAAATTGAAGAAGGAAGCGCTTATTTTCCTGTTTATGTCGCGATGCTTTCTTATGACAGACTTAGTAACACTGTCCAATAACTTCGCCAAACCAATCAGAAGCAACACCGCAAAAGAAACGGCAAGCGTCACCCTCTGCGGGAGATACGGCTTAATCAAAACCCCGACAAAAAGGGATATCCCCGTAACACCGCTGCAAATCAGATTGATAATTTGCACGGACAGCATAGGCAGCTTAGTCTTATTGGCGCCATAAGCAAATCCGGCTGTGAATGCATCCAAGGACAGGGAAGCTGCCAGCAGCGCCGCTTCCAATATAGCCAACAAAGCAAAGTGCATCATACCTCAAATCCCCTCATCAGCAGTATTTTATGCATAGTAAAAGATATGCGTTCCTGCGGGTGTTTCTATGATACATCTGATTTGCAATTGTAGCTGCTCTTTTAGCTCGTTATGTGCTATACTACTTTTTCGATTGATACAATATTTTGAAGCTCGACAGCTTCTAAGCGTTCTCCAATCTCTATATAGACCATTTCAGGCTCTCCATCTTCCTCCCAATCTTCGTTGAGCAGGTCTCCCATAATTCCTTGTAGTTCTTCCCCATCGGAAAGAAGAACCCTAACCTCAATATCCCAAAAAGAAGGTATGTCGAATTATTCGTACAGTGTCATATCTATCACCTCAGTCTGGCTTAAAGCCAACAGATCCTGCCGGGACAATATGCGCTCCATATAATTGCGCGTTGCGCGTTGCACATTGCGCATTGCAAACAACCCCCTCCGGCGTAACAATCCCCGTAACCAGTTCCGGCGGTGTAATATCAAAAGCGGGATAATAGGCCTGCACGGCGGGCTTCGCGGTGCGTATGCCCATGGCGGAGAGCACCTCCGCGGGGTCGCGCTCCTCAATGACGATGCCCTCGACGGTCGGGTGCTCGGGGTTCGGGGTGCCGGTGCAATAATAGGGGATGCCGTGGCGGCGGGCGGCGATGGCGATTTGATAGGTGCCGACTTTGTTGACGACGTGGCCGTCCAGCGTAATCACGTCCGCCGCGCTGGTGAAGACGTCAATTTTCTTTTGCACCATCGTCCAAGCGGGCATATTGTCGCAGATCAGCGTGGCGGGAAAGCCCATATCCGTAATGACCGAAGCCGTGAGCCGCGCGCCCTGCAAGTAGGGTCTCGTCTCAGGCACGAAAAACTCGGCGGCGATTGCCCGTTCGCGGCAGGCGCGCAATATCATCCCCAGATCGCAGTCCGCATAGCATTGGGTCAGAATTTTGGGATTGGCGGGCAGCAGGTCCGCAAAGTGATGCCCGATGCGCGCAATCGTCGCATACCTGTCGTCCAAAAACGCTATAAAGTAGGCTTGCAGTGTCTCCACGGGATCCGCCCTGCCCTGCAAGGCCTCCTCCCAAACGCGCTCGCAGGCATCCGTTACCGTGCGCATCTTGCGCTCCGTGGTGGGCCGGGCCGTGGCCAGCGTCGTGGCGGCAGCCGAACAAAAGGCCCGCTGTGCCTGCGCACCCAAATCGCGCGTCTCCCACGCGGCCAATATCATCCCCGCAATCGCGGCATGGAAAGGCCCATAGCTCTGCGTAACCATGCCCCGAATGGCCGCCGCCACCTCTCCGTGCGTCGCGCAGCGCACAAACTCCTCCCGCGCCGGATACACGCGCCGATCCAGCATGCGCACAAGCCCGCCCTCAAACCAGGCGATATTCTCATAGCGCAGCAACGGCGCCAAGCCGGAATCCTGTCTTGTCATGGTCGTCTCCTTTTTAGGCAGTAGGCAGTAGTGTCCGGTTCAATGCGACAATGTTCAGCGCGCAATGTTCAATGATGGTTGGACTTAATGTAAGGCAAAACCATTGAGCGTTGCGCGCTGTGCATTGAGCATTGACGCAATTCTGATACAGAAACTATTGCCTATTGTCTATTGCCTTTTTTGACCTATTGCCTTTTCCCGCATACATGCTATAATACCACATAACACAGCGGAGGTACACACCGTGAGATATGCGATTATCGGCGGCAAGCCGGAAGATTTATAGAGGCCCTACTCAACAGCCACCATTATGACGCCCTATGGCGACGCGACGCTCTGCCGCGTCACGCTGCGCAACGGCGACGAATGCGTGTTCATCCCCCGCCACGGCTTCGCCGATACGGTGGACGCGCGCGAGGTCAACTATCGCGCCAACATCTACGCGCTCTCGCAGTATGAGGTGACGCACGTCGTCTCGCTGTCGGCGGTCGGCACCTGCGATTATGCGCACAAGCCAGGCAGCTATTGCCTGATCACCGATTTTATCGACTTCACCAAGACCCGCGAGAACAGTTTCAATCCCGAGCACCGCAACAAGAAGCATGTGGGCATGGAGGACGTCTTCGATTCCGCGCTGACCGAGACTCTGGAGCGCGAGCTCCTCGCGGCCGGACTGCCCTATTCGGGCCGCGTCATCTATGCCGGCACGGACGGCCCCCGCTTTGAAACGGCCAGCGAGGTGCGCATGATGCGCATGGTCGGTGCGCAGGTTATCGGCATGGCCTTGGTCCCTGAGGCGAGTCTCGCCGCCGAGCGCGCCCTGCGCTATGCGAGCATCGGCATCATCGCCAACTATGCCACGGGCATGAGCCGCCCCGTCCGCGACACAGAGATCGACGAGGTAGGCGAAAGCAAGAAGACGATAGCCATCCATATGCTCCTCGACTATATCGAGCGGAGCGCGGTGTAACCTCCTAAACGAATGCTTTGCGCCCGCGGCATATCTGCGGGCATTTTTGATTTTATGGAATAAGGGGACGCACACATATTTATGAAAGTTCGCATATGCCCAAGGCGGCGACAACAATTATTATTTCATCGATCTTGCGAGAAAAACGGCCCTGCATTTTCATGACTGCCGAGGGATGGATATTGCTTCCTTTTCAGAAGATAATCTTGGATTCTGCGGTAAAAGCATTTCTGGTAGACATTCCGAACGGAATTTTTGAGAGCAAGGAGGAGGGTGGTTCTCGATTATTGGACTGCATTTCCACAACATAACGATGACAAATTACACCACCACAAACATACTCTTCTACGACAGTTGTGACGGCAAGAGGATCCACATAGACGTACAAAATATTACATGGCTGAAAAACTTTCTGCGCGCCACACTGGATCTGAAATTTAGGGTGAACTTATGCTTCGCATGGTTTTGAGTCCAGCGTGTCTACCAATTTCACCACACGGGCATTAAAAGTCCCTAATAATCAAGGTTTAAGCACCATAAACAAGTAACTTTTCGCGTATTCAGTTTTACAAATACACATGATTTTTCAACGAAAAACCCACTGGACTAAGTATATCACATTTTCGATGATTCGAAAATTGTGTTTTAAGTTATTTTTCATAGCCTTCCTTGTATTTCCTTTGCTTTTTGCAAAATGATACTTTTCTTCTTCGGCTATGTCAATCCCGATAACAGAAATATGCGATTATACTGTTTTAGACAGTGTTTACACGAGTTATGCGACGACCAGTAACCACATGAAGATGCACTTGACGTACAGAGAAGCAAGGAAAGAGTCCGTCTGCTTTGCATAGCGAGTAGCGATGCCACGCCAGC
>WREI01000057.1 GCA_009779405.1 Clostridiales bacterium
CAGGCGATCGCGGAACTGCGCGCGCGCGAGGGGGCGCGCAGGGAGAACTATCCCGAAGTGTTCACGCGCTTGGAGAGCATCGCGAAGGTGCAGTCGGTCAAGGGCAGCAACGCGATTGAGGGCATCGTCACCAGCGAACAGCGCGTGGCCGAGATCGTGCAGCAGAACAGTGCGCCGCTGAACCACAACGAGGCCGAAATCGCGGGATACCGCGACGCGCTCACGCTGATCCACGAAAATGCCGCCACGCTGGATATCCGGGAGCGCGATATCCTGCGCTTGCATCAAATCATGCTGTCCTATACGCCTGCAGGCGGCGGCGCATATAAACAAAGCGACAATATCATTATGGAATTGGACGCAAGCGGCAGGCGGCGCGTGCGCTTTATGCCGACGAGCGCGCAGGACACAAGCGACGCGATGGAGCAGATGATCCTCGCCTTTATGGACGCGCGCAGTTCCTACGGCGTCAACCAACTCCTGCTGATCCCCTGCTTTATCCTCGACTTCCTCTGCATACACCCGTTCGCGGACGGCAATGGGCGCATGTCGCGCCTGCTCAGCTTGCTCCTGCTCGGCAAGAGCGGCTTTGACGCGGGCAAATATATCTCGTTTGAGGAGCAGATCAATCAGGGCAAGGCGGCCTATTATGAAGCCCTGCGCGCGTCTTCCGAGGGCTGGCACGAGGGCAAAAACAGCTATTTTCCCTTTATGGAAAACTTTATCGGCACGCTTCTGCAATGCTACAGAGAATTAGACAAGAGTTTCGCCGTGGTGCATACGAAGAAGGTCAGCAAGAAGGCGCGCGTGGAAGCAACCGTATTAAACAGCCTGCTCCCCGTCTCCAAGCAGGATATCTGCTATATCCTGCCCGATGTCAGCCCGACAACGGTAGAAGCCGCCCTGGCCTCCATGGTGCGGGAGGGCAGAGCGGCTAAAGTTGGGGTGGGGAGGAGTACGAAGTACGTGGGCGTGTAGGGAAACATGGAAGTGAAGAGTTAATAGTGAATAGTTGTGGTAAGAATCGCAGGCGATTCTTAATTAAATCAGAAATTCCGCAGGAATTTCAACAATAACTCTTAACTAAAACTGCAGCACCGCTTCCCACGCTTGGCGGTATAGATCGTTCCCTGTTATGGGAACCTCTTTGCCATTCTTGTCCTCTATTATTTTCACTACTTCGTCCAGGTTGTGGTAGCCCTTGCAGCGATCCATAATCTCGGCGGGCGGATTGAAAACCTCATCATCGATATAATCCGAGCCCAGCAGCTCCAAGGAAGGGGCCAGCGGCGTGGAATAGCCGATATATTCCGCGTTCTGCGCGCCGACCTCGGCATCACAGAGGAAATTGATAAATTGCTCGGCCAATTCCTTGTTCTTGGCGTTTTTGGGGATGATCATATTGTCAATCCACAGGTTGCTGCCCTCGAGCGGCACGGCATAGTCCAGATTCTCATTCTCGGCCATGGCCAGCATCGCGTCGCCCGAATAGACGACTGCCATCGCGGCAACGCCGTTTACGAGGTCGGTTTTCAGTTCATCCGTGCCATAGCGGCGCACGAGGGGGCGCTGGGCAATCAGCGCGTCGCGCGCGGCGTTGATCTCCGTCTCATCGGTCGTATTGATATCGTAGCCCAGCAGGGACAGCGCCACGCACATGGAATCGCGCTCGGAATCATACATCAGAATCTGCCCGCTGTACTGCTCGTCCCAGAGTATGCTCCAGCTCTCCACGGGTTCCGTGACCTTGGTGGTATCATATAAGATGCCCAGCGTACCCCACATATAGGGGACGGAATAGACGGCGCCGGGGTCAAAGCTCTCGGTGAGCGCCCAAAAGGTGTCGCCGATGTTCGCGCGGTTGGGGATATTCTCCTTGTTCAGCGGCGCGAGCAGCCCTTCGGCCAGCAGCTTTTCGATCGCGTAGTCGGAGGGGAAGCAGAGGTCAATGTCGCTGTCATCCTCGCGCAGTTTGGCGAGCATCAGCTCATTGCTCTCCATCGTGACTTCGTTGATGCGCACGCCGTTCGCCCTTTCAAAGCGCGTCCGCAGGGCGGGGTCGATGTAGTCGCCCCAGATGAGGATGTTCAGCGTGGGCCTGCTTGCGCAAGCCGCGGCGCCCAAAATCATGGGCAGGACGAGCAGGGCGGCGAGGGTCAATGCGAGTAGCTTTTTCATTTTCTTGTTCTCCTTTATGTTGTTAGTATAACCTGTTTAAGTAATAAGTAATAGGTAATAATGCAGAGAGGTGGTTGAAATGCTGCGCATTTCTTTTGATTTTACGTAAGGGTATCACCCTCTCTGCATTCTGCATTATTACCTCTTCCTTCGTACCTTCCTGCTCTGCGCTTCCTCCTCCCGTTCCTTCCGTATGGCGCGGAGGTTCACGATTAAGAGCAAGGTCACCACCGGCACGAAGAGCAGGGTTGAGATGGCCGGGTTCACGCCGCGCTTGGCGGAGGAAAAGATGTACATGGACAGATTGTTCACCGACTTGCCGACGAAGAGGGAGATGACGAAATCGTCGAGCGAGAGGGTGAAGGCGAGGATAAAGCCGGAGAGTATGCCGGGCCAGATATCGGGGATAATCACCCGCCACAGCGCCTGCGCGGGCGTGCAGCCGAGGTCCAGCGCCGCTTCGTAGAGCAGGTTGGAACTGCGGCGCAGGCGGGGCATCACGGAGAAAATGACATAGGGCAGGTTGAAGGTGATATGCGCCAGCAACATGCGGACATAGCCGTCTTTCAGGCCCACCGCCACAAAGAGCAGCATGAGGGAGATGCCCGTCACGAGGTCGGGGTTGATCATGGGCAGTTGGCTAACGCCCTCAATTGCGCCGCGCGCGCGCTTGCGCATGGAATGGATGCCAATGGCGCCCGCCGTACCCAGCACGGTCGCCGTCACGCTGCTGAGCCCCGCAATACTGACCGTCACCCACAGGGAGCGCAGTATGGTTCGGTCGAGGAAGAGGTCCGCATACCAGCGCAGGGTAAAGCCCTGCCAGGTGCCGAGGTTCTTGGAATCGTTGAACGAATAGACGATCAGCATCAATATCGGCGCATAGAGAAAGAGCAGCATGGCCCCCAAGAAGAGACCGCGCAGTACGGGGAAGATCCGACGCTTTACCATAGCTTACCTCCCTTCTCGTTGGGCGAATCCTTGTCAAAGACGCGCATCAGCACCATGCTGGCCAGCACAAAGACCATCAGGATCAGCGACAGCGCGGAACCGACGCCATACATAGGCGGGTCCGACATAAAGCGGCGGTGGATGAGGTCGCCGATCAGGGGCGGCGTCTTCCGCCCGCCCAAGAGCTGGGAGACGGCAAAGGCGGTCACCGAGGGTACGAACACCATCGTAATGCCCGAAACGATGCCCGGCACCGAGAGGGGCAGCACGACCTTCGTGAAGGTTTGCGCGGGATTCGCGCCCAAATCCTGCGCCGCTTCCATATAGCTCTTGTCCATCTTTTGCAGGATGGTATAGAGGGGCAGTATCATAAAGGGCAGAAAGTCATAGACCATGCCTATCAGCACGGCGGCCTGCGTGTCCAGTATCTGTATGCCGGTCGCGCTCTCCAAACTGAGGAAGATGGAGCGCAGGGCATAGGTGCGCAGCAGGAAATTCATCCACATCGGCACGACAAAGAGCGTCGAGACAAACGCGGCCATGCTCCGCTTCATGCGCGAGAGCAGGTATGCGATGGGATAGCCGAGGAGCAGGCATATGCCTGTGGTTTCTATGGCGACGATGCCCGAATGTCCGAAACTGCGCAGGTTCGCGAGATTGCCCTCAATGTCCCGCGCAAAGAGCGCGTCCCGCAGATAGGACAGCGAAAAACTGCCGTCCCCGCCCCAAAAGGCGTAATAGACGATAAAGAGCATGGGCGCGAGGATAAAGATCGCCATCCATACGATATACGGGTAGGAAAAGAGACGCCGCTTCATCTATGGTTCCTCTTCCGCGTCTTTTTCGGCATGCGAGAGATGCAGCTTGTCCGCGTCGACCAGAATGCCGACCTCCTCGCCGTCCTCATACAAGTCCGGCGCATAGGCGATCCAGTCGTTCTCCGCGCAGGAGACCGTGACCTCATAGTGCGTACCCAGGAACAGGCAGGCCTTGCAGGCGCCGGTCAGTTTGGCGTCCTGCGGGCTAACCAACTGCACGTCGGCGGGGTTGATCTGGACGATGGCCGCTTCCTTGCCTTCAAAGCCCTCCACGGACACGCAGTCAAAGGCGACTTCGTCGATATAGACCTCGTTGTCATCCGGGTATACTTCGCAGTCGAAGATATTGTTGTTGCGCGTCTTCTTCATCACGTGGATGGCCTCGGGCGGGATATGTATGCCCACCTGCGCGCCCGGCTGCACCTTGTCCGTCGTATGCACGGTCCACTCATAGTCGCCGCACTGCACCAACACCTCATAGTGTACGCCCATAAATAACGCGCTCTGCACGACGCCCATCACCCGGGCGCGCTCGGACGGCACGATATCGATATCTTCCGGGCGCACAACGACGTCCACCTCGGTGTTCTTGCCAAAGCCCTTGTCGACACAGCGATAGGAGGTGCCGTTCATGCGCAGGCGGTAATCATCCAGCATCAGCGCCGCGACGATATTGCTCTCGCCGATAAAGTCCGCCACAAACACGTTCTTCGGCTCGTTATAAATATCCGTCGGCGTGCCGATCTGCTGGATCACCCCATCCTTCATAACGACGATGATATCGCTCATGGTGAGGGCCTCTTCCTGGTCGTGGGTGACGTAGATGAAGGTAATCCCCAGCTGCTTCTGCATACGCTTCAGCTCGTGCTGCATCTCCTGGCGCAGTTTCAGGTCTAAGGCTCCCAGCGGTTCGTCCAAAAGTAAAATCTTCGGCTCATTGACCAGAGCGCGGGCGATGGCGACGCGCTGCTGCTGCCCGCCCGAGAGCTGATCCACATAGCGTTTGCCATAGCCCTCTAAGTTTACAAGCTGCAGCATACGCTCGACGCGCGGCACAATCTCCGCCTTCGGCACCTTCTTGATTTTCAGGCCGAACGCGATATTGTCAAACACATTCAAATGGGGGAACAGCGCGTATTTCTGGAACACGGTGTTGACGGCGCGGCGGTGGGGCGGAATCTTGGCGATATCCTGCCCGTCCATCTCGATGCGCCCGGAGCTGGGCATGATAAAGCCCGCGATCAGGCGCAGCATGGTCGTCTTGCCACAGCCTGAAGGCCCCAGCAGCGTCAGAAACTCGCCGTCGCGTATATAGAGACTGACCTTTTCCAAAGCCACATCGCCGTCGTAATCCTTGGATACGTCGATGAGCCGGATGAGGGGGGTTTTCTTCGCTTCCATGTGAACCTCCATGCCGTTGTTGGTTTTGCTCGTTAGTTTCGAGTGAAGAGTGAAGAGTTATTGTAGAAACGCCGGAGGCGTTTCTTAATTTGATTTTTAAGAAATGCCAGCGGCATTTCATCCAAAACTCTTAACTCTGAACTATTCACTTTTCACTCAAAAACTCGGCGGCGCGCTCACCCACAGCACCTTTGCCTGCCTGTCGCCGCTGTTTTTCATATAGTGTACCCCCATCGGGGTGAGATAAAAGCTGTCGCCTTTTTTCAGGCGGTATTTGTTTTCGCCGTCACAGAGCGTCACCGCGCCCGAGAGAACATAGCCGAACTCCTCGCCCTCGTGGGGATCCTGGGGCTCAGTCTGGCCCTGCGCGTCCAATGTGAGCAGGATGGGCTCCATCTCCTTCTTCTGCGCGTTTGCAATCAGCCAAAGCACGCGGTTGCCCCGCTCCGCATCCTCCTTTTCAAACATATCGGCGGCGCGGTATATGACCTTGGGCGCCGTTCGGTGGCTGAAAAACGACGCGAGATCGGAGCCCAGCGCTTCCAATATGTCCGTCAGCGTGGCGATGGAGGGAGAGGACATATCCCGCTCCAACTGCGAGATAAAGCCCTTGGTCAGCTCCGTGCGCGCCGCCAATTCTTCCTGCGTCAGTCCCAGCGCCACCCGCATCTGCTTGATTTTTTCGCCTATCTGCACAAGGTCACCTCCCTATACTCCTGTAAACCCTTTCTAAACTTCAAGTTTAGAAACACTAAACAACGCTGTGCATTTAATCATAGAAAAGCCGCCTTGTCAATATCAAGCGCCCATGAATTTATCAACGAAAATTAACAGCATTCCCCAACGAGGATATGCGTGTTTTCATGCATATTCTCTCCATATGCACAAATTCATACATATCTCCCGCACATGCATATTTTCATACATATTCCTTGACAATGCATGTTTTTATGCATATAATACCACTATGGAAGCCACTCCCAAAATATATTGCGCCATCATCGGCGATATCGTGCACAGCAAGCAGCTCGATGCCCCGGCAAGGGCCGAGGTGCAAATGTTGTTGCGCACAGTTTTGGAAGAGGTCAACGAACGATATAAAAAGTCCGTCGCCGCAAAGGCGATTATCACGCTGGGCGATGAATTTCAAATCCTGTTATCCGTGCCATCCCTGTGCGCGGAGATTGCGCAGAGGATCGCGCTTGCGATGCACCCCGTGAACCTGCGCTTTGGGATAGGGATAGGCGAGATGCTGACGGAGATCGATTCAAGCATGGCGCTGGGCGCGGATGGCCCGGCCTATTATCGCGCGCGGAGCGCCATAGAATTGCTGAAAAAAGCGGGAGAACCGCGCAGGGCCTCGGCGGGGTTTGCGCTGCGCCTTTTGATTTTCAGCGGCGCGGATGATGAGATACTCTTGGATCAGGTGGCGCAATATCTGCTGCATATTACCTCGGGATGGACAAAAGCACAGATGCGGATCGTGAAGGCCTATGTCAACAGCGAGCTCGGGCTGTCCACGCCCCAGGCGGAGATCGCCGAAACGCTGAGCATCACCCAATCCGTCGTCTCCCGCACGGAGCGCGCGGCGCATTTGAAAGAATATGAAAAGGCTGTCTCGGGTCTGAAAAACCACTTTTATTACAAATACGATTCACAGTAAAAAGGAGGAACCCATGAGCTACAAATTTATCTTCGTCTTTCTGATGATAGGCCATTTCCTCGGCGATTACTATTTGCAGCCGCAAAAGTTGGCGGACGCCAAGGGGAAACGGCGCGGCGCGCTGCTCCTGCACTGCCTGATCTACGGTGCGGCGTTGGCCGCGCTCTGTCTGCCGCTGATTTCCTTCCCGCAGGCCTGGTGGATACTGTTCATACCCCTGAGCCACGCGGGCATCGATTATCTGAAAAACGCGCTGCTGAAAGCGAAGTGCCTGGCCGACGGAAAGCGGGGCAGGCTCGTCTTCTTCGCCGACCAGGGCGCCCACCTAATCATAATGGGCGTGTTCGCGCTCCTCTTTACCCGATACGCGGGGTCGGGGCTGTCCGCGTTCTGCCAGTGGTTGTTTTTGCGGTTCGAAGCGCTGGGCATAGGGGTGACGGGTACGCAACTGATCAAAATGACCGCGCTGCTGCTCTTTTTGGGCAAGCCCTGCAACATGATCGTGCGCAACATCATGCCCCCGCGCGAGCAGCCGGAGGAAGCGCTGTTGAAAAAGGAGCAAAAGGCGGGCCGGGCAATCGGCATTTTGGAGCGCCTGTTGACCGCGTTCTTTATTCTGGTGGGCCAATGGGGCGCGCTGGGCTTCGCCCTCGCCGCCAAAACCCTGACCCGCTTCAACAAGATTTCCGAGGACAGGGACTTCGCCGAGCAATACCTGATCGGCACAATGGCGTCCGTTTTGCTCACCGTGGTAGCGGTGTTGATTTATAAGCAACTTTAGGAGGTCTGTATGTGCGGTATCGTGGGTTATATCGGGGCAAGGCAGGCCGCGCCCATCTTGCTTGCCGGGTTGGAGAAACTGGAGTACAGGGGCTATGATTCCGCGGGGATCTGTGTCGTTGCGCCGGAAGAAAGCAAACTCTCCTATGCCAAATGTCTCGGCAAGATTATTAATCTGCGCACGCGAACAAGAGACGGCACCGCGCTGCCCGGCGGCAACGGCATAGGCCACACGCGCTGGGCGACACACGGCACGCCCTCGGAAACGAATTCACATCCCCACCTCTCGGGGGACGGGCGCATCGCGCTCGTGCACAACGGCATCATCGAAAATTATCAGGAGTTGGCCGCGCGCCTGCGGGACGCGGGCTATGTTTTCCGTTCCGAAACGGATTCGGAGACCATCGTACACCTGTTGGAAGATTATTATGACGGTAATCCGGTTGCCGCCCTGCGCAGGGCCGCGGCGGAACTGCGCGGCAGCTTTGCGCTGGGCGTATTGTTCGCAGACTTTCCCGGGCGTCTCTATGCCTTGCGCAAGGCCAGCCCGCTGATCATCGGCATGGGCGAGGGCGAGAATTTTATCGCGTCCGACGTACCCGCGCTGCTCACGCACACGCGCAAGATCATCCGCATGCAGGAGGGTTCGGTGGCGGAGCTGGCGAGCGACGGCATAAAGCTCTGGGATGCCGACGGATGTGCCATCACCCCAAACCCCGAAACCATCGACTGGGACGCGAACTCCGCGCAAAAGGACGGCCATGCGCACTATACGATCAAAGAGATTCACGAGCAGCCCTACGCACTGCGCCGCACCATATCACCCCGTCTGCGCGGCGACGAGATCGACTTTGGCTTCACGAAAATCTCTGAGCAGGAGTTGCGCGATTGCAACTGTATATACCTTCTGGGCTGCGGCTCGGCCTATCATGTGGGCATGGTGGGGAAATATTATCTGGAAAAGCTCTGCCGCGTCTTCGCCATCCCCGTGCTGGCCAGCGAGTTCCGCTATGCGCACCCCGTGGTGACGGAGAAGACCCTGACCATCGTCGTCTCCCAATCGGGCGAGACGGCGGACGCGCGCGAAGCCATGCACGAGGCTCAACGCTTGGGTAGCAAGGTCATTTCCATCGTCAACGTCAAGGGCTCAGCCATCGCGGTGGAGAGCGACGAGGTGATCTATACCCACGCCGGGCCGGAGATAGGCGTGGCGACCACAAAGGCCTATAACGTCCAACTCAATGCCCTGCTCCTGTTCGCGCTCTATATGGCCCGCGTGCGCGGCACGGCGGAGGAGATATATATAAAGGAAGAGATTCACGCGCTCCAGACCCTGCCCGAAAAGATGGAGAGTTTTCTGTTCGACGTCACGACCGCGCAGTTCTATGCGTCCGTATATTGCGGCGGCAAGGATATCTATTTCCTCGGCCGCAATGTCGACTACGCGCTGGCGCTGGAGGGTTCCCTCAAACTGAAAGAGATCAGCTATATCCACTCCGAGGCCTATGCCGCCGGGGAGTTGAAGCACGGCACCCTCGCCTTGATGGAGGAGGGTACGCCCGTCGTCGCCGTCTGTACCTATACGCCGCTGCTCGATAAGATGATCAGCAATATCGTGCAGGTCAAGGCCCGTGGCGCGAAGGTGCTGGCCATCGTCCGGGAGGGGGAGACGGGGCTCGACTTTGTCGCGGACTATGTATGGCGCATCCCCGCGTCGTTCGGCTTCACCCAGTCCGCGCTGACCATACTGCCCATGCAGCTCTTCGCCTATTATGTCGCGCTGCAGTTGGATCGCGAGATAGACCAGCCACGGAACCTCGCGAAAAGCGTGACGGTGGAGTAGCAGGGGGAGAGTGAATAGTGAAGAGTGAATAGTTGTTGAAGAAATGCTTGGCATTTCAATTGAATATCAAGAATCGCTTGCGATTCTAACCAAAACTATTCACTATTCCCTATTAACTCTTAACTTCGCAAAGATGTCACAGCTTTATGCATTTACAATTCACAAAAGCCTTGCTATAATCATAGTATCATAGCACTCATATAACTATTAGGAGGAAAACCACATGAGCGAGAACAAAGAAACCACCGAGACCATGGTGGAATCGGGCAAAATCGTATTTGCGGAAGACGTCATCGCCACCATCGCGTTTTTGGCGGCAGGAGAAATTGAGGGCGTCCATGCCATGAGCGGCACGGCCATGGAAGGACTGACCGAGAAGCTGGGCCGGAAGAGCTATACCAAGGGCGTCAAGATCGAATTAGGTACCGAGGAATGCGCCGTGGACCTCGCGCTGGTCGTCAAGTATGGCTTCCGAATTCAGGAGGTCTGCCGCAACGCGCAGAAGGCCGTGAAGTCCGCCATCGAGACGATGACCGGCCTGCGCGTGGTGGAGGTCAATATCATGGTGCAGTCCATCTTCTTGCAGCAGGAAACCAAGGTCGCGCCGAAAATCGAGCCGCCCGCGCCCGAACCCGAGCCCGAAGTGAAGCCGCGGGTCAAATAAGCATATGAGAGTCTGGTATCGCATACTCGCCGCCTTTTTGGCCCTGCTGCTGTTATGCGTCTGCATAGGCGTAGCCTGCGTCATGCTGAAGATTCCCTATTCCATCGATCTGAACGGCACGGCGGACGCCATCTTGGAAAGCAGAACCGGCCTGTGGGTGACGGCGGTCTCCCTGCCCATCCTGGCCCTGCTCTGCGGACTGGTGATCTTTGTGCGGGCGACGAAGAAGGTCCCGCCCCCGCCCACGACCGCGCTGATTCAGACCACGGACATAGGCAGCATGGTCATCACCCTCGCGGCATTGGAGGGCATGGCACAGCGGCATATCCGCGCCACGCCCCGCATCAAGGAGGGCGAGACGCAGTTAGAGCTCGTGCCGGAGGGCGGCATCCGCATCTCCATCAAGCTCTCTGTCCTGCCCGATACGCCCCTGGTGGAACTCTGCGAGGGCCTGCAGCAGAGCTTGAAAGCTTATATCCAGGATCACAGCGGCGTCGCGGTGCAGGATGTCTCCCTGATGGTGGCGAACGCGGGCGCGCTGCCCGCGCCCACGCCGCCCACGGTGGTCTGAGCCCGTGAAAGAATGGCTGCAACAATTTTGGCAGAAGTATAGCGGCGCGCTGGTCGGCGCGGGCTTTGGCCTGCTTGCCGCCGTGCTGATGCTCACCATCAACTTCTGGCGCACCCTGCTGCTCATGCTGCTGATCGGCGGCGGCGCGCTCTTGGGCTGGTGGATCCACAAGGAGGGCATGGAGAATGTCCGCCTGCGCATCTTCGCGCTCTTCACAAGGAAGCGCAAATGATGCGTCCCCTCTTTGCCCGCGCGCACGCGCTGAAATGTCTCTATGCCGCGGAGTATACGGAAGTGGGTTCGCCTGCCGCGTTATGGGATGAATTTGCGGACGCAGGGGCGGATACCATCCGCCCGTCAAACCGTGAACTCGCCTTCATAGAAAAGCTGATCCTCGGCGTGCAAACCCACGCCGAGGAGTTGGACGCACGCATCGCGGAGCGAGCCGAGGGCTGGCGCGTGGAGCGCATCTCCCGCGTGGATCTCTGCATCCTGCGCATGGCCGTCTATGAACTGCTCTATTGCCGAGACACCCCCAAGGGGGCGGTGATCAACGAAGCGGTCGAACTCTGCAAGCTCTATGGCGACGGGAACTCCTTCCGTTTTGTCAACGGCATCCTGGGAAGTATAGTCCGCAGTCCTGAACCTACCGTAGGGGCGCAATATATTGCGCCCTCCCGGAGCACGGACAACCTCGATATGGAAAACGACCCTGCGGAAACCATCCCGCCCGACCCCACCGACCAATGACCGACCCTACCCCCGTCTTCTCCGTCTCGGAAATCAACGAATATGTGCGCCTGACCCTGGCGAATGAGCCGAATCTGGCGCAGGTCTCCGTGCGCGGCGAAATCTCGGGCTTCCACCGCCACCAGAGCGGTCACCTGTATTTCACATTGAAAGACGCGAACGCTTCCGTGTCCTGCGCCATGTTCGCCATGGCCGCGCGGAAGCTTTCCTTTATCCCCAAGGACGGCATGCAGGTCTGTCTGCGCGGCGAAGCCTCGCTCTATGTGCGCAGCGGCAGCTTCCAACTGATCGCGCGGGATCTGCGGCGCGAGGGGGAGGGGGACTTATATCGCAAATTCATAGAATATAAAGACGCGTTGGAGAAGCAAGGCTATTTTGATGCCGAGCGCAAAAAAAGCGTCCCCGCCTTCCCGCATTGCGTTGGCATCGTCACCAGTCCCGGCGGCGCGGTGCTCCACGATATCCAAACCATCATCGCCCGCCGTTATGCGTCCCTGCCCACGCGGCTCTACCCGGCCGCCGTGCAGGGCATAGGCGCGGCGGTGCAGATTGCGGCGGCCATCACACTGGCCAACCGCGAACGGGCCTGCGATGTATTGATCGTCGGGCGCGGCGGCGGCAGTCTGGAAGACCTCTGGGCCTTTAACGAGCCCGCCGTGGCGAAGGCGATCTTCGAGAGCAAAATCCCCGTCATCTCCGCCGTCGGCCACGAGACCGATTTCACAATCGCCGATTTCGTCGCCGACCTGCGCGCCCCCACGCCCTCCGCGGCGGCCGAACTGGCCGTTCCGGAGCGGGCAATGCTGGCCCAATCCCTCACCGCGTTGCAGGCCCGGCTATACCGCGCAATGCGGAGCGCCATGGAGCGCAAGCGCAGGAAACTGACCTTCCTGCTCGGCGGCGCCGCCTTCCTGCGCCCCCTGCACAGGCTGGAAACGCAGGCCCAATACCTCTCCGAGCTGCAAACGCGCCTGACCCGCACCGCACGCCAAAATATACAAAACCGCCAAACACAGCTCGAAAACAACAACCTGCGTCTGGCGGCTAATGACCTCCAATCTCTATGGGACAAGGGCTTCGTCTACGCCGGCCACAATGGCGCCCCGCTCACCAGCGCGGCGTCAGCGCGCGCGGCAAAGCAATTCGAGCTCCACTTCGCAGACGGAAGGGTGGATGTCGGGGTCATAGTCTAATGTAGGGGCGGATACCATCCGCCCGCCGCTCTCCTTATTTCAACAATCGCTTACAATCAACAAACGCCCAAACATCCGCAATCGCGTCCAAGCACAGCGCGATCCCGATCAGAACGATATGGTTCGCCGTGGGCTCCGCGGGTACAAAGAGCATCAGCACGCCGCAAACGAGCAGCGCGGCGGCGACGAGTATCGTCCGCACCCAGGCCTTCTTCCCGGCCTTTTTCAGCTGCATGGCGATGCCGCCTTTGAACAAGCAGTCCACAATCAGCAGCGCCCCCAAAAGGAAGCCCCAAAACTGCATGGCGGCGTCCTTGCGCAGCAGGAACAGCAGCCCAAAGAGCAGGAGCAGCATCGCGGAGATATATCCGTTGCCCGCCCCGCCGTCCTTGGCGGTCTTCCATTGCAGCAGGGCCTGTACGATGGCGGCGGCAACCAGCACCCCGCCGGTGACATAGCAGAGCACACCCAAGGCCGTCTCCGCCCAAAGGATCATGCACAGCCCCATCAAAAAGACGAAAACAGAGATCCCCAGCCAAACATTGCGCGCGTTTTTGTTCATAACAAACACCCCTTTATATAATGTATAGATTATACCGCAAACAGCGCCAACAAAACAGTCGTCGCGCATACTTTTTTATAAAAATATGCGATTATCATGTATCCTGTTCCCATTTGGCGTATTGACGGATTAAACCAAATATTTTGTGTATTTTTTGCTTATTTGCGAATTAAGCAAAATAAATTTGGTTTATTGCAAAATTATTTTGCTTATTTTTTGCATTAAGCAAAACATTTGGTTAAAATAGTATCACATTCAAAACAGGAGCATCAACATGCAGGCAGAGATTCTTATACAACTTGTCCATGAAATCAGGGCGCAGAAATGCGAAACGCAAGCACTCGAAATCAAAGCGGCGAATCAGGGCTGCCCGACCAAACTGTTTGACACGCTTTCCGCCTTTTCAAACCAGGATGGGGGCGGCACCATCGTATTCGGGATTAGCGAAAAAGGCGCTTATGAGATCGCGGGCGTATACGATGCGCAGGATTTGCAGCATCGCGTCGCGGAGCAATGCAAGCAAATGGAGCCCGTCGTCCGCCCGCTCTTCACGGTGGCGATTATAGACGGCAAAACTGTCGTATCCGCCGAAATCCCCGGCGCGGATATTGCGGATCGGCCCGTGTATTACAAGGGCGTGGGCAGGGTGCGGGGCGCGTTCGTGCGCGTCGACGAAGCGGATGAACCGATGACGGAGTATGAGATATACAGCTATGACGCCTATCGCCGCCGCGTTCGGGATGATCTGCGCATTGCCGAGTTCGCGGAGCTTTCGCAATTCCGGCCGGAAGCAATTGAACAATATATTGCCGCCGTCAAAAAAGAAAAAGCCAACACGGCAAAACTGTCGGACGCGCAGATTCTGAGCTTGATGGGCGTTGTAAAAGATCGAAAGCCCACCTTGGCGGGCGCACTGTGTTTTTCGGAATATCCGCAGGCAGCCTTCCCGCAACTCTGCATTACCGCCGTCATCGTGCCGGGACTGAAAGTGGGGGATAAGGACGTCGACGGCGAGCGCTTTGTCGCCAACAAGCGTATCGAGGGTACGATAAAGGAGATGGTGGAGGACGGCGTCGTTTTCGTGGCGCGCAATATGCGAGAAAAGACCATCGTCTCGGGCGGGCAGCGAAACGACAAGACCGAGTATCCGATTGATGCGGTTCGCGAAGCGATACTCAATGCGCTGATGCACCGCGATTACAGCATCCACACGGAGGGAACGCCGGTTCGGCTTTTGATGTTCAATGATCGCCTTGAGATTTGGAACGACGGCGGTCTGTATGGCAAATTGACGATAGACAGCCTTGGCAAAGTACATGCCGATACCAGGAATCAGGTGCTCGCGAACATACTTGAAATGCAAAAGGTCGCCGAGAACCGCTATTCGGGCATCCCGACCATCCGCGAAGAGATGGCAGCCTGGGGTCTGCCTGAACCGATATTCGAAAGCAAGCGCGGCAATTTTGTGGTCACGCTGAAAAACAATCTGCATCTCCATTGGCCTGAAAACGGCGCCATAGGCGGCGACTTGCTGGATTATTGCGACACCCCGCGCACGCGGGAGGAGATCGCCGCGTTTTTGGGCAAATCGCAATACTACGCGATGCAATCCGTCGTCTATCCGCTAATCGAAGCGGGCAAACTGAAGCTGACCCTCCCCGAAAAGCCCAAAAGCAAGAACCAACGGTATTGCCGCGCCTGAGGAGCTTGTGCCATTATATAATGAAAACGCAACCCTGTAGGGGCGAGGCATGCCTCGCCCGCGCAACCATCACTAACACGTACCCGGAACGCACCACGCGAACCGAATCACCGCCCGATGCCGGAATCCAAACCGGCCCGCGCGGGCGACGCACGCATCGCCCCTACGGCACCCCCGCGCAGCACCCCGTAACATCTAAAACTGTGCGGCAAAGTTATTTATGACCGCGGCAACCGCGAAAACACGATCCCCCGGCGGATCGTCCGGGGTGGTTCCCCAACCTCCCAAACACTTCCCGCGCCAATTCACTTTCACGCAAACCGCCATAACCCAAAAATACACCACCCCCGGCCCAAAACAAGCGTTATTCGACCAAATTTATTCATATATGTCAATGAAATTAAGAATAGATTATGAATTTGTAACAAAAAGCACTTGAAATTTTGAACAGGATTGTATATAATGCATTTTGTATCATACCCAACGGAAAGTGCATGCTTGGGTCTGAAGAAAATTATTAGGAAAAAACACAGAGGAGGAAACTATAAGTGAAACGGTTTTTCGCACTTATTGTAGCAGTGGTCATGGCTTTCGCCATCCTGCCCGCGATCCAGCTGAACTTTGCGTTGGCGGCAACACCGGAGGAGGTCGCGACGTGGGTGGTAGCGCCTGGAGCCACAGCGGGCGCAACCCCCGTGCCGATTAACACGTCGGGAACAGCGCAGAGCACGATCACGGGAACCGCCAATATTACGGGCGGCGTAGGTACGGGAACGGGAACGAACCCCTACGCGATCACCGCCAGAGACTGGGGCGTAGACCTGTACTGGCAGTTCTCGTTTAACGGCAAAGGCTATGAGAACTTCAGCATTGATTACACGACACAATCCAGCGCGTCGGGTCCCCGTGATTTTGTCATGAAGACCAGCAACGACGGCGGCACCACTTGGGTGTCCGCTCTGGATTCCATTCCCGCACTTGGAAACGCCGCAAAAATGGATTTCGCGGGCATTCGCCTTGCCGCCGGTATGGATGATTGCGATAATGATATTATTGTACGCATCATTGTTTCCAGCACTATGGGCACAAACGGCAGTGCTTTTGCCGCTGCCGGCACAAACCGCATTTCGTCCATCACCGTTTGGGGCGAAGAAAAAGAAACCACCACCCAGCCCCCCGCGGGCCCGCACTTCAAAATCGTCGCGCCGGAGCTCTGCTCGGATAACATCATCGATGAATATTGGGGCATCCCCCTCATCAAGTATCCCATTGAATTGCAGGGTCTCTATAACGAGAGCAGTGCCTATCAGTTCGGCGCACAGAACGAACTCGGGCAGTTCTTCTTCGGCTTTACCGGTTTCTATTTTGACTACGACACCACCTATCTGTCCTTTGATGATATTAACGCCGCCAGAGGTTATCATACCCTGCATGGGCAAACCGGGAGCACCCAGGCCTTGCGCAGATGGTCTAACGGGCTAGGAGATTTGGTAACCATCAATCTCGACGTACCCGGCGAAGGCGCATTCACCGCTGCGACCGGCCGTGTTTGCAGGCTTCTCGAACAACTCGATCCGTTTGATCCCGTCAACTTGGCGTTTCTCAGTACGGCCAACACAAGTGCGATCATGTACATGTACTTTGTTCTGGATCCGGCTGCCCCGGAAGGCGCTGTCATACCGTTCGAATTTGTCCCCAGGGGTGAAAAAACCGCCACTTTGGGCATCCTTACGGATGACGGGTCCAGAGATACTACGGCGAACTATATCAGCGGTGCCTACATCCACCTAAACAACAACAACGGTCTCCCCCCTCTCGATTGGGGTACCGTGGACGGCGCCATCTACGTCGGCCACAAGGGCTGGACCACATGGGCGCCCGTGAGCGGCGATCCGACCACGGAAGAGCGCTTCTGCACCAACTGCGGCGAACGCGAAACCAGACCGGTGACCACCTGCCTGCATCCGAACCCGGAGACAGTGGGCGAAGATCCCGGCGACTGCCTGAACTTCGGCCATGACGCAGGCGTCTGGTGCGACGATTGCGAAACTTGGCTTTCCGGCGGCGATGCCAAAACCGTGAAGGGTCCACACATCGATGAGGATGGGGAAACCTCCCTTGCGGCACAGGCTCCCAACTGCATTGACGCAGGTTGGTCGGCAGAGCTGAGCTGCAGCGCATGCCACGCAGTCACCACGCCGTCTGGCTCGATTGGCGCTCTCGGCGCGAATGGCGCGGGCAGTGATTCCGCCAAGCACAAGAACTGGGCGACTGCATCCGAGATTACCGCAGACTGCGTAACGGTCGGCGTTTCGGCTGGCAACCACTGCTCCTCGTGCGGATACGACACCAGAGTCACCGGTTCCTTGGCACCCTCCGACCACGAGGACACCGTTGGCGTCCTGATCAACGATTCGGCCGCCACCTGCACGGTTGACGGTTATACGGGCGACATGAAGTGCACTGCCTGCAACAGCACCACGAACTTCATCTCCACCGGCACGACGATCCCGAAGCTGGGCCACGATATGTCGATCACGGGCGTTGAATCGATCCGGCACATGCTGCTGCTCTGCGACTGCTCTCGCGGCGATCTCCTCGGCGATCCGGTCACCGCAATCCGGTCCCTCGGCGTCAA
>WREI01000058.1 GCA_009779405.1 Clostridiales bacterium
TCGCCCCCGACACTATCCAAATCCCGATGGCGGTTCCGGCTTAAAAAATCCCGCTTTGCACCAAGGGGATAGTCTGCCCTTTTTTAGCCCGTTGCTGTCTTGTGATGTTTTCACACTAAGCTCTCCTGTTTTCAGATAATTCCCTGTGCGAAGAGCCAGGCGATAAAATCTTTTACCTGTTCGCGTAAAAGTTCCGCCGCCCGTGCATACGCTTCGTCGATGAGTTGTCTTGTCTCTTCGTCGGGCGCCCACCATCTGCCTTCAAATGGTTCCACAGGGTCATAAAGCACAGCGTGTATATACTCTTTTTCCAATGCGTTTAGGCTGATATTCAGTGTTTCAGCCGCTTCTATGCAATTATAAACAACAACAGTGGAATGGATTTCACTGCCTCTCCATTCATAAACATCCATCCCGGAAACAAATTCTATCGCTATGTTTCTTCCTTCTACGATGAAATCGAAAACAAAGTTGCCGATTTGCGTTTGCTCCTGAGCTTCTGCATCCCACCCGGGGGATAAATCTGTTTTTGGAATTTGAATATTGGTCAACTTGACTTCACCTGGTGTCACCTTCAGCTCCAAGTTGGCAAACTCATCACGGATGATGGCAAACGCATCATCTTCCGATAAAAATATGGGCGCTGTAACAGAAACACAGCCATAAACACCAACACCGTTGCCATGCTCAAAGAGGGGAACTTCGAGAAGCGGTGGAAGGGGTTCGCGCATCGTGGGGGCGGGCGTGTTGCCTGTCTCCGCGCCCAAACGCACACAACCCGCCAGCCCCAGCATCACCACAGCGGAGAGCACGGTTTCCGCAATCGGTACTGCTTGCCAGCGCAGGGGTTTGTTATTCAATAGAAATGGTTTCAGGTCTACCGCGTATTGGTCGGGATATTGGGGCGTAAGCGCCCGCATGATCGGCGTAATTCTCGAAACTTTTTTCATAAAAAATACCTCCGTAAAATTAAATTATCCCCTGCGCCGCCAGCCAGGCAATAAAATCCTGCACTTGCAGGCGCAACACTGCAATCGCCCGCTCTCTCGCCAACTCTTCTTCCGCTTCCCAGTCTGTCGAAAGATCGGTATCCCAATCATATAGATCGAATTCCACTGCCGGATCGTAAAACACGCCGTAAATATTTTCATCTTTTCGGGCATTCAAGCTCTCATTCAAAACCTTCGCGCTGCCCTTGATGTCATATGTATCCACCGTGGTGATAAATGCGCCGGAATCCCATTCCCGCAAATCGCTTGCGGAAACAAACTCCATCATAATACTCCTACCGTCCACCGCAAAATCCAGGGCAAGGTCTCCGTGCCGGGTTCCAATGGTTTCGGGCGGCGGGTAATTGCTGATATGCAGGCGCGGAACTTGCATACCTTCAATCGTAAAATCGGCAGGCTTCACAATCAAATCCAACTTCGCGAATTCATCGCGAATAATCGCAAACGCGTCATCCTCGGATAAGAACACGGGCGCGGTAATTGCTACACAGCCATACACCCCGATGCCTTCCCCGTGTTCGAAAAGCGGAACCTCCAGCGGTGGCGGCACAGGTGTACCCGCAGTAACACAGCCCGCCAGCCCCAGCATCACCACAGCGCTCAGCACAGTCCCCGCAACAGGTACCGCATGCCAGCGCAACGGTCTGTTTTCCAGTAGAAATGGTTTCAAATCCACTGCATACTGATCGGGATACTTGGGCGAGACCGCCCGTATAATCGGCGAAACAACAGCATTCTTCATGGCGAACCTCCATATATCCAAAGTATATTGCATTTATCCGCATGGTGCAAGCAAAATAGTTGCGAATAGAGTTTTCTGCTCGCCCTATACATCCGTCATCGCCTGTGTTATACTATACCCTGTAAAATCACGTGCGGAGCGAACCTCTATGGACAGTAAACCACGCATCATTCAGGAATATGTACCCGGCAAACAGGTGACGATTGCGCATATCATCAGCAATCCCGAACCGTCGCTCTATCGAAAGCTCGGCGTGGTGGGGGAGTTTTCCGCCGCGCTGGGCATACTCACGATCACCCCCAGCGAGGGTGCCATCATTGGTGCGGACATCGCGGTGAAGGCCGCGCCCGTGGAGATCGTGTTTGTGGACAGGTTCTCCGGCAGCCTTGTGCTCAGTGGCAACACCGCTGCCGTGGAAGCGGCCGTCCGGGAGGTCAACGCCGTATTGGAAGCGACCTTAGGCTTCACCCCCTGCACCATCACAAGGGCTTGAAATGCGTCGTACCCTGATGATAGGCAAGAGCGGCTGTGGCAAGACGACACTGGCACTGCGTCTCTGTAACGCCCCGGGCGCGCCCCACAAGACCCAGACCGTGGAACTGATCGGAGACATCATGGACACGCCGGGCGAATATTTGGAGCGCAAGCCCTTCTTCAAGGCCCTGACCGTCACGGCGATGGATTGCGATGTCGTGCTGATTCTACTGGACTGCACGGATGCGCAGATCAGCATCCCGCCCTTGATCGCGGGCATATTCGGTAGGCCCGTCGTCGGTTGCGTGACAAAGACGGATCTCGCGGACAGCGAGCGCAACTTGGCAGACGCGGCGGACAACCTCCGCATGGCGGGTTGCCACCCCATCTTCCGCGTCAGCGCGGTGACGGGGGAGGGGATAGAGGAATTGCGGACATTTCTCGCCCAATAATACCGTAGGGGCGCGATTTATCGCACCCGCCGAATACATAGATGCTCGGTAGGGGCGGATACCATCCGCCGCCGAATACAAACCAAAAACGAAAGAGGAACCCGACTATGGCAAAAAGAACAATTGAAGATATCGACGTCCGCGGTAAGCGCGCATTGATGCGCGTGGATTTCAACGTCCCCATCGCCGAGGACGGTTCCGTGGGCGATGACAAGCGCATCGTCGCCGCCCTGCCGACCATCCGCTATCTGTTGGAGCAGGGTGCAAAAGTGATACTCTGTTCCCACTTGGGCCGCCCCAAGGGTCAGGTGGATATGAAATACTCCATGGCCCCGGTCGGCGCGCGTCTGGCGGAACTGCTCCCGGATACCCGCGTCTGGATGGCCGAGGATGTGGTGGGCGAAAGCGCACAAACCGCCATCGCCGATATGCAGGAGGGGGAAATCGTCCTCTTAGAAAATCTCCGTTTCCACGCGGAGGAGGAGAAAAACGACCCCGCCTTTGCCAAGCAGCTGGCGGATTTGGCGGATATCTATGTGTCCGACGCGTTCGGCACCGTGCACCGGGCCCACGCCAGCACGGCGGGCGTCGCGGCCTATCTCCCTGCGGTCGCGGGTTATCTCATCGGCCGCGAAGTCGGCATTATGGGCACGGCCTTGGAGAACCCCGAGCGCCCCTTTGTCGCCATCCTGGGCGGCGCGAAGGTCGCGGATAAGATCGCCATCATCAAAAACCTCCTGCAAAAATGCGACAGTCTCCTCATCGGCGGCGGCATGGCCTATACCTTCTTCAAGGCCAAGGGCTATGAAATAGGCAACTCCATTCTGGATGCGAACAGTTTAGAGCTGGCAAAGGAGCTGATGGCGGAAGCAGAAGAACGCGGCGTCGCGCTGGTACTGCCCGTAGACGACGTGGTCGCCGACCGCTTTGCGGCGGACGCGGCGCGCCAAGTGGTCCCCTGCAACGCCATCCCCGTCGGTTGGGGCGGCATGGATATAGGCCCCGAGACGATCAAGCTGTTTACGAATGTAATCAAAAACGCGAAGACCGTCATTTGGAACGGCCCCATGGGCGTGTTCGAATTCCCCGCCTTTGCCGTCGGCACGGGCGCAATCGCCAAAGCCTGCGCCGAATGCAAAGGCACCACCATCATTGGCGGCGGCGACTCCGCCTCTGCGGTCAAAAAGCTCGGCTACGCCAAGCAAATGACCCACATCAGCACAGGCGGCGGCGCATCCCTCGAATACCTCGAAGGCAAAGTATTGCCCGGTATTGCCGTGCTGAACGATAAATAAACCCGTAGGGGCGGATAGCATCCGCCCGGCGAACCCCAACCACCCCGCCGCTTGCGGCGGCACCCCTCCACGGAGGGGAATAAAAGGAGGAAACAAATGCGCACCCCCATCATCGCCGGAAACTGGAAAATGAATATGACCCTCGCAGAAGCCGTCGCGCTGGTTCGCGAATTGAAGCCCTTGGTCGCCGACGCCAAATGTCAGGTTGTTGTCTGCCCGCCCTATATTTGCCTGCATGCCGTCGCTGAGGAGATAAAGGGTACCAATATCGCCCTCGGCGCGCAGAACATACACTGGGCCGATAAGGGCGCGTTCACGGGCGAGATTTCCGCGCCCATGCTCAAGGCCATCGGTGTGCAATACGCCATCATCGGCCACAGCGAGCGCCGCCAATACTTCGGCGAGACGGACGAGCGCGTGCGCGACCGCGCGGCCAATGCCCTGGCTCACGGCATCATCCCCATCATCTGCGTGGGCGAGAGCTTGGAGCAGCGCGAAAACGGCGTGACGGACGCGGTTGTCACCGTGCAGACCGTCGCCGCTCTGAAAGATTTTAGCCCCGCGGACGTAGAAAAGGTCGTCATCGCCTATGAACCCATCTGGGCCATCGGCACGGGCAAGACGGCGACGAATGCCGAAGCCAACGAGACCATCGGTGTCGTGCGCAACGCGATTGCGGGCGTGTATGGCAAAGAACTCGCGAATAAGGTGCGCATCCAGTACGGCGGCAGCATGAACGCCAAGAACGCAAGTGCACTGATGGCCATGCCCGAGATAGACGGCGGTCTCATAGGCGGTGCGTCTCTGAAAGCGGAAGATTTCAGCAAAGTGGTGAACTTCTGATGTCGAAGTCCGTCACCGCGCTCTTGATTCTGGACGGCTTCGGCCATCGCGAACCCGCGCCGGACAACGCTATCACGACCGACGGCGTTGCAAACTTCACTGCGCTTCGAAATGCCTATCCGCATACGCTCCTGCAGGCCAGCGGTTTCGCTGTCGGCTTGCCCGAGGGGCAGATGGGCAACTCCGAGGTCGGCCACCTCAACATCGGTGCGGGCCGCGTCATATACCAGGAACTGACCCGCATCACCAAGTCCATTCAGGACGGGGATTTCTTCGAAAACCCTGCGTTTTTGGACGCCATCGCGAACTGCAAAGCGCACAACTCCACCCTCCACCTCTGGGGTCTTTGTTCCGACGGCGGCGTGCACAGCCACCTATCGCATCTCTATGCGCTCGTCGAGCTGGCCAAGCGGCAAGGGTTGACCCGCGTCTATATCCACTGCTTTATGGACGGGCGGGACACCCCGCCCCAAAGCGGTGCGGGCTATCTGGCGGAGTTAGATGCCGAGCTTGCCAAAATCGGCGTCGGCAAAATAGCCAGCGTCATGGGCCGCTATTACGCCATGGATCGCGACACCCGCTATGACCGCGTAGCCCGCGCCTACAATGCGCTGGTCTTCGGTGAAGGCATAAGTGCCCCCGACGCGCAAACGGCCATGCGGGAAAGCTATGAGAAGGGCGAGCACGATGAATTTGTGCAGCCCACGGTTATCATGGAAAACGGCCGCCCCGTCGCAACCGTGCAGCCGCACGACAGCGTGATCTTCTTCAATTTCCGCCCCGACCGCGCCCGCGAAATCACCCGTGCCTTTATCGATCCCGGTTTTGACGAAATAGCGCGCCGCAACGGTTGTTTCCCCATCTATTACGTCGGTATGACGCAGTATGACAAAAAATTCGGCGATAAAATCATCACCGCCTACAAGCCCGAAAGCTATACAAACACCCTGGGCGCCTACCTCGCGTTCTGTGGCAAGACTCAGTTGCGCATCGCAGAGACCGAGAAATACGCCCACGTCACGTTCTTCTTCAACGGCGGCGTGGAAGCTCCCAACGAGGGCGAAGAGCGCGTATTGATTCCCTCGCCCAAGGTCGCCACCTATGACTTAAAGCCCGAAATGAGCGCGTTTGAGGTCGCGGATGAGACCGTGCGGCAGATTGAGAGCGGCAAATTCGATGTGGTGATTTTGAACTTCGCCAACCCCGATATGGTTGGCCATACGGGCATCATGGAAGCCGCCGTCCGGGCCGTCCACGCGGTGGATATCTGCGTGCAAAAAGTGGTGGATGCGGTGCTGTTCACGGGCGGACGCTGCATGATCACCGCCGACCACGGCAACAGTGAACGCATGTGGGACGAGGGGGAAAACGCCCCCTTCACCGCGCATACCACAGGCCCCGTACCCTTTGTGTTGGTGGACCCCACCCGGAAACACGCAATACTGCGCGAAAACGGCAAGCTTTGCGATATCGCGCCCACACTTTTAGAACTGATGGGATTGCCGCAACCCGCAGAGATGGAAGGGAAGAGCTTGATTATTTGAATGTGGGGTGGCTATTTCGGTCCTTTCAGTGTTGTAACCATACCGGGCAACGGGGCGCGCAATCGCCTGCTGATATGGATGCATTGTGTTGTGTAGCAGCACGCCCCGGTTTCCCTCTATTGATTTGTCTATTGCAGCGATACCGCATAGGCGGCCCGGCAGGCGATTTATGGAACTAAATATCTTTTTGACAAACTGACCGGCGTGGCGTTGCTGCTTCCTGTTGCGTAAACCTCATACACGCCGGGTGTAAGCGTTATAGGCGTAGTCTGCGTTGTGCAAGAAGTTCCGTTGCCTGTGTTTGAACTTGACGCGAGGGTTGTTCCGGCACTGTTCTTCAAATAGACGCTGACTTTCAGAGCGGTAGGTATCGCGCATGTTATTTTCGCATACGCATAATACTTGGCTCCGCTTGTGACAAGAGCGCAGGTCAAGGTGGCGGCGGCTCTCGTTGGTTCAACGATGACTTCGCCATCTTCGGCAACTGTGATTGTTCCAATCAGCACTTCTTGCCGGGGTTCCGGCGTTTGCACTTCCGCGCTTGCGCCAAGCGGGAGGACAAAACAGGAAAGGATAAGGATGCTGAGCAAGATGCTGAAGCTTTTTTTGGACATAATGTGACTCTCCTTTTTTGTGATACTTATAAGACAGTTTCAAAAAGAGAAATCTGTCGCATGATTCGATAAAATATGATAAAATATTTTCAGTTAAGAAAAATTCACGAGGAGTATCGTTTTGAGCCATACGACTGAAAAGATTTTTGAAGTTTTTTATCAGAACTTTGAGCTGCTCAGGCGATTTGCCGTCGGCATCACGGGGGATCATTATCTGGCGGAAGATGCTTTGCAGGAACTGGCTATTCTGATCATAACAAAGTCATCATTGTTTACAGACGCGAAGAACCCGAAACTGTATCTTACGCAGGCGCTGCGGAACAAATCGATTGATGTATATCATGCAAGCAAGAGGGATATTGCTGTCGATTTTCCCTTGGATACCATCGCGTCCGAACCGGGGAATAATGAATACATGGCTTTGGAAGACAGAGAGCTCCTGGATGCCATATTCAAGGATTGTTCACCCGAACTCAAACGGGCGTTCTATCTGCATGTTGCGGATGGCTATACAATTGAAGAACTGGCCGATGAAATGGGCACCACCGCAAGCGCTCTCTCGTCGCGGTTTTCAAGATTCCGCAAGAAAGCAATCTCATTAAATCTGTTGCTGTTGATTTTGCAAATATTTTTGCAAATGCGACAGATTTAATGCATTTGTACTGTCTATTAGGTATAGAAAAACAAGGTGTTAGAAGAATGAACCGGAAGAAACTGAAAAAGTTAATGCGCCGATATCCCGCATATTTCGATAATTCGATTCAGTTAAGCGCTGCTGAAACAGAACGAATTGTGGAAGCTCACCCATGTTCCTTTGAGGATATTATCCGGCGCGCGAAAATGAAAGCTGATTTACCAATGGAAGCTTGGGCAGCGGCAGATAGTGTTATCGCCCAAAACGCAAGATTGACAAAACAGAAACCGCCCGTACTGTTGCATAGGAAACCGGTGATTGCATTGGCAGTTATTGTTGTCCTTGCAATCTTCTTCGCCCTGACACCTGTTGGCAGGACAATTGCGAAGACTGTTATTGATTATATCGTTCACTTTTTCGATGATTCTGTGTTTTTTGAAAGTGACAAGGATAGCAGCGGGATTGTTTCGGATACTCCCGAAGACCAATTGCCGCAACCGTTTGGCGATGGCGATTTTGAATCCGAAACACAGGAATTTCAAAGCGTCGAAGAGTTGAAAAGCAAGACCGGGCTGATGCCGGTTTACCTTTGCGCAGATTATGCGCAACCGGAAAGTGTCACCTTGTCTGTCGACGAGGTGCTTGCCGAAAAAACCACGAGTATTGTTTATGTGTTTGCAGAGGGTTTTGTTGGGTTCACCCAGTATTGGATTGTGAATGCTTCCGTTATAAACGCAGCAGGGAAGCAGCTTGAGAGCATTGTCGTTCTTGACAATTATGTGATGGTGCTGTATGAGGATGAATACGAACATTCCATCACCGGGTTCATCGTTTTCAACGACAGCACTTTGATGCTTACAGTGCAGGCCGGAATTGATATTAAAGAGATTGCAAGGTTTTTGTGTAATGAGTAGAAAGTGCGACCCCATCCTCCAAATCCTCCTCAGTTACGCCGAAAACGACGCAAACATCCGCGCCGTTCTGATGGAAGGTTCGCGCGCGTTCGGAGAGGTGGACGCGTACAGCGATTATGATATTGTATACGTGACGCAAAACAGCGAGCCGTATTTCGGCGGCGCGATCCTGCCCTTTCTGCAAGCGCAGTTCGGCGAAATTGCCGTAATGCAGACGCCCGATAACGGCGACCCGCGCGATGTATATACGCACCTGGTGCAGTTTATGAACGGTGTCCGCATAGACCTCACATTCAACTCGCTGGACTTCCTGTCCCGGGCAAAATTGGAAAGCGCAACGCGTGTACTCTTGGATAAGGACGCGCGCTTTGCCGCTTTGTCTCCGCCGAGTGACGCGGATTTTTGGGTGCAGCGTCCGGCGGCGGAGGAATTTCGCAAACACTGCAACGAATTCTGGTGGGTCAGTCCCTATGTCTCCAAGGCGGTCGCCCGCAATCAGACCCTGCACGCACTGGAGTTGCTGAACGAAATCATCCGCAAGGAGTACATTTGGATGCTGACCCAACTGGCGGCATCGCGGGGCGACTGGAATCGCGTAAAAGTCGGTAAACACGGCACATATCTAAAGCGCTACCTGCTGCCCGAAGACACATACCTGCACGACGCGCTGCTACATTGCCCTGCAAGCGCCCGCCCCGCGCTGGATACGCTTATGCAGCACTACTGCAAGCTATCAGCAACCGTCGCCGAAGCTCTCGGTTATCCGATCGATGGCGAGGAAGCAGAAAAGACCATGCAATTTATTAGCAAAACCTATGACGCAATCAAAGCGCCGCGCTGATTTCCTGTTTCAATGCCGCTTGCAAAATCGCCGACACGTTCAAGCCGCGCCTGTCCGCTTCCGCATTCAGCCATGATGGAAGTGACACATTGCGCCGCACTGTTCGCAAGTCGTTTTTGCGCCGATATTCGGCAAAGTCTACATCCACAAGCGTCACGGTCTGATTGGGATAACTTTTCACCACCGAAAATATTTCGGAAGGTGCAGGCAAAGCTTCCTTTTCATCCTCCATATCCGTGCCGATAAGCCCGATGGCATCCCGCGCCATTTCCATGGCGTCCGCTATATTGGCACCCTGTGTTCCGATATCAAAATCGGGTATAATCACAACAATTTGCCCGCCACTTTCGCGCATTGCGATTGGGTATGCTGTTTTCATTTCGCGTTCCCTTCCGAGGATTACTTCAATCCCCACTTCTTTATGATATCTCGTGCCAGTCCCTCATTTGTTTCCGTGTGTCGCACAATCGCTTCACGGTCTTTTCCCCGTCGGTAAAGATCATGGTTTGCGCCGTGCTTCCAAAATACAAATCCGTTCTTTTCAAGAAGCTTTATCAAATCCCGTGTTTTCATTTGCGCATCCACCTCACAACTATATTATACACAATTTTTGTGTATTGTAAACGCTTTTCTTTAATTTTACTACAAATCATAATGCGCCGAAAACCGCTGCAAAGCGGCAAATTCACCGTCCGCCGCACACTCCAAAATAATAAAGCAATCCAGCATATCCGCCGTGCCTATTTGCGGTCTGTTGCGCCTCACGCAGATCTCCATCCCGTCATTGCCAATGCCCGAAAGGCTCACCTCGTGCCGCACTGAGCCGCTATTTTCCCGCGCGTAAATCACCACCAGTCGCTTATCCGCAAAGAAGGCGTCATCATATTGTTCAAAGAGAGGAGCAAACCCGAATAGCGCATCCCCCGCCGCGATATAGGCGTCCAGTGCCGCCCTGTCATTGAAATGCACGACGGGCAGTTGCGGCTTGTCGGCAAAGTGCTGCATGGAGGGATCATCGCTGTGCGCCCAAGCAAACTCCATGCCGTCGCCGTTCGGATACACCCGCTGCCAATTGACCGCGCGGATCGGATCCTGCGGATACACCACATCCGATCCGCAATAATAAGCCGCGAAGCTGTTGATAAAGGCAGTATCTGCCTTTGAAAATTCAAAGAGTATGCATTTCGCCGACATATCTGTATCCATGCCGCCTTCGGGGATTTGCCGCAATATGTTTATCAGCAGACGGTCGCCCTCGATAGTATAATCCACAATGTAATGCTCGATGGAACTGCTGCTCTCCGCTAAATAAACCATCGCCAAGCGATTGTCCTCGAAGAATGCGGCATCATACTTCTCAAAAATCGATGCAAACCCAAAGAGCGCGTCTCCCGCCGCAACATAGGCATCCAAGGCGGCCTTGTCGTCAAAGTGCACGGTGGGGATATATTGCGCGCTGCTGTATGCTTTCAGCATGGGATCATCGCTGTGGTCCCATGCAAATTGCGAGCCGTCCGCATGCCATGTGACCTTATATGTATCTGTAGCTTTGATAAGGTTGGGCATTTGTTCCATCAAAACAGCCGCGTCGCCGCGTATGATAAACGCATACTCGCATTCATTCTCGCCCCAGCGGCAAATCAGCCGATAGCCCTTGATAATCGCACCTGGCGCGTAGTCCCCGCTGTTGGAACTGAGCGCGGTCGCCCAGTTCGCCAGTATGCGGAACGAGGTCGCGCCGTTTCGGTCAAAACCGGGCAGCGCATAGATCTCCCCGCTTAAGTTATATTTCATATCCCCATTTTCACGCAGTATATATTCCGCCAGTTCCGCGGAATCGGGCAGGATGCCATCAAAAATGATGCGGATTACATCACCGTTGGGGATATACGGCAAATCCGAAACCGCTGTCTCGCGCAGTATCACCTGAAAAGTATCCATGCGGTCATAGATGCTGCCATTCCATTGATTTAGGGCGCGATATACAGCAAGGTTCATATCCCCCCATTGCACCTGAATATTCGGCGGTTCGGTCGGCATTTCCCTTTTCGGCTCCAAGCGATCGCAGGCAAAACCCAACGTAAGCGCAACGAGCGCGACAACGGCCAGCGCAATCACCCAGCGGGCATGTTTTTTGAATTTCAACACGTTTTTGATCCTCTCTTTTAATCCGCCCTCGCCAAAGGCCAGGGGGCTCGCGTTCCAAATCTGCCCGCCCACCGCCACGCGCAACAATGACAGGGAATAGTCGCGGCGTATCCCGCCGCCCAACTCTCGCATTACCCGCTCATCGCAGGACATCTCCATATCCGCGCCCATCAGCAGGAAGGCCACCCAGGCCAGCGGGTTGAACCAGTGCAGGCAAAGCACCAGGAAGGCAAACAGCTTCACCAGCGGGTCGCGCCGCCGTATATGTACGCGCTCATGCAGCAGCACATAGCGCCGTTCCTCGGTGGAAAGCCCGGCGGGTATATAGATCTTCGGGCGAAGAACGCCGATCACAAAGGGTGTTTTCAGGTTTTTGGCCTCATAGACGCCCGCTTCCGCCAAAACAGCCCCACGCAGTTTGCGCCGCAGTACCAGCAGGGAAATCACGCTGTAAGCCAGCATCGCAACCATGCCGAGAACTCAAACAATGGTACCAACCGTAATCCAAACTTGCAGCGGATTCACAGTGGCCGCGGGCGTGGCGGCGGGCAGCACGGCGCTGACCGCGTTGTTCAAAACAGGAATCCCGCTGTCGATGCGCGGCATGCTCTGCGTGGCGATATCCGCCGGAATCGGGGCGCTGTGAAAGGGAATCAGGCTGAACAGCCCCTGAATAGAGAAGGGAAATACCAGGCGAAAGCCGGCCACCGCCCAAAGGATATAGGAGATAAGCTTCGGCGCCCTCTTCAGCGGGATGCGCGCCAACGCAATCGCCGCAATCACAAACGCGCCAGTCAGGCTCATATTCAGAACGGATAAGAATATCGCATCCATAAGCTATCCCTCCTCCGTATGCGCCTGAATCAGCTCCAAGAGCTCCCGCGCCTGTTTCGCGGACAATCCCTTCCCCCCCATAAAAGCGGCAAGAAAGCCCGGCAGCGACCCGCCGAAGGCATCCTCCACATATTTGCGGCTCTGTCGGCCATAAAACTCCTCGCGGCGCATGCGAACGCTCACAATTGCATTTTCATGCGCAAAGATGCCCCGCTCCACCAAACGCCGCAGCATGGTATAGGTCGTCGACTTCTTCCACTGCATCACGTCCTCCGCCAGCCGCACCAGCTCGGTGGAATTGATGGGCGCGGTCTCCCAAATCAGATCGGCAAACCTCGCCTCCTGTTCACCCAGCTTAAAATCAACCATAAAGCCCTCCGAAGCGCGTTAATAGTATTAAACCTATTGCGAGTTTAATATCATTAAACCCGATTGTCAAGGGCATAGAGGAAATATTACAAAAAGGACGAGAGTCTCACACCACCCGCATCAGTTGCTGATACATCCACTCCGCATACACGCAATAGCCACGCTTGGGATTGTTGACAAACACATGCGTCACCACGCCGATAATCTTGCCGTTTTGTATGACGGGACTGCCGCTCATGCCCTGCACAATGCCGCCCGTCGCGGCCAAGAGCCGCGCGTCCGTCACCTCTACGACCATGCCCTGCACGGTCGGCGCGGATTGCACATCGGCCCGCACGACGGAGCAGGCATATTCCCGCACAGTCCCGTCCACGGCGGCAGAGAGTATGACGGCGCTGCCCAACTGCGCCTGCGCGGCGCGGGCGAGGGGATAGCGCTCGCTGTCGCCGAATTTCCCGTCCATCACGCCATAGATGCCGAACTCCGAGTTCAGCAGCACGCGGCCTATGGCATCGCTGTCCCGCTTGCCGAAGCTGCCGATCAGCTCGCCCGGGCTGCCACTGCGCCCCTTCACGATCTCCGTAACCGTCGCTTCCGACAGAATGCCGTTCTTGCTCGGCAGCAACACGCCCGTATCCACATCCGTCACCGCATGCCCCAGCGCACAGAAGCGCGTCCCGCTATCGTTGCAAAAGGACAGGGTGCCGACGCCCGAGGTGCTGTCTCGCACCCAGGCGCCGATGCGCAGAGAATTCTCCTGTTCATCCAATACGGGCGTCACCGTGGTCTCATAACCGCGACCGCCGCGCTCATAGCTGAACACAAAGGAGGTCTTCCCTTTTTTATTACACAACTGCGCAAAATGCTGTGCGTTCTGCACCTTCACGCCATCAATGGCCGTCACGGTGTCACCCGTCTTCAATCCCGCCAGCGACGCCGGGCAAATCTGCCCGTCCTTCGTGGCAATGCTGCCAAGGCCAATGATCTGCACGCCGTCCATATACAACACGATGCCCACGGTCTCACCGCCCGCCAGCAGTTCGGTCTGCGAGGATGCGACGGTCACGGTCTTCAGCGGCAGCAGCTTGAAGAGGGAGAAGGTGATGGTATCCTCGCCCGTCACCGAGAACAGGCGCTGGTCGCCCTGCCGTGCCACCCGCGCCGTTCCGCCCGCATTGGCGGAAATCAGCGCGCTGTCATCCCAGGCCAGCGTCTCACAAACGCTTGGCAAATCGCGCAAACTTCGCATAGGCGGCGAGAAATACAGCGTCGCCGTCAGCAGCATAACCAAACAGGCCACGACAGGCTTGACAGCCTTCCCAACCCTTCTATAATTCCCGTTCGCCTTCGCAACGCGCATAAAAAACACACCCCTTTCGGACTGTGTTTAGTGTGCGCCATGGGGGAAGCTTTATGCGGATGGGCAGTATTCTTTCAATATAAATGCTGCCACCCCATCCAAGCGCGACCCGTGCGAAGCCTTAATCAAAACAGCGTCTCCATGCCGCAGTTGCGCGGGCAGGTCTGCGCAAAGAGTGGCGATGCTTGGATACCACGCGTCGCCGTTCGCCGCGCGGGACAGCTCGCCCACGCAGAGCAGTAAATCAATCCCCTTTTCGCGGGCATACGCGCCGACTTCCGCATGGTAGCGCGGCGCGTCCTCTCCCAGCTCCAGCATATCGCCCATCACAAACACTTTGCGACCATTCGACTGCGCCAATACGTCGATGGATGCACGCATGGACGCAGGGCTGGCGTTGTATGCATCGTTCAGGATTGTAAAGCGTGCGCCGCGCAATATTTCCATGCGCCCTGCGGGCGCGATATAGCTGTAAATCCCCGCGGCAATCTCGGCGTCATCCAAGCTCAACAGCCAACCCAGCGCGACACCGCAGAGCGCGTTTATCACCATATGCATGCCCGGCACCGGTACGTGCACGTGCAAGCGCCGCCCGCCGAACAGCGCGTCGAACTTCGTACCCTGCAAACCCAGCGCTTGCACGTTCTCCGCGCGCACGTCATTGTGCGGTTCCATCCCATATAAAACGGCATTCGGAATCGTCCGCAAAAAAGCATCGTCCCCGCAGACAACAACTCTACCACCCGTCCGCAGATGCGCCAGCAACTCCGTTTTCGCGCGGAATATGCCTTCGCGCGAACCCAGATTCCCGATATGTGCGTCGCCGATATTGGTGATCACCGCAAAGTCCGGTTCCGTCATCCGCGCCAGCGCGTCAATCTCGCCAAAATGATTCATCCCCATCTCGACAATGGCCGCCTTATGCGCCGTTTGGAGAGTCAGCAACACCTGCGGCGCGCCCGTCTGGTTATTCAGATTGCCAAGGCTTTTAAGGGTATTATATCTCTGCGACAGCACTGCGCAGAGCATCTCCTTTGTGCTCGTCTTGCCCGCGCTGCCCGTCACCGCGATCACGGGCAGGGAGAACAGTTTGCGATAGGCGTGCGCAATCGCCTGAAACGCCGCGACGGTATCCGCCACACGTATATACGGCGCCCCCACTTCGCAATCCGCCAGAACGCAGAGCGCGCCCTTGGCCGCCGCTTCCGCCGCAAAGGCATGCCCGTCAAAGCTTTCCCCGCGTATACAGACATACAGATCCCCCGCGCTGAGCTTGCGCGTGTCGATGGTGAGCTCTTCGGGATGAATGGAAAGCAATGCTGCATCCCCGAAGAAGACTCCTCCGGTCAATTCGCAAATTTTCGCAATCGAAAACGGAAACATCTATTTCTCCAATGCCAATTCGATTATCTTCGCACAAAGCGCCGCATAGGAAAGCCCCGCGGCGGCGGCTTCCTGTGGCAGCAGGGAGGTGACGGTCAAACCGGGCAGGGTGTTCGCTTCCAAGCAGTACACGCGTCCTCCCGCGTCCAAAATAAAATCCATCCGCGCATAGCAGTCAAGGCGCAATATTTCAAACACCCACAGCGCATCTGCCTGTATCCGCATCGTCGTCTCCGCATCCAGGTCGGCAGGGCAAATCTCCTCCGCCGCGCCCGGCTGGTATTTATTCGCGTAATCATAAAACCCGACTTTCGGGACGATCTCAATCACGGGCAACGCTGCATCCCCCAGTACGCCGCAGGAAAACTCACGCCCCGCAATGTATTCCTCCGCCAGCACCCGCTCCTCTAACGCAAAGGCGGCGGTCAGCGCGGCGGCCATATCGGCTTCACTCTGCACGATGGTAACGCCGAGCGAAGACCCCCCGCAGTTCGGCTTGACCACGACAGGGTAATGCAGCGCGGGCAACGCGTCCCGCTCGCAAAGCAGCACGGACTGCGGAACTAAAATCCCGTTTCGGGCAAACACCAGCTTAGCTTCCGCTTTATCCATAGCCAGCGCGCAAGCCGCCGCCCCCGACCCTGTAAACAGTACTCCGTTCTGCGCGAGCCACCCCTGCACGCTTCCGTTCTCGCCGTCCGCGCCGTGCAGGGCCATAAACACCAAATCCGCGGCCCTGCAAACTTCGAGCACATTCCGTCCAATCTGTTCGGAATATCCACCCGCGCGGCTTTCGGCAATCGCGTTCAAATTGGGCGCGTCATTCGCCACGGCATAGGGGGGCAGGGGAGAAGCGCTTGCAAATAGCGAACCAAGATGGCCGTCAAAATGCGGCAATCCGTAAAACAAATCCACCAAAATGGCCTGATGCCCCAGCGACAGCAGGGCGTTTGTTACCATCGTGCCGCTGGCCAACGATACATTCCGCTCCGGCGAAAGCCCGCCCGCCAGAACCACGATATTCAAGTTCTTATCTTTCATGGTATAAAGTATATCAAAGGTCGAAGGATATGACAAGAAAGACCTTTATCCCATGCAAGACCTGATAAGACGTTTATGACGTTTCATAGGATATGAACTTTCATCATCAGTCTTTATTGCAATATACCAATATCCATCTAGTTGTTCCATGGTACCGATCCAATATGCCTGCGTCTCCGCATAATACTGCGCCGTCGTCGGATTCTTGATGTAAAACAGCATAGTGTGAATAAATGAACCATCTTCCTCCACTTCTCCGAAATCAATATAGACTGCATTATCATTGTTCCGCAAGGAGGAACTGAGTCTTGAGGGGCGAAATTTCTCAAAGAAATCAACGATTGTACTCCAATCCTCTTCGGAAAAGTCGTCTTTTACGAAATCAGAGCCTATGGCCCACTCGCTTTCTCTGCTATCTTTTATTCTCTGCCGGAAAGCATCGCTTGCAAGAACAATCTCTGCAACTTCGCTTAGCGCATCTTTATGCGCCCAGTACAGTTCCGTAACTTCATCCGTAGAGTAATCGAGAATATTTTGAGGTGGAACGATTGGCGTATAGCCATTTGGCGCACACGCAGGAAGATGGAAGCATCTGAGTGCCAGCAAAAAAACAGAAAGAATAACGAGGATCCAAATCAACAACTTACTCACAATCTAACCCTCCTACAATGTATTTACGGATAGAGGCACGGCAGCCAGCCGTGTCTTTTTCCATCTCATGCGTAGCTGTTAGAATGAGAGCGGATTGGACTGACGATGTAACCGAGAACTGATTGCA
>WREI01000059.1 GCA_009779405.1 Clostridiales bacterium
GAAAATAAGGCTCGATTTTATCCCACACCTTATCCGAAATATCATGCCTATGTTGTTCTCTGCTCATAATACCCGTCCTTGCACTTGTGATTATGGGGCTACTTTATCATTATTATGTCACCGTGTCAATCTTGTGTCGACACTGTCTAGGAAATAAATGAACAAAAGAACTGTTGCAGCCCCTCCGTCAACCCCGCAAGATAGTGCAGTATTAAGAGAAACAGCCCTTTTTCATATTGGTCTCCGGTTGTTAAAAAATATAGTTCGGATATGCGATTATCTATTGGCAGTATAGCACGACAAAAAATAGGGGGGATTTTTGGAATTGTTATGCAGAAGTTTTATTTCGTTTGCGATAAATGCGCAGACGGCTCCAGAACATGAGCGGAATCAGCCCCACCAGGCCTATGCAGAACAGTATATTGGCGGCGTTCAGCGGTTGTATGGGATTGCGCAGGGGTTTGGCACTCGGGATATCCTGCGCCAATGTGGCCACGCTTTCCGTGTTCTGTATCGTATAGAGTTTTTCCGCAAAGAGGGGGACTTCGATATAGGTCGTGCCATCCAATACATAGCGCAGGACGCCCACCTGACCGCTTGGCGGCGCTTCCCCTGCCGCGAAGAACAGCTGGGTCTGAGGCAGGAGGGATTGCGGGTTTTCGACGATGGAGCGCGGCAGATACAGGGCATCCACTGCCCCGCTGTATAGCCTATATTGCGCCAACTCCTCCACGCCGCCCGCCACGATTTCGCAGGCAAAGGCGGGGATGACTTCCGGCGGCAGGGACGCGTAGAGGTTTGCGTAGGCATACTCATACAATTGCCGCGTTTCTTCAAAGAGCTCTCGCTGACCACCCGTATTTTCATAGGGCAGGCCGATGAGCACGCAGACCAGCGTGACGCCATCCTTTTCCGCCGCCGTGACCAGCGTGTTGCCGCCCCGGGTCGTCGTACCCGTCTTGCCGCCTATGGCGAATTCATAATAATAACCGGAATTCTCGGGGTCGGAGATCAGGCGGTTGGAATTTTTCAAATTATACGCACGGTGTCCGCTCGTTGCGGGCAGCTGTATCTGCGCAGTGCCGACGATCTCGCGGAAATTTTCATTTTGCAGAGCCTGGGCCATCAGGAGGGCCATATCCCGCGCCGTCGTGAGATGCTCCTTATCATAGACGCCGGAGGGATTGCAGAAATTCGTATTCAGCATGCCCAATTCAAAGGCTCTCGTATTCATCTCATCCACAAAGGCCCGTTCGCTGCCCGCGCAATGCACGGCCAGTGCGGTCGCGGCATCGTTGCCGGAGACCAGAAGCAGGCCATAGAGCAGCTCCGCTACACTATACACCTCGCCTCGCTTGATGCCCATCAGGGAGGAGCCCGTGCGCTGCTGTACCGCTTCTAGGGGAATCGTGACGGGTTCGGATAAATCTTTGCAGCGCTCCAACACGAGCAGCGCGGTCATCAGTTTTGTGGTACTGCTGGGGGCGAGCCGGGTATCCGCCGCTTTGGAGAGGAGCGGATCGTTCGGATAGGCAGTGTCCGCCAGATAGCAACCGGGGGCGAGCACGGTTGGCGCAGGCGCGAGGGCGGCCTGCGCGGGTATCTGCGCGGCAAAAAGTGGCACCGCCATCAGCAGTACCGCAAGCCATATCGCACCGATTCTTCGCATAGATATCCCCCTTATAAGCATTATTATACCCTATAAGTGTTAAAAACAATTGGCATAATAGCAAATAGAATATGAAATTTGGGAAAACGCCGCAAAATAGACACAATACATTAAAATATTGCATATAAGAAAACATGAGGATGAAACGGAAAACGAGACGGGCGCTTGCCGCATTCGTCGTTGTGCTGGTTTTGCTGCTCGTCGGCTTCTTTTATTTGAACGTGCAGGTGAGCCGCGTTTTGGAAGGGCTATCGGCGGCGCGGGTGGAATCGGTTGCCGCCAGCGCGATGAACAACGCGATACTCGACATATTGGGCGGCGCGGACGCACAGCAGGCCCTGCTCTCCATCTATTCCGCCGAACAGGGGGTATACCTTTTGACCGCCAACAGCGCACGGCTGAACGTGGTGGCTGCAGATTGCGCGCAGGCGGCACAGCAGCGCATCGCAGAGCTGGGCGAGCAGGGCGTCAGTATCCCGTTCGGGACGCTGACGGGCATCCCCACGCTCGCCAATATGGGACCAAAAATCACACTGAAATTCACGCCCGCCGGGGCCGTGCGCTCCTCATTCTCCTCGGAGTTCCGCAGCGCAGGCATCAACCAGACCCTGCACCGCATCACGCTGAAACTCAGCGCCACCCTGCGCGTGATATTGCCCGGGCAGAGCTATCAGCTGAACGTGGTGGCGGAGGCAACGATCGCCGAGAGCGTGATTGTCGGGCAGGTGCCGAATACCTATGTGAATGTGGAGAATGAGGACCAGATGTTGCACTTAGTGCCGGTGGAGTGAAGTGTTAGTTAAGAGAGAATAAGGCAGTCAGGTTCAACCCGGCTGCCTTTTGCCATACGTTATTGTTTATCCCACAAAAGGCAATTATGCGCATAAAAACGACAAATGGATCCGAGGAGATGATCCTCAAGGCGGAGGACTTCCGCCAGGCAGCATCCAAGGGAGACTTCAGGGTAGCCTTAGAGAAAAAGCGGCGCAGCAATGGGTTTGGGACGTGAAACGGTTCAAACCCCCACAGTCCCTGCGCTAATTGTAAAGATAGGCAAGCCATTGGCCGCCGGGGCTTTGATGGTGATGACATCGCCCGCTTTCCAACGCTCCTGAATCAGAATGCGCGAAAGGGGGTTGACCAATTTTGTTTCTATGACATTGCCGATTCCGCGGCCGCCATTGTCTAAGTTATGTAATACCTGCGTATACAGATAGCTTGTAAACACGTCGGATATTATGAGACGCAACGCTTTATCGCGTTCAAGATTTTGGGCTATGGCATTGAGCTTCAGCAAGAGTATCTCTTTGGCCGCTTCCTTGCTAATGAAATCAAAGATAACGAAGTTGTCACCGATTCTGTTTAACAGTTCCGGGCGCTGTATCTGGAACTTAAAGTAATCCCTGATGGATTCCAGCAGACGCTTTTCGATTTCTTCGTACTTCATATCGGGCGTAATGTTCGCGTGGCGCAGGCCATCGCTTTCTCTTTCGCCAATCAAGCCCAGGTTGCTGGTGAAGATAATCAGAGCCTCCGAAAAATATACCGTCTCTCCCGAAGAGTCCGTGATGCGGCCGTCTTCGAGAATTTGCAGAAATTTATCGAGGATGGAGGGGTGCGCTTTATCAATCTCATCAAAAAGCAGGACGCAGAAGGGTTTGGCCTTCACCGCGTTTGTCAACTGACCGCCCGCGCTGTACCCGACATAGCCCGGAGGAGCGCCCAATAATCTCTGATCTGAGTGGGGTTGTTGGTATTCGCTTATATCAAATCTGGTTACAAAGCTTTCATCCCCAAAGATAAATTCGGAAATTGTTTTCGCGAGCTCCGTCTTTCCCGTTCCGGTAGGCCCCGCAAAGAAGAGGACTCCCTTGGGGCGCCCGGAGGATCCTCCCTGAATCCCCGACAAACCCAGGCACGCGCGGCTCAACACGTCGGCCGCCTTCCGGATTGCGGAAGCCTGTCCTTTCACGCGCCGGGATAAAAAGGTCTCCGCTTTTCTTACCCCGGCCAAATCCAGCTTGTCCCAATGGCTTTCCGTCTCCCCGTACCGGAACATCTTGATTGCGCTTTTGATCTGCCATACGCTGAAGTTTTTCTGCCGGCAGAGAGTAGAGATGCCATAGAGTTCGACCAAGGTCATCCCGTCGGTCAAGGATGTGAATTCCCGTTCGATTTCCTTCCGCTCTTCGCGGCTCAATTCCGTGGCACCCGACAGTAAATCCAAATACGAAGAGATAACCGCCGCGCGGATGGCGTTTTCCGGCCGAGAGATGGTCAAGGTCCGCACATAGGGGTTATTCAGATAAAACCACGCGGGGATGTCATTCACCTTTTCCACGATAAGAAACAGCAGATTTGTCAGCGGACGTTTATCCGCCATACTCAGCGCCTGTGTTTGATTTTTGGATGCCAACATCAAGCGGGAAAAATGTTCGGCCTCCATATCGGAAAGATTGTCCGGTGCGGAAGCAATCGTATTCGCCATGTCCAAAATCACCGCCGTCGGCCTCACGGTATTGCCCATCGTCTTTCTGATTGCGTCCGTTGCAGCCTCAAGTGAACGGCACGACTCCTCGGTGGCATTCAAGCCGCGGTAAAAAGTCTTAACCATATGGGATGAAAAGGGATTGTGAAACCCGTCTACCCGATTGTAGAATATGACCGGATCATAGCCTTCCTGCGATAGATAGCGATGCAGGTAATCCGATAGCGCAATCGTGTCATAACTCCCGTCATCTTCATACACCCAGGGCTGCTTGTCATGCACATTCCCCTCGATTATGAAGGTTGTATTGATGTCTTGATAAACAGACAGATCTTTCTGCCATTTCTCGGATTTAATCAACGCATTCCACCTCTTTTTCCTGTAAAATAAATTCTTCGCTGTACAAGGTGATTCTCGCACCCACTTCCACGGACGTGGGTCTGTCGTGAAGCAGCGGTATTCCGTTCAGCCTTGTTCCGTACATACTGATATCCCGTATCATTACAACTCCGTTCTTTATCGGCGTAATACGGAGATGCTCGCGGCTGATGGCTGCATTGGCCGCCAATTGTTTTGCGCCGATTCCGCTTCGCCCTATGATGCCGCCCTCCGGTGGGATTACGATTTCATAGGCACCGTCAGCGGCGGCCAAGACGAAGGCTCGCATACAGCAGCTTGATTTTTTCGCAGCTGTCGAAATATCTGTGGGCGCGTCCATCGGCACACTTTCAGCGGCAGTGAATTGCGCCAACACGATTTGCAACTGCGGATCACCCTCCGTATAGGTAGTGAAGCCCCGAATTCTCCTGCCGCAATGCGGACACTGTTCGGGGAAGCTGTTCCTCGTTTCAAATGTGATTGTATTCCCACAGGGACAAACCTTGCAAAATGCCATTATTACTCCTCCAAATGTCTTTCGCGGGTCTGCCGTTGCCGTCTCCTTCGCGTTTCCTGTGAAGCGACCACCCTTGCTTCGGATGTGATCTCTTCGTATTTAGGTTGTACGGAATAAAGACAACTGAGCACAACGCCGCGTTTAGCCGCTTCCGCTTCCAGCTGCTTGTATTGGGAGCAAATCTGTCTCGCGTTTTCTTCCACCCGATACCGCCTGTCCAAAGAGTCCTCACCCGATCTTGCAATCGTTTCAAACAGGAAACTTCCGCCATCTTGCGCCACAAAGACATCGCACAAGGGCGAGTTGTCCGACGCGTACAGGGTTCCTTCCCGCTTTTCCAACACACAGCTCCCCTGCGTGCGAAACCCAGCGGCTGCCATGGATTCTTCAACGAGTCGAATGACCTCTTCGTCCTCCTGCTGTTTCAACAAAGCGGCTTTCATTTTGGGAACGGAGGATTCCAGCTCGTCTAAAAGCAGCGGCTTTTCGGTTTCCGAAAGCAGGGCGCATAGGGCGCGGTATTCCAAACGCAATGCTTCAAAACGTTTTACATCGCCCGCGGCGCCCCTGCTGCCGGAAGCAAGGTAGGAGAGGATACGCGCCTTCGCGTAATGGAAGCCGTCTTCTATATCCGCTGTTCTGTCAAGCATCATTGTATGTATGCCCTCAATTAAGCGTTCTCGATCTCTTCGGTCTTCTTTGCGCAGGATGGGCCGTTCGTCAATCCGAGCAAGCAGGGCGGCAAACTGATTGCTCAAGGGGTTGTTGTTCACTGAAAGGGAATTCAGCATGGAAGAAAAGTCCAAAGCCGACAGGCGCTGCGTGCCACCTGCAAAAGCGGCCGTGGAAACGGACGCTTTTTCGACCCCGCTCAGGCCGTCATCGCTTTGGGTAACCGTAATCGCAATGTTCGAAAAGGATTCGGCGCCGAAAACCGCATTTTCGGAAGTCCCCTCCAAGTGCTTCTTTATTCCCTCCATTTGCTTTTTTGTCGTCTCAATGCGAAGCAATATACTCTTGCGGAGCGTCTCTTTGCGCATCTCCTCCAATTGTGCCGCTGTATAGATGCAACTGCTCATGATACCCCCTCCTGAAGTGCGGACATTTTTAATATCTCCTTTTGGAATCCGATGCTGTAAAGCCAGGCAATCACCTCACCGTTTTCAAGTAAATCGGATATCTCCCCAGTCGTTTTGTGCGCGATCGCATCGACAAAATCCTCCGAGGTACTAATTGTTTGATTGGCTATTTGCAGCTCCTTTTTTTTCTTGAGCGAATAGCAGAGGGTCTTAATCGCGGCGATGTTGTTTAACCCATCTTTTTGAATGACGCGCTCCAAAGCCTCGATTTGCGCGCTGTCGGCGTCGCGCAGTCGGAGATAATATGTAAACATCCCCGACTTCACAAACGCCACGACATCCGGATCCGGTTCCGCAGCGGACTCGAGCAGCGCAAGAAAATCATCCAAGCTTCCAAAATCCCTACCACGATAATGAATCCGATCGACTTTTTCGATCATATACAGCAATTGAAACGTCGCGGCGTCCTGGTCGCGCAAACGCGCCAGTTCCTGGGCTGTCTTTGCGAACGTGGCGTCCTCGTCAAATTGCAGAAGAAACTCTGAGAGTTCCCTGCGTTTCAACAAGTTGGGAACATGGCTCCAATGCTTGTGTATGGCCAGCGTCAGTTGATGCAGCGTAGAGACCGAAACGGTCACTTCGTCAAAGCGGCCAAAGATAAGCGGGCGTATCGGCTTTTCATCCGCCTTTTTCTTCTTATACAGGCTGCGATCCGCAGGGCGTATAAACTCGTTCTCGCACCAGCGCTTTACCTCTTTATAGCCCCAGCGCGCATCTTCCTCCTCCAGCAATAGGCCTTGCACCAATTCGCGCAAGCGGCCGCTGATTTGATTGGGTATGGCAATCCCGCGTTCCCAGGTAGCCGCTATCTCGTTTATGGACATACCTCCGAAGAAGGAGTATCCCGTACATAAACGAATCAACACCAGCCCCAGCGACCCATAATCATAGGCCGGCGCCATGGAAGCGCTGCCGAAAAAGGTTTTGGTTCGCGGGGCATACTCCGGGGTTCCCCGTATTTTATCGATGAACTTCCCTTCCGGCCCCAGATACCCGCTGATACCGCAATCCCCGATGACGGCCTTTTCGCTGTTCTCACCCAAGAATATATTGCTTGGCTTAATGTCGCAATGCACGATCCCGTTTTTATGCAGCGCGTGCAGCCCTTCATTCATGGAGGGTACGATCACTTTTTGAATGAAGGCCGGTGTGTATTGCTTCTTTTGCTCCAAGGTGCCTTCGGCATAGTATTCATAGATTTCATAGTGGCGTCCCCTATGATCTCCGTTTTCAATGACATGCGCCACATTCGGGTGCCTAAACCCGGTCAGAAAGCTTTGCAATTGGTCGGTTGGACGCCAGCCCTGATGATAGAGCTTGATTACACAGGAACGTCCGTCCTTCTTGGCAAGATAGACATCCGCCTGTTTTCCGGATTCTCCAAGAGGTTCGTTGACAATGTAACTGCCGGCAAGGGAATCGCCGGGGGACAGGGCCGCGCTCTGCGGCGCGCCCTCCCGATGCAAAGCACTCTGCGGGAGACAGGTTTCGCCCGGTTCGCCGGGCGCTTGAAATGCATCTCGTTCGGGAAGTCTGGTCTCGTCGATATTCACCGCATCTGCCCCCTTTTCATGGAATTCCAATGTTCAAAAAACTGTCGCCGAAACGAACGCCCTGTACGCCCCTCGGCCACTGTTCCAACCCGATGTAACGTTCTTGATTTCGGAAGACGTGAATGCGCTGGTTGCCGGAACCGCGCAAGCCCTTCCCGTCATTCAGTTCCTGTATATAGGGGCCATCGATCAAAACAGTGCATTTTGCCAATGCCATGTCAACAGACGGATCCCGCATCGCTACCAATTCCTCCAAGGTATAGCCGCTAAAGACGATGATATCATCCCGAATCTCCGATAGAGCGCAGAGCAATCGAGACAGTTCTTCGGCTTGGAAAAAGGGTTCTCCGCCTGAAATGGTAAAACGCTTCGGCTTGTTTGGGATGGAAGCTATGATCCCCATTACCTCGTCAACCGTGAACTGCCGGCCACTTTCACTTTCGCGCAATTCGGGGCTTATACAATTCTCGCAACTGCGCGGACACCCGGCCAGCCATATCCCGACGCGTTCGCCCGGACCCAGGGTGTGGACGGGATAGTAAATGCGGGAAATGTTCATCGCCTGACCCTTTCTATGGAAAAGTGGGAGGGACACGCCATCCGCCCGGATGGGAGCGGTTTCCCGCAAAACATGCAAAGCCTGTTTTGGCGGCGGCGATGGATTTCGTAGCCCATCTGCCAATAATTCATCAGCGCGACGAGATCCTCCGGCGAAACACAAAATGGACGTTGACCCGCTAAATCCATGATACACCGAAGTGGATTGGTCGGCGCTTTCAACAGATACTCACGCGTCGGCATGGGTGGCTTGGTGAAAGTTTGCCCCTGCAGCAACCGCAGCCCATCATTGGGACCCGGCGAGACAACATTGCCCACACCCCAGCAATACGGAACATCCGACTCCCCGGTTTCCGCCGCCCGCATATTCAGGAAGAAATGCGGGGTTAGGCGCTCCGTTCTCAGCCCGGAAGTCAGTACTTTTATGTGGTTGTACGGCAAATACGATATGGAGAAGCAGGTCCCTCCCAACAGATTCTTTCCGCCAAGCTCTTTTCTGGTGATGAGCCACGCGCGCGGTATCTGATTGATTTGACACAGGGCGGGCAGGAATACTAAGTTTACGGCGTGTACGCGTTCCGTAAAACCGGCTCTCTCCGCCCAGGTCAGTCGCTTAAGGTTCTGCGTCCCGTCATATACGGCGATCAGATAGGCACAGCTCGCGGCAAGCGTCTCCAACATTTTCAGATAGTTCGGGATGTGCTTTTTTTCCACGACAGTGATTGGTTCGACAAAGGCCCCCGGCTCATCCAGCAAGCGCTTGCACGCCTGCGCTTCATGCCGGATCTTTTCATGCGCCTGCCGAATGGCGCGAAGTATATTAAACACATCGGCCGGCTGTTCCATAGCGGCATTTAACAGGTTTTGTCCGTTTCGGTGCAGCGCTTTCCCCGTTTCGAAGTAGAATTCATTCTCCTCCAGTAAGGCGCGCAGCTCCCTGAAATCCGGGTTGTCATCGAGGGCATTTTCGTATAGTTGCGCCAGTATCTTCTCCTTGCCGCTCGTCTCGTTTCGCAGCAGGTTGATCAAATACAGTACCTTCAATGAGTTCAATGTTTTCACCTCCCGTCTCGGCGAGACGCTATCTGATGTTATCGTACATGGCTCTCTGCATCGCTAAGGTATCACCCATGGGTTCGTGTAAGGCTGCGGCTAAAGTCCGATAGATGATGTTCGCGGGTTCCAGGCTCAGCGCACCCTCCAAATATTGCAACGCGTTGGCGCAGCCCTGCGCGCCGTTATCGCCGCGCAACGAAAGCAGCGCCAGCAAGTATAGCTTCTCCGCCGACTCCGGCAACGCGTTGATCTCCGCCTGGCGGGGGAACGGGGTGTTTAGGGAACCGCGTTCATCTTCGAGCGACAGAGTTTCGCGTATCACGGACAGGGAAGTTTGCGTAGATTTCCCTGTGTCGGTCAGGCCCGTATCCGGAAACCCCTCGCCAAACCTGCGCAGATTGTGGAGACGCTGATGCGCCAAGTTGCGCGCTTCGGCTGAATCTGCCGTATTTGCTGCCAGTTCATAGCATTCCCGCAGACGGGTATACAACCATATCGCGTTTTCCGCGGAAGCGCCGCTCACGCCCAATAATTCGCTCAGGTTCATGATCTCACCATTTCGAAGGTTGATTATTGGTTTTTGGTTTTACCGCATCGTTTAGTGTCTCTATCGCCTTGTTCAGCGTAATCTTATCCGCGGGGCTAAATCGTACAGCATACGCTATGCCGACTCCGCCGCCTATCCATACGATGCCCAGGAACCATTTCCATCCGATAGGCAAGACCCAATACGGCAAGACTGCCATGATGAAGGCGAGCACAACACCGACCAGAATAGAAATCAGGACGCCTCTTGCGCGACTCTCTTTTTCGGCTTGCATTGCGTTCGCACCCAATTCCAAAAGCTCCGAAGACAATGCGGAAAACTCTCCTTGACGCTGTTTTTGCAACTGTGTAACTCTTTGCTGTGCCTGCATAGATGAAGTTGTATTATCCATGGTCTATTCCCCTTCCTCTTCATTTACTATTTCATTATAAGCCTGGCCATAGCTCTCAATCCACACCTTGGCCGGCAGATTGTAAGGACGGAAATGCGTGTTTTTCACCTCACGCCCGATATCCATATAAACGACCGTGTTGCTTCGAAGGCTCTTTGCGTGGCTCTCTGCAACCAGCAAATCCATATCGGCGTCATCCAACCCGTACGCGATGCGCTTATCAAAAAACGTCTCGTAGCGTGGCCCCAGTATGTTTTCGATCGCACGCAGGCTTTCTCCCCAAACAACCGAATTTATGTGATACCGCGGGCCGCGTTTCAGTATTTCTTGCAGCTTTTCCAAGCTTGTCTGTTCGCCACTGTTGTCTTCATCGTAGATACTGCCGCTGCGCAAGCGCCTTGCGCGATTGATGCCAAACAGGAGCAGGAAAATCCTCTCGTTGTCGGGCGCCCGTTTCTCCGTACGTTCCTTCAGGGTCTCATATATTGCGGAGATCAGACTGTCAACATCACCAACGCCTGCAATCTCGATTTGGTCCGGGAACTGCGCTTTCAGATAATTAAAATCGCAAAGGTCATCCGTGAGCTCGTCCGCAGACAAATCCAAAACATAGACCAGCGTATTGCACTTATCGTGCGCAGTATGCAGTTCCTCATACAGCACACTCATCGCCGTGAATATGAACATGCCTTGCGCGCGCCGCTCCTCTTTGCCGACAATGAGCAGGTTGTCACGATCCACCACGCTCAGTTCCGTCACGAAGGTGTTTTTCCTGCCAAATCCCTGCCCCAGGAGCAGACCGTAGGCATCCCTGGATTTTGTAAGTGGTTGAACGGAATTCATGCCTTCAATAATAAGCGTATTGAAGCAATTATACACATCATCTTCCGCGTTGGTCAAGAGGATTCGCGTCTTATATTCCTTGTACTGTTCCGCGACTGCGTAATCCGTAAAGTAAGCATCAAACCGAGCCAACATATCCGTTCTCTCCTGTTTGTTCATATAGCTTACTTGGTAGAATACATTCGAGGGTTCCACACCGCCGCCACCGTTATAGATGGCCGAACCGGCCGGTTGATTCTGGAGCGTCCTTATTCCCGGATTGTCGTTGCTCAATATGGATGCGGCGCTGGCCTCAGAGCCCTTAACCGCAATGCGTACAGCCATTTGGCTGAAAAGTGTTTCCAAGCCGGAACAATGATTAAAATCCTGGCATGCCAAAATGATATGTATCCCCAGCGCCCGACCCTGCATGATGAGTTTATTCAGACAGGATAAACATTCACTGCTGATGCCGTCACTTTCCGGGCCACTGCGGAAAAGCTCCTGCACCTCATCAAATATCAGGAGCAGTTTCGGAACTTTTGTATCGATATCCGGCAAGGCGCTGTAGTCATTAATGTCTTCGACGCCCTTGCGGGAAAACATATCAGCACGGGTCTCAAGTTCTGAGCATAATTCTTTTAAGATATTCAAGCCAAACTCGCGTTCACTGTCAATGGCGACAACCCGCAGCGAAGGCAACCGGTATCGGGTATAAGGCTTGAATCCCACACCTTCCTTAAAATCAACCAAATACATCTGCACTTCATCGGGAGAGTAATTGATCATAGTACTCATGATCATGGTATGCAATAGAGTTGATTTACCGGCTCCGGTCTGACCTGCGATCAAAACGTGATGTTCGGTACTGCCCCCGCTTCGGCCAAGCACCATTTTTACAACCGTGTTGGCGCCGCGGATTCCGACGGGAACAGCAATCTCGCTGTGGTTGCCCATAAACCAATTGTTGCTGTCCTCAATGTCCTCATCGAACATATTCCCGAAATGTTCTACCTTTACCTGCATGCGGTCAATTGAATCGCAAATGATTTTCATGATCTGGTCTTTGTTTGCAAGCGCGTCGCTCATATCATCCAAGGACAGGAATAAGCGTTCATATTCCTTCTGCTGTAGCATTAAGCGTTTCCCGGCGGCTTTTGTTTCCAACAGGCACTGCGTGATTTCCTCCACAAGCGGACCGCTTCTTTTCTTCAAATTCTCCAACTCAAAATCATTCGACCATATCATGACGCATACCCCGAGAGAAGCGCTGTTTCTGACGATAGCGCGCAGGTCTTTGAGCGCCGCTTCAGAGAATCCTGTGGGGAAGTCTGTGATGGCCAAAACGCGGATGACTTCTTTTCTCAGCCTGCTCTCCTTATCGCCGCCATAGGATTGCGTCATGTTTTCGAGACGCTGGCGCAGGGTACCGATTGCGTTTTCTATATCGCGATCTTTGCTCCAAACTTTCGTGTCGATAATCCTGCTCGCGTTCGGCGCCTCGGCGAGTTTGGGAATATCGCAAAATGAAGCACCCAACTCAAGGGGGTCTATCATGGTTGCTTCAAGCCTTCCGGCCGGGAAGAGCATAAACAGTTTCAGCAGCAGAGGATGTATCATGCTTTGCACGGCACTGCGGTCTTGGGGTGTGTATCGAACCAACAGCGAGATTCCGTCGTCTAACTTTTGACAGTAGGGGACTCCAAAGACGGACGAATTGCCGTTTTTCGATATTGCCGGCATCTGCGTTTCCACCGCTTGCACGACATCGATAAAATCCTCGTTTTCGCCCTGGAGCGCAATGCACAGGTTCCCGAGCATGACGTGCTCGGGAATATTGGGCGGGCAATCGTATCTCTCGGCATTAAAGCGGGAGGACAGGGCCAGCTGCGTATACGACTTTACATCCCGCTGGCTCATCCCGGCGGCGATATCGGTGCGATACCGCATATGCGCGATGGTCTTCTTCTCCTGATATTCTCTGTCCGCCGCCGCATCCCGGGCAATTTGCTCTTGGCGCGCCGTGTTTCCCTTGTCATTTGCTTCGCGCTCCGCTTCGGCAATCAGTGCTTCGCACAGAGTTTTGAAGGCCTGGCGTTCCTGCGTCATAAGCTTTTGTATTTGCTTGAAGCGCTCTTTGCACTGGTACTGGTCGGTGAGAGCGCGTTTCCTTGCCGATCTGAGCCTTGGGGGGATTGCGCTCACAAATGTATCGCTGGCGATGATGAGACTTCGCGCACGATTATCTTCCACGTCGCAGCCTGCTAAGTTGGCCTTCAGGGTGTTCTCATGCTTGGTCTTTTGTTCTCCCAATTTTGAGCGTATCGCCTGCATCTGCGACTCGTAAATCTTTTGGCTCTGCGTTTTCGCATCAGCCCGTTTCTTCCGCAACCCGATCAATTCAAACAAATACTTCTCAGAGAAATTGCGCAGGGCTGTCATAGCCGTCACGGCCAAGTCGTGTCCCTTCTTGGCGCGCCAGGACTGCCACGGAGCGCTTGCCTGTGGCGCGGCGACAGCATCATAATTGGTTACAGGCGGCAAATCCGCATCCGCATCGAAAGGCAAAGCCATAGCCGGCGCGCTTGGGATTGCCGCATCCACGCCCTTACAGCTAAGTATTATCCTTCCGTTTTCGTTGATTTTCGTCACCTTAACAACGATTTCTGCTCCCTCGGAAAGCACATCCTCGGCCCGCGCCACCGCTGCGCCCGTGAGTTCCGAAACATGTAACATTCCCCCTATTCCCGGCGCAATTTCAACAATCGCGCCGAAAGTCATTAGCCGGATGACCTTACCCTTGTATACCTCTCCGACCTGCACCTGTGTGTTCCCGTTCATTTCGAACCTCCCTTGTTTATTTTGCAAATTTCGTCTTTATCTTTTTTGATTTGTTCTGATTCGCAAGAACATAAATCAAAGATTAACCTATGTCTACAGGCTTCTTAATTAGACATAAGAAGAAAACCACGTTTCCGTAATGTCTCTTGCCGACTTATTATCTGTAATCACAGAACTATAGCCATAATTAGCATCCAAATGGCCAGTTTGCACATCATATATCAATTTAATCTCGGTCGGAACAGGGTTATTTTCTTCTTTGCAAAGTTTCACTAATGCCCAAACGCTTTTTGTAACTATTGACAGTGCTTCTTTCTGACGAAGTAAAGAGACTGTGCCAATGTTATTGCCTAATAGTGCTTTCCTATACAATGCGCCATTCATGCGGAAAAAGAAATTAGCAAAGACACTATCTTTTTCACAAATAACATGAATAAAGATTGTTGTTGCTTTTTGTTCGCAGTATTCCAAACAAATAGACACCATGTCTGCTTGTAAGGCACTGAATTTTGATTCGAAATTTTTGTCCATGTCAATCCCTCCGATTTAAAAACGATCGTTCATACACTTCATCGTCTATCGCATAAAACACATCAAATGATGTGGGACGATGACTGTCGCCATCATACGAAACATCCCCGGCAACCTGAACGGTGCAGCCATTTTGCAGTGCGGTTGCCCATTCATTTTCCATTGCCTTATATTCGCCCCGATTTATGTGCGAATCTTGTGATACCAAATTATCCAACTCTGAGGATCCGCCAAATCTGTCACCTATAAGATGCCCGGCGTCATCGAGCTTGCCCTTGTCCGGTGTTTGCCCATTGTGCGGAAGACGATTTTCTCGTTCTGTGAGTTGAAGATCATCCGTGCGAAAGCTTGTAATACGACTCTGATTATCGGTTTCATAACAATAATCATACTCGCCTGTTGTGTATTCAACATTTGGTTTTAGAGTACCATCTTCGTTATATGGATTATCCGTATACTCTTTTGTCATTTCATTCGCATTATCGACTTTAAGCACAAGCGCGTTGCCGCCACCCCTGATCCCCTGCTCTGCGTTCAAGAGATTGTTTTGCAACTGCGTCAGCTCGTTTCTCAGTCCGAGCAAGGCTTCCCTTTTTTCTGCGGTCGTCAAGCCGTCTCCCGTTAATACGGCATTGGTCACTTGCAGATTGCTTTCGCTGTCACGCATGTATTGGTTGCGCAAATCCGCCATTTGACTTTGCTGTGCAGGCGTTAAGCCCGCGGCGGCAGAACCCGACAAGGGACCTTGCGCGGGCGTCATTCCCCCCATGCTTTGCGTGCCGGGCATGCCGTTTCGCCTGTCTCCAATCCCGCTCCATCCCGAGACCGCACCCTCACTGCCCCCGCTGCCGCTCCCGGCGCCGGAAAGCGTACCATTCAAATCGATCGGAGCGAAATTACCGCCCCTTCCGGCATATGAATCCGATGCGCCCGAATCGGGCAGGGTATATAAGTCCGCCGTGGCCGTAATTCCCATGCTTTCGAGCAGCTTGACCTTTGCTTCTTCCGCCAGATTCAATCTTTCGACGATGCCCGCCGCCAGAGGGGCCATATCGGCGCTGAACGCCTGCCCGCGCAGGGCTTCCACTTTCTTGAGGTTTTCCTGACTAACGCGGGTGTGCTGTTCGATCTTCTGCACATGGCGATCCTTTTCGCCCTTTACGGCCGCCACTCTGTCTTCGGCGGCGGTCAGCGCACGCTGCACAGCCGCCTGCTGCCCCTGTGCCATCCGCAATTGCACTTGTGCCGAGTGCACGTCGCCGCGCGGGTTCCCCTCCTCATCCGTTTCCATCGCGCCGGATAACGCGTATTCGGCGGCGCGCACCTGCGCGGCAGCGGAACTCACCTGAGACTGGCAGTAATTCACGCGATCATCGGCCTCGCGCCCCTGCTCAATCAAATTCTCCGCCTTATTTGTGATCTCCCTGAATTTCTCCGCCAAGTGTCAGTCACCTCCTTATCCGCGTATTACGTCTCTCCGTTATCCAAAGATTCGGCTTACACTGTTTTTCAGCTGTTCAATCTTTTGGGCGGTTTCGTCGGCAACCCGCTCAGCATCACTTGCGATGCCTTCGTATTCCCGCTCGCTCTGCTCCAACCTACTTCTCCCGGCGTCCGCGGCATCGCGCCCAATCTCCGAAACGCCACCGGCGCGTTCCATGCTTTGAATCCCCCTGCGCACGTTCTCCTGCTCCGCGCCGATTTCGCTTCGGAGCTGCTCGCCCTGCTTTTCGATTTCCAGCCCGGCCGTTTCGACCTGATCCGAAAACGCGGAATCATAGCTCTTCTGGTATGACCCTTTCGTATCGCCGACCGCAGAAACATCCTCATCATCCTGCAATTGAATGCCCTCCAGTATTTGATTAATTTGTTCGGCTTTTTCCTGCATTTCGCTGCCCAAATCCGTCGTTTCACGACTGTTCTCCCGCATCTCCTTGACGCTCTCCATGCCCTTGTTTTTGAAGTTACCCATTTTTATCTTCCTTTCCTTTATTTGGTTTATTCGGCCTACCCGAAACGGCGTATTGTTCTAAATTGCGGCATGCCTCTGTTAAGCTGATCATGTTGGTTTTGAGCTTCTTGTTGAATGCCGATATGTCATAAAACGATTCGAGCAGTCTATACACTTCAAATGCAAAGTCAGCAATCTTCAACTGGAGACCCGTAATACCCCGCAGTTTACTATACGGTGCGCGAAAGCGTTTCCAACGCCCTTGCTTCAATCGCTCAAGTGCATATATCCATTCGCCAGTTTGGATGATAAGATCAGTAAGTGAGCCCCATTGCTTTTTATTGCTGATTTCAGAATCATATAGCATTTGTAAATTAAATCGATCATCCCTGTAATTATCTTCAATTTCTTGCGAGACGGGCGCGCTACCGTTACATATGCGCAACAGTTTGGCATCAAGCTCAGCAATCTTACTTTTCAGCCCTACAATGGATTTAGATAGCGTTTACACGAGAATGAATTTATGATAGAATAGAGAAAACCACAGAGGAGGTTCTCAATGGAGGCAGCACATCGGCGACACGATATAACAGACAGGATGTGGTCAGTCTTAGAA
>WREI01000060.1 GCA_009779405.1 Clostridiales bacterium
AGGCGGCCTAAAGTATCGTATGTATTCGTTAGAATCTTTCCACTGCTGACGAGCGTCGTCTTTGCGCGTCCGTCGCCGTCGTAGGTGTAGGTTGTCGAGAAGGATATGCCTGCTACTGAGCAAAAATAGTTAATTCATCCGTTTTTAAGGGCGAGTGTTTTCGTTCACCGGGTAAGGCGTCACGCCTTAACCCCGTAAAACGCGAAAACAGGTATAAACACCTTACCCCTCGAAAATTGGGTCTACAAACCCGCCATTTATAAGGCTTTTCAAGAGCCGAAAGCGTTACTTTTCGGGAATAACGCTTTCAGCTATTTTTTCTTTCGGGCGGTAAAGAAAAACCGTCCACAAGAATGCTTGATTTAGTGTTTCAATGCCGGAGTGGTTATGGTATTATAGAAGCACAAAAAAGCGAAAGTCTTGGCGGCTTGCACCAGTCTCTTCGCTTCTTTGGCTCAAAAGCTCTTTGATAATAAAAGATCAAGTGTACTTTGGTGAATTAGTGTTTGACTTGCCGAGAGAATAGACTGGGCGTTATCACCTCCCTTGGCTGCACCGTTTCAAGCTGCTGCGGATGAATCGGCTGCTCTGCTGTAATAGTAGTGGTTTGGACAACCACCCTTTACAGCATATATGCTGTAACAATAATCCAACGAACCAATCAGATCCGGGCGGTTACAAACCCAAGTGGATTGAAGATGACGCTCTTCGGATAGCAGAAAGGGACGCCGGCTATCGTACGCCGAAAATTCGCGATAACCTGAAAAAAGCGAGACGAATCAGACTCATTGATGGCGATATGTCTCCAACGGAATTTAATTGAGGGGACACCGGGACGGTTCTCGCGTCTTGACACAATCTCAAGAACATGCTATCATGTTCTCCGAGGTGATGCAACATGCCGAGAACTGCACGAAGAAAATCCGAAAACGGCTTGTACCATGTGATGCTGCGCGGGATAAACCAGCAGCAGATATTTCACGACAACGAAGATAACGAAAAGTTTCTGGCTGTGTTGAAAGAATGCAAAAAGGTAAGCGAGTTTGAGCTGCACGCATATTGCCTTATGGGTAATCACGTGCATCTCTTGCTCAGAACCGGCAAGGAGGAATTGGAACAGATATTCAAGCGGATAGGGGTAAGATATGTTTATTGGTACAACTGGAAGTACAAGCGAACGGGCCATTTGTTTCAAGATCGATATAAGAGTGAGCCGGTTGAGAATGACGAGTATTATTTCACCGTATTGCGCTATATCCACCAAAACCCGATAAGGCGGGAATCAGCGAATCACTGAATCAATATCCTTGGAGCAGCTATCTTGAATATATTGGAGAAGCAAAAATTGCAGACACAACATACGTGAAGAGTATGATTGGACTGGAAGCATTTATCGAATATCACGGCATTGAGAATGAGAATGCATGTATGGAGCATCGCGTTACTTTTCGCCTAACAGATGATGAAGTGAAAAAGTTAATGAAGAGGATATGCAAATGTGATACAGCAGAAGCGTTTCATTACATTAAAAAATTGAAAGAAGCCGGTGTTTCCATTCGGCAAATCAGCAGATTGACGGGGGTTAGCAAAGGAGTTGTTGAAAGAGCGTAGGATGTGAGAACAGTCCCTATGTCTCACGTCTCCTGTTTGACGCTTGTACAATAATTACCCCGTCATTACAATCTCCGCCTTTACCCATTCGACAAAATGTGATAGAATCCAATTTAGGACCCCCATCACATTGTCGGGAGGACTTATATATGAGACGGACAATATCCATAGCCATCGGCATCCTCTTGATGCTTTCCTTCTTTGGCTTGCGCGCGCCCCTGGCGGAGACCGAAGTGATTTCCGTCACGGATCGCGCGGGCTTGGAAGCGATCCGCGACAACCCGGGCGCCGCCTATCGTCTGGATGCGGACATTGATCTGGGCGGCGAAGCCTGGGTTCCGATTCCGCTGTTTACAGGCGTGTTTGACGGAAACGGCCACACGTTGTATAACATCCGCATCGAAAGCGCGGGCGATATCGCGCGTTCTGTATACTCCTCCGGGCATCGGCATACGGAATTCCCCTCCTATTTTTCCGGCTTTTTCGCGCTGATCGAAGACGCGGAGATCAGGGATCTGACCCTGCTGAACGTGGACAGTAAAGTGCATATAGACGACAACTGCTTTGCGGGCGGACTGGCGGGTTATGCCTGGGCGTCCACGGTCACCCGCTGCCATATGGAGGGGCGGGTCCGGCTGGAGTGCTCCGGCAAGGCCATGGGCGCGGCGGGTCTGATCGGCTGCGGGTTTGCCACCGTGACGGATAACACAGTGTACGCGGAAGTGACGATTTTGGATACGGCCCCCGGCACGCATACCGGGGAGCATATCGGCAATCTGCTGGGTCCCACCGCCTGCGAGCAGTTCGGCGGCGGGCTGATGTCCTACGGATACGGCAGCATACGCGGCAACAGGGTCGACGCCCAGCTTTGGACCGCCGCCAAGGGCTTCGCGCACAACGGAATCCTGATGGGCATCTATTTTGTCTTTTCGTTCGATAAAAGCATCACCGAAATTGACGTATACGACAATTTCACCAGCGGCGATATCTATTTCTACGAAAAGGTTCCCTCAAGGCACGAGGTGCACGCCTATACCAGCCCGTTTTGCGGGGAACCGCATCCGCCGATCTCCGCCAAGCTGAAGTATTCCGAGGGCTTGCGGAAGATCAATCAGGACAATCGTTATGAAAACTATCAAACCCACAAATTGGGCGGCGCCCGCACCCCATTCGGCGCGGAAAAATGCGCTTCGCCGGATTACAGCGCCGAGTTGACCGCCGCAAACTGCACGGAATTCGGGTATACGCAATATACCTGCGCCAAATGCAAGTATAGCTACAGGGCCGAATATGTCGGCAGGCAGCATGATTTGGAAGAGAACGTCGTGGAGCCGACTTATGCCGAGGGCGGGTATATCGAGACCGTCTGCACCCTCTGCGACTTCAGCGCGGTTGTAGAAGAGTTGCCGCCCCTGCCGACGCCCGTGCCGGAGACGGCGGCCCCAAGCCCGACACCCGTCGAGATACCCCCGGAGGATACGGACGACAACGGCGGTGATTTCAATTGGCTGCCCATACTGCTCCCCGCGGCGCTGCTCCTGATCGCCGCAGCCCTGTACGTGTTCGGGCGTCTGCGCAGGAAAGCGCGAGACAAGGCGCAGGGGATCGAAGCGGTGAATGAAGCTGTGGGCGAAGCGGCGAGTGAAGCAACGAACGAAACAGCGAACGGCGAAGGAAAGTGAAATGAAAACAACATGGATTTTCTTGTTCGCTGCTTTGCTAATTATTATCATAGCCCTAACTTTAATATTTTCTTTGCATTCCGGGAGAATCAATTTACGGAAATCAAACGAAGATATTAGGGAGGACTTGATAGAGATTACGCCGTTGGGTATGAACATGGAGGATGTTCTAAAGGTAATTGAGGGCAATAGAAAATGGGAATTAGAATGGGCCAGAGATAATTACGGCTACGGTATAAGTCCAGATGGTCCCGGAGAAGGCCATGCAGAATCTGTGGGGGTAAAATCAATCAGAGCTTGCATCGGCGAATATGGCTTTATCTTTCGAACATATGTAGTAGTTTATTGGGGGTTTGATGAAGATTCAAAATTAATTGATATTGCTGTTAGGAAAGATGTGGATGCTCTATAAGGCATGCAAGGGAGTGAAAGACTAAAGAAAGCAAGGAAGGAAAAGAATCACGTAGGGGCGGTCATTGGCCGTCCGGGTTCCTCGTTTTCCGGCTTTCGGACGCGCAATGGGTTCCCGCCAAATGCTTGTATTTGCCGGGGTTCGGCGCACCCCTACAGGGATTATGCGGAATTACCGCACAAATTCCGGTATCATAGGAGGCAGAGATGAAGAAAAAATCAGTCATAACTGTTAGCATTATAATTGCATCAATTTGTACGATGGCGCTATTAATGTCGCTTTGCGTAATTCGAACTATTAAATATCTTCCCAATATGGATACAGTGTTGGTTATTGGAAATGGACGTTTTCAAGTTGGAAGATCTCATGTTTTATCTAATCCTGGCGACACTTCTTCCAAAGTAGAGGTTATATATGGATTAGATGATATCGAAGCTAAGAATTCGATTTCGGTTAATGAAATTCAAGCCAATCTCCTCGCATACTACGACGATACAAAAGCAAGAAAATGTTATTTGATTGCTGCTGAAGGGTATGTTGTGGTTGATTACAGAAAGAAAAAAATTGAGGAACAGGAGGAGTTGGCGAATTTTCCAAAAGAGGTGCAAGAGATTTTCAGCCAAAAGGAGTTGTTTACTGCTTTTCCGCAAAAGACGATTCCTAATAGGGAAAATGAAAACAATGTATCTATTGAGGTGAATACACCACAGAATACCGTTATAACCGCCCTCTCTACTGGTGGCGGATATATTGCCGAGCATAATGGAACGTACTATTTTGCAAATCCCGATGATCGATACAAATTGTATCAAATGGATTCGAATTTCGAAAATAAAGTAAAACTAAGCGACCATCCCAATTTTTCGAGATGGATTGAAATACAACTCTATGAAAACAAATTATACTATCTGCAGAATGAAAAATCCATATCGTGGTGGCCATTGAGCGAAACGATTTGGACACTGTATGCCTACGATTTGGTTGAGGATACTGAAACCAAGGTGCTGGATGAAAACATATACAGCTACACCATTCATGAAGGGTGGATATTTTTTTCATCTATGGACGCAGAAGGGATTTGCAAGGCGAAGACAGATGGCGCTGATCTGCAGATAGATCGAAAGGAATCCGCAGATCCCTATGTGCCGATCAATGTGCAAGTATGTAAAAACCAACTGTTTTATGGCATGGGCGAAGGGCTGTATTGGATGCAGTTGGACGGTTCAGATTTTCACGGGGAGCCCTCATATCCATATGCACTGTTGGCATATGACCAAAACGTGTATTATATCAATATGTACACGAAGGCGCTGCATAAAAGCAGCTTTAGCGAGGAAGATGATTATCCTATAAATGCTGCTTTGGTTGGCGAAAAGATAAACGCCTTCACTATTTTGGGAGATAACATATATTATGAGACCACGGAAAAAAAGATTTACAAGACAGACCTAAACGGCAATAACCCGGAGTTTGTTGCCAAAGGCGCCTATCCGATCGCAACAGGCGAATACTTGTTTTACTATTCGATTGGCAAGATGCGATCCCTCCCGCTCGGGTAGGTACGCCAATAATTTGGCTTACCCTCCATAAAACCATTGCATGCCAAGGAGTTATCTATATGAAAAGAAAAATCATTTTAGCTGCAATCATATTGATAGCTGCAATGCTTTTGGGGATTTTGTTATTTCTCCTGTTAACAAAAAAAGCGCCAGAGTATAGTTGCTCGTGCGCAAACAACAATATCGAAGCAGAAGATGGGGAGTGTGTGCATAAAGGTTCAAAAATGATGTATGAATCTAACAAGGACAAGTTCAGCAGAATTGCAGAGTGGATATATGACATCACGCCGGAAGACCAAATGTGGTATTCCTATGATATAGGGCAAAAAGATGAATTCCTGATTTCAGTTGATGTATACTCTGTGCATAGAACGGATGGGTATGTTCCTCCTAATATTGAGATTCCACAGTGGGTTCAGCAGGATATGCAAGCTATAGTAGAATCTCTCAAAGACACTTATATATTTGTGCGCACACGATATTACGTTGACGATGAGGGTATATACCATAAAGTAGTTGCGTTTGAGTACAACAGATCAAATGATCAAAATCTCTCGTTGATTACATTTGTACCGAATGACCAAACTCATTTTATGGAACCGTATATGGGGCCTATCGGAAAAATCGATGCAAAATGGTATGCTGCCATTGGCGAATCCTTAATGGAATAAAGATTGGAGTCAATGATAATGAAAAAGCATTTGATTTATGTCTTGGTATTCACGGTGTTGCTGATGGGTTGTAATGGATCACGCAAAGAGATTCCGCGTGAGCCGAAGGAACACATATTCACCGATCTTTCCGATGTAGCTATTCTCACCGCGGCTATACTCCCGCAAATGCAGGGTGGGAATTGCTTTATCAATAATGGCGCATTTGACATTTCTATATCAGAAAAACTAAATAATGGACAAATAATAAAATATTGGATATCTTTTTACGGAGATGATTGCATTTGGAAAAAGACTATTTGGCAAGAAAGTGATATCAATAAAGAACATCCGATAAAGGATTGGTGGTACAATGGACAGTATTATTCATTCAGTAATTCACAGTGGAATTCTTTTGATTATGAATTTAGCGAACTCTCCTATATCTTCTACGAGGATATATTGATAGAAGCAGCAAAAGCTCTTGAAGCGGAATGCCCTTATAAAGTAACGAGGTGGCGTTATACTACGAGCGAAAGCAATACCGGATACGAGGATTTATATGAGTATGCCTATGAGCATGAGAATAAAAATGGAGTTGATAGTATTGAATATATCGTTATTTATGCATTTATTCAAGATATGCGAAGTTTTAAGGTGGCTTCTATTAGCGTGATCTATTCTACTGGCAAGGAGATTTCTATTATTAGGGGCCCAAGCGATGGGTGGTTTTTTGAAAGTCAACGACAACGTATGAACAGAGACTTAGGTGCAGCTTCTCCTTTTGCAGTGCCGTAATCAGCTACATGTAGGCACGCCAAACGTTATAAACCGTGGGGGCGGCCATTGGCCGTCCGGGGTGCCACGTTTTTCATTTCTCAAGAGAATAGTTTGGCTCGGCAATGCGGACACTATGTACAACAGTTTGTTTCTGAACGGAAAGACAGGTGCGCCCCTATGGCAGAGTCAATAAGCTCCAACAGATTGATCCACGAGAGCTCCCCCTATTTATTGCAGCACGGACACAACCCCGTGGACTGGTATCCCTGGGGCGATGAAGCGTTCGCAAAGGCCAGGGCCGAAAACAAGCCCCTGTTTCTGAGCGTCGGCTATTCCACCTGCCACTGGTGTCACGTAATGGCGCACGAATGCTTTGAGGACGCCGAGGTCGCGGCGGCCCTGAATCGGGATTTTGTGGCAGTCAAGGTGGACAAGGAGGAGCGCCCCGATATCGACAGCATCTATATGCAGGCCTGCACAAGCCTGACGGGCTCGGGCGGTTGGCCGCTGACCGTGCTGATGGACGCGGAGGGCAGGCCCTTTTTCGCGGGGACTTATTTTCCCAAGCGGAGCCGCTACGGCATGCCGGGGCTGTTGGACTTGCTGGCGGCGATCCGGCGGGAGTGGCGGAACAACCAAAAAAGCCTGCTCTCCGCCGCCGAGCGCATCACCGCCCGCTTGCAGGCGCGGGAGCAAAAATCCGCCGAGGAGACGGATGAAATGCAGCTGATCCACCGCGGCATTTCACAATTGCAGGCGATATTCGACCCGCAATTCGGCGGCTTCGGACGCGCGCCCAAATTCCCCGCGCCGCACAACCTGCTCTTTCTGTTGGAAGCGCACCAATGCCTGCGGGATGCGGACTGCCTTGCAATGGCCGAAAAAACCCTGCAATCTATGGCCAAGGGCGGGATTTTCGACCATATCGGCTTCGGCTTCTCCCGCTATTCGACCGACCGCAAGTGGTTGACGCCCCACTTTGAAAAGATGCTCTATGACAACGCCCTGCTCGTGATGGCCTACACCAAGGCCTTTGCGATCACGCAAAACCCGGTCTACAAGACGATCGTCGAAAAGACGCTCACATATATTAAACGCGAAATGACGCATCCCCAAGGCGGCTTTTACGCGGCGCAGGACGCCGACAGCGACGGCGTGGAGGGCAAATACTATGTGTTCATGCCAATGGAAATACGCGCCGCGCTGGGCGAAGCGGACGGCGCGGCGTTTTGCCAGATGTATGATATCACCGAGACCGGGAACTTCGAGGGCAAAAATATCCCCAACCAAATCGGCAATCCCGCGTTCGACGGCGGCGTGCCGATGCAGTTGAACAAGCTTTATGAATACCGTAAAACGAGGACGAAGCTGCACAAGGACGATAAAATCCTGACCGCCTGGAACGCGCTGATGATCGCGGCCCTGGCCGATGCGTCGGTGGTCTTCAACAATCCTTCCTATCTGGCAGCGGCCGAAAAGGCCGCGCAGTTTATCGAAGCCGCGCTCTGCGAAGGCGACCGAATCTTCACCGCCTTCCGCGACGGCAAGCGCAGCACCGCCGGATTTTTGGATGACTACGCGTTCTGTATCCACGCCCTGTTGCGCCTGCACAGCGCAACAGCAGAAGCAGGCTATCTGGCGCGCGCGCAAACCCTGACAAAGCGCGCAATCGCAGACTTTTGGGATGCGCAAAACGGCGGCTTCTATCTCACAGCGGGCAGTGCCGAAGCCCTGATCACCCGCCCCAAGGAAAACTACGATGGCGCCATCCCCTCCGGCAACGCAGCCATGGCCATGAACCTCATCGCCCTCCACCTGCTGACAGGCGAACATGGCGACATATTACGGGAACACATCACCTACACCACATCAACAGCCACAGATGCGCCAAGCGGTCACTCCTATTTATTGTATGGCTTATTAAAACGGCAATACTCCAAACGCAGCCCGTCAGATTACGTTTGTGACGAGAAAGGTTGCCGCAATGCGCAATGATCAGCGCGCATGCGCAATATCGGTAGAAACGCGCCGTGTTTCTTTTGACGCAAGGATATGCCCATAAAACCAAAGGGAAACAGCATATAATCCTTATCCTCCCAATCTCTTTCAAAAGAATTGCGTCAAATTAATTGCCTAATTTTCAAAATTCCACAGCGGCCTTGACTTTGGCAAATTATGCGATACAATGCAGGAATGAAAGACACCCGCCAAACTTTGGCAGGGCCGAGGAATAAAGACTATGGCCAAACGTAATAAACGCCTGCAACCGCGCTTCTTTATTTTTCTCTTGATTACCGTCGCGCTGCTCATTGCGATCGGCTTCCTGATCAAAATGATTATCGAGAGCATCGCCGACAGGATCGCAGGGGAAATGCTGGCCCTGCCCGCCGCCACCGAGGTACCCCTCGATCCTGAGAATCTGCTCCCGGGCGGGAGCGGAGTGTTTGACGTGGAAACCCTGCCGCCCCTTCCGACCGGTACGGATTACTATATCAGCGCCGACGCCGACGCCCTGCCCGCCAAGTTCGGGTTCACGGGCGAGGTGCGCATCAACAACTCCACGGAGCAATACAACAGCAATCCGCGCGCAGGCTCCCTGCGCTTCGGGCAGGCAAACAGTTATACCTCCGTGCCGGGCATACTCACATTTGGAAGCAACCATTATCGCAACAGCTTCTCCTATGGCAATCCCCACGTCTCTACGAACACGATCAGCTATAAATGGGAATACAGAATCGGCTCACTCGGCGAGTTCTCCGGCACAAGTTGGACGGGGCAGGCCCTCATCGTGGAATGGCCGCCCGAAGTGCGCGCCGTCTCGGGCATCGATGCCCGGTATAAAAACGCGGAAAAGCCGCTCCACGAGGTGATCTATCCCGCGGCGGACGGCAATATCTATTTCATGGAGCTGACCACGGGCCAGCAGACGCGCGCGCCCATCACGGTCGGCGTCCCGCTCCTCGGCACGGGTTCCATCGACCCGCGCGGCTGGCCCATGCTCTATGTGGGCGGCGGCATGCAGATGAAGAACGACCGCGGCAACGAGGCCGCCTATATCTACGCCGTCGACCTCATCCAAAACAAGGTTGTCGACACCTTTGTCGGCAAGGATTATTTCGCCAACCGCGATGACTGGTGCGCCTTCGACGCGAGCCCGCTGATCATCGACGACACGATCCTGTTCGCGGGCGAGTCGGGTATCTATTATACGACCAAACTCAACACCGTCTTCGACCCGGCGGAGGGCAAAATCAGCATCACGCAGGGTGACCGCATCAAGTTCCGCTATCAGGGGCAGGGCTATGCCAAGACCAGCCGCGAGGGCGCGCGCTGGTATGGCTTCGAGGCCTCGCCAACCGTGTTCCGCAACTTTGTATATCTGGCCGACAACGGCGGCCGCCTGCTCTGCCTGGATATCAACACCCTGCGCCTGCAATTCGTCACCGACCTGGGCGGCGATACCGACGCCTCCCCCGTCTTGGAGGAGGACGGCAACAACAACACCGCCTATATCTATACCGTCAACCAGGTGCAAACATCGTCCTCCGAACTGCCCGAGGGCTATGGCTATGCTTCCGTGAAGAAGATCGACGCGCTCACGGGCCGCATCGTCTGGGATTCGCCGCAGGCGGTCTATGTGGGCGACGGCAAAATCAAGAGCGGCAGCCGCGCCACGCCCCACGTCGGGCGCGGCAACATCTCGGATCTCGTGATCGTCACCTATTATCAGGCGGGCGTGGTGCAGCGGGACGGCGAGGGCAACGAGAGCTACGCCGTCGGCGGTCGCATCGTGGCCTACAACAAGGACGACGGCGCCATTGTCTGGAGCATAGACCAGAACGGCGAGGCGGACTATATGTCCTCCCCCCTGGTCATCTATTCATCGCGCGGCAAGGCCTATCTCGTCTGTTGCGACCGCGCGGGCTATGTCAAACTCTACGACCCCCAATACGGCGGCCCCCCCCTCTGCAACCCCATCGCCCTCGGCGCGCGCATAGACTCTACCCCTGTCGCGTTCGAGAGCTACATCATCATAGGAACCACGGGTAAAGGCGGCACGCCGAGGATAGTGGGGATAAAGATAGAATAGCGAGCCGACAAACTTCGTTTATCGGCTCGGTCGCCGCGAATGGCGCGGCGGGCTTCACAATCGGCTATCGCCGATTGCGTGGTATAATTTCCGCCGCGCTGGTCGCCGGAAATTATGAATTAAAGCTCAGTTCCTGCTTGCTCGGGATAACAGGTAAAAATGTAGGGGCGCGATACATCGCACCTGTCGGAATCCCCCTATAATTCGAAAAAGAACTCCCCATTGTGAACAATTGTACCAATTCCTTTACATCCGCTTTCCGATTGTGTAAAATGCAAGCAGAAATTTGTTGAAAAGACAAGAAGGAAGTTATGGAGAAGCGGAAATCCAACCAGCTGGATACCCAAGTCACGGTGGCGCGCATGTATTATCGCGAGAATCTTTCGCAGGAGGAGATTGCTAAACTGCTGCACGTCTCCCGACCCACCGTTACGCGCATATTGAAGACCTGTTTGGAGACGGGCATCGTCACGATCACCGTGAAAGAGCTGAGTTCTGCCCTGCGCGCCAAGGAGGAGCGACTGGCCTATACCTTCGGCCTGAAGCGCGCCATCATTGTACCCTCGGATGACAATTATCAGGTCTCGCAGGATCGCGTCGGCGCGGAGACAGCGGCGCATTTGCGCGAGGTTCTGCCCCAAGGCGGCTTGGTCGGGCTCTCCTGGGGTACGACGCTGAACCGCATGCTCTATCATACCGAGGGCCTGTTGGATAAGCGCGCAGATGTGATACAGATCCTGGGCGACCCTTATGTCGGCTCTGCCAGCAACGCGGCCTTTATGACCGTGTCTTTAGCTAACGCGCTGGGCGGGCGCGCGCGCGTGCTGCCCGCGCCCATGCTGGTCGAGAGCGCGCTGTTGCGCGAGATGATGTTGCGCGAATCACATATGCAGCAATTGTACCGGGACTTCGAAAAGATAGATGTGATACTCATAGGCTTCGGCGCGACCGTCACCGCCAGCCACCCCTATATGGCGCAGGGCGAGAGCATGCGCAAGCTCTTTGAGGATGTGAAACGGCGCGGCGCGGTCTGCGATTTTTGCGGCACCTTCTTAGATATCAACGGCAAACAGCTGGCGAACGAATTGGATAAGCAGACCTTCTGCATCCCGTTCCGGCAGCTCGCGAAAATTCCCGAGGTGGTGGGCGTCGCCTGCGGCACGCAAAAGCGGGAAGCGGCTTTGGCGGCCTTACGCAGCCAATTGCTGCATACATTTATAACGGACGAAGCGTTAGCTGACACCGTATTGGCAGAATAGCGAGGAACAACCATGAACATTCTATTTTTCCTTACCCCCAAACAGGATGTGGCCACACTGGAGATCCGCTATACCGTGCGGCAGGCGACGGAGAAACTGCGGCGCTGTGGTTATACCGCCGTCCCCGTGCTGGACGAGGGCGGTCGCTATTGCGGCTCACTGACCGAGGGCGACCTGCTCTATGCCTTCGCGGGCAAGGTGGAGGATTGGGAAAAGCTGCCCATACGCGGCCTGTTGCGCGAAAGTCGCTTCCCCGCCGTGCATATCGATGCGGAAATCGGCGACCTCCTGCAATCCGCGCTCGCGCAGAACTATGTCCCCGTCGTAGACGACCGCGGTTGCCTGATCGGGATCGTGACGCGGCGGAAGATTATTCAGTATCTGATAAGCAACAGACCGTAGGGGCGATTGCATCGAGAGGGCGGTATATCATCGGCCCGAGAGGAAAGTGGAAAGAGGAAAGTGGAAAGATATTGTTGAAACGCCAAGGCGTTTCTTTTGGCTAAATGGTCTTCCCATATTCCCCGGCCCACGCTATGTTTCGACTTTCCGCTTTCATCTTTCCTCTCTCGAAATGAGCCCCTTCAGCCAGTTCCATATATCACTCTCAAATGCAAACTCCCCGTCCTCCGGCAGTTCTTCGTCGCTGATGATGCAGAGCGGCGGAAAGAGCACGCACCACCAATTTTGCCCGGCACCATCCCCGAGCAGCACGCGCAGGGCATTGTATTCCCCGGCGGGGTAGTGCGCCGCGCCATAATCGCGCTCGGGAAAATCGCTTACGCCCAACTCCAACTGCACGCCATAGGAAAAACCGTTTTCCCGCAGGGTGTCCTCGCAGATCCGCTGCATATCTCCACCGTTTTCCAGCAAAAACGCGCGCGCTTCGGCATAACTCTGCGCATCCGAAAAGAGCGGCAGCAGCGCGTCCCGCACCTGCAATTTCACCGCCTGATCCCCGGGAGCATCGGAGTTCGCCAGCACATGCAGGCGCAGGATATTATCGAAAACGGGAACGGGTTGCGCATCATCGTAATCCGTAGGGGCGATCGCATCGCCCGGGCGGTATACCATCCGCCCGCCCGCCAAACCTATCAACACAATCGCCAGCACAAAGGCGAACATATGCCGCAAAACAATTCTCTTTTTCATGCGGGGAGTATACCCATATGGGATTGCGTATATAACAGTTTTGCAATAAAATATTTTCCTGCCAATAAAATATTGGTTTGCTGCGTCATAGTAAGTGAAGGAAGGCAAGACAGTGCATAACGAAGAACTGACCCGACAACTGAACGCCATACGGAACGGCGATATGGCCGCGTTTGAAACGCTTTATAATGACTCGCGGACGCCCGTCTATACCATCATCCTGCGCATCACATGGGACAGGGCGATGTCGGAGGACATACTGCAAGAGTTTTTCACAAAGCTGTTTATATCCCCGCCCAAGCCTTCGGTCCAAAACCCCCGCGCTTACCTGTTCCAAATGGCGCGCAATTTGGCAATAGACAGTGTGCGGAAACAAGTGCCGCAAGTACCGCTCGAGGAGAGCAGCGCATACCAACCCTTGGACGACAGCCCGTTGCGTATGGATATTGAGAGCGCGCTGAAGCGCCTTCCCGCGCAGGACTGTCAAATCGTAACGCTGCATGTGATCGGCGAGCTTAAATTTCGGGAACTCTCCGAAATCATGCAAATCCCCATAGGTACGGTGCTGTGGAAATATGGGCGGGCTATCGGCAAACTCCAAAAATACCTTTCAGGAGATTTACAATGTAATAACAATCCCGTTGCTCTTACAGATTCTAGCGGCACAAGACCGACGAACACAGATATGTCGGATGGGGGTGGAGGTAGCAAAAAGACGGCGTTTGAGCAAGGCATTTCACTATTAATATTGGCAGCAAGAATTCAGAATGCGCACAACAGCGGCGTTGTAACAAATTGCTATAATGCGCTTTTGTATGTTTTGGGGACAGATGCAGGTAAAGATGCGAAGCACCCTGGTGTAGCAAGTGGCATGTATACTGACAATGATTATTCAAATCGAGCAATAGGGATGTCAGATCTTCTTGATGGCGTCAATGGAGATATGGCTAAATGGGGCATTGAATATGACAAGCCAGTTGAAAAATTATCAGATGCATCTTTCAATCCCGGAGACGTCATTGCTGTCTTCGCTCCAATTGGAGGTGGTGACTTTCACGTTATATTCTCTATCGATGGGAAAAGATGGTACGAATCGACAAGGGCCACATATCAAGTGCATGCCCTTGTTCCTCAGGGTGCAGTAGAGAGATATCTTGATGCTGCAGCAGGCATATATGTCTTTCATCCATAACTGAAGGAGGAAAATGCCATGAAGAAGTTAATGCTATTCCTCTCAGTTTTCGCCTTAAGCATTCTACCACCTCTAAGTACTTGCCAAAAAGAGCAAGGCATATCATTGTTCACGCCGCTCCCGACTAAAATGGTCGTGGAAACTCCTTCTCCCTTCTTGCCCTTATACATAGGCATGACGTATGCAGAGATCACCGAAGTTTTTAGCAATGCAGTGCATTTGAACCAAGGACCTTATAGTTCAAATATTGAATTGTATTGTTATGATGATACATATGTAGTGATAACAGATTACCAATCGTATTGCGTTTTATCTTGGTATGTCTATTCTTCAGATGGAGATTTGCTCTATTATGAGGGTGAAGCTCCGGTCTCTTCTTATGTTGATTGGATAGAGCCTTTGCTCAAAATGTCGGATACAGGGTTCTATGAGCGATATGGAATGGGACAGTATATAAACAGTGGCGTATTCAAGCGAAGTGCGCATTTTACTGCCTGGGGAACCTACTTGGATTTATCTGCATACAAAGAGAACGACCAAACATATTATCTTGACTGTCTGTTTGAGATTGATTTTAACGGCAACCTTATAAAAAAACTCTATGAATTAAGATTCTTTGAAGACGCTTTTATCGCCCTGCACGATGCAACGGGTACAATAGCGATCTTTGATAACAAAGCCAGCGTGGCAACCCGATGGGTGCGTTACACGGAGGATGGACAATTGGCCGAAGCTGAGGGCATCACGCCTATACACGTTGGAGATGTTGCCTTGGAAAGTATAGAAAGCTATGATGCTTTGCTGGAATACTTTGGAACTCCACACTTTGAATCATACGCCATAACAGGTTGCGCCGCCGTGTATTGTACAGATGATGCTAAGTTGATATATTTTCACATTGCGGAGGATGCGCAGTCCATAATCGCTGTAATATCCGATACCTGTTTTCCCATTGGGTCGCAATGGTCGGATTATTTGTTTTCTAAGGGAGATTAGCAAAAGAAGAAAAGAAACACTCAGAAACGGACATCACGTGTTGGGGGAAAGGAGAAACGTTGCACGCACTCGCGCTGAGGAACCGAGTAAATAGCAAATTAGGCGGCCCAAAACGCTACGCCTATTTCGGCGCGGACTGCACCGACTGGCAGTTCACGGCGAACAGCGCCATAGCCAAGGGCAACTACGACAAGATTCAGTTCTCCTTGGAATTCAGCAATTGCCGCAACGAGGTCTATTACGACGGCGCCCAGTTATACCGCGAATCCTTCTCCGAAGCGTACACCTACGATTCGGAAGGAAACTTAACAGGTTACGCATCGCTTCTCGGCCAAAAGAGCAACTTTGAGTACAACAAGAATAACGATATAGAGAAAAGCATAGACGCCGAGGGGAACGAAACAACCTACACTTACTACTCCGGCACCACGCCCGCGCCGTTCGCGCTGCCAACAAGCAAAGACAACAACATCCACCTTGTCGAGAGCGTCACCAGCGCCGAGGGCGTAAAGACGACGACCGAATACAACAGCAAGGGCCAAGTGACAGACACTACGCTTGGCACAGGCAACGACAAGATCACAGGAAGCACAACCTACGACAACAGCACAGGTCTTGCCACAGCGCAGACCGACGCGCGAGGTAACTCCGTCACAACCCAGTACGACGCCAACCGCCAAGTAACAAGCATCACCGACCCCAACGGCAACACCAGCACCAATACATACGACACAGCCCTCAACATGCTCCGCTTGGCAAGCGTGGCAAGCGGCGGCAGCGCAATCGACTACGGATACGAAGACGATCAGCTCAAAACCATAACCCGCGACGGACAGGTGTATACGCTCAACTACGACAACTGGGGCCGCAGTACGTCAACCCAAGTCGGCAGCCAAACCCTCGCGACAAGCACCTATTTCACCCTGACCGAGACCTGCTCCCGCTGCAACGGCACGCACCCCGGCCTGCTGAAAAGCGTGAAATACGGCAGCCCGGCCAACCCCCTGCTGACCGTAAGCTATGAATACGACAACCTCGACCGCCCAATCGAGGTCTACTACGGCGCAAACCTCCGCTACTCGTACGTCTACGACGGCGAAGGCAACCTGTACAGCCAAACCCTGCACGGCGCGAACCCGCGCACGACCTATTTCGAGTACGACCACGCTGGCCGCTGCATGGCGTCGACGACCAAGAGCGGCGGCATAACGCTGTCGAGCTACAAGTACGAGTACGATGAGCGCAACAATCTGAGCAAACTGACCTGCGCGCTTATGGGCACAACGTGGGCCACGACCTACACCTACGACGGCGACAATCGCCCGGCAACGACAAAGCTCTCAAACGGCAAAATCATAACCAATACCTACGATTCGCTGGGCCGAATCGCGCAAAAACGACTTGGGCTG
>WREI01000061.1 GCA_009779405.1 Clostridiales bacterium
AGGAAAGCCACGGGGCCAGCCCCGAACCCCGCTGGGAGGTGCGACCTCCCAGACCCTGCGGAGGGTGAGCTATTAAACCTTTTTACTATTTGAAATTTGTCCTTGACATGGGGTGCACTTTAAGTCGGTATTCACGCAAGCGGCGGTAAAATGTTGATTCGCTTATATTAAGCTCTTTGAGAATTTCAGGGAGCGCAATCTCGCCTTTCTCCCACTTTTTCACCAATTCCCCGAAGTTGTCGGGCGGCTGTATGGGCGGCCTGCCGAACTGTACACCGCGTTTTTTCGCGGCCGCAATTCCCTCGGTTTGGCGGCTGCGTATGTTTTCACGCTCGTTTTGCGCAATATATGCGAGAAATTGCAGTACTAAATCGGCAATAAACGTACCCAATAGATTCTTTTTACAGCGCGTGTCGAGTAAATCCATATCCAAGACAACTATATCGACGCCCTTTTCCTTTGTGAGTATGCGCCACTGGTTTTGTACTTCTTCATAATTACGCCCCAATCGGTCAATGCTTTTGATATACAGCAAATCGCCGCTTTTCAGTTTACCCACCAATTGCTTGTACTTATCCCTGTTGAAATCCTTGCCGCTTTGCTTGTCTACAAACAGATTCCTGCGCGGGATATGCGCCATAGCGACGAGTTGCCGCTTCTCGTTTTGGTCTTTGCTTGATACTCTGATATAGCCGTATGTGTTCATGATAAATACCCCCTTCTTAGAATAGATTTATTCTACATGAAGGGGGGAAATGCGTTTTTAAGATAGGCTGTTTTTGTTGATACCATTGTCTTTTATTGATATAATCTTAGAGTTGGTATATTAAAAGTGTGTTACATCGCATAAAGTCGTTGCATATTTTGTGATTCTGGCGTATAATATAATCATAAGATGGTTAGGAGGCGATTTATATGTACCGCTTGGCAATAGAAGAATTGAAAAAGTGGAAAGAGAATCCAAACAAAAAGCCGCTTATAATTCGCGGGGCGCGTCAAGTCGGCAAGACTTGGCTTATGAAAGAGTTCGGCAAGACCGCATTTGCGCATTGCGTTTATATCAGCTTTGACAACAACCGCCAAATGCGCGAGTTATTTTCGGCGGACTTGAAAGTTGAGCGCTTAATTACGGGCATTGAGTTATATGCAGGGCATAAGATTGACCCCGCGAATACTCTTATCATTTTTGATGAAGTACAGGAGGTGCCGCAGGCGCTTACCTCGTTAAAGTACTTTAACGAGAACGCGCCGCAATATCAAATTATCTGTGCGGGTTCTTTGCTTGGCGTAGCACTTCACCAGGGAACGTCTTTCCCTGTTGGCAAAGTGGATTTTTTAGACCTTTACCCCCTTTCCTTCACGGAGTTTATGCTGGCAATGGGAAAAGAGGGATTTGTTTCGCTCCTGCAAAAAGGTGACTATTCTATGGCAACCACCTTTAAGCAGGATTATATAGACCTTTTGAAACAATATTACTACATCGGTGGCATGCCCGAAGCGGTCCTGACCTTTGCGCAATCGCACGATTTTAATGAGGTGCGAAGGGTACAGGAGCGCATTCTTGCGGCATATGAACAGGACTTTTCCAAGCACGCGCCGCATGATATTGTGCCGCGCATTCGTATGCTTTGGAACAGCATTCCCGCGCAACTGACAAAGGAGAATAAAAAGTTCATCTATGGGCTTGTTAAAGAGGGTGCAAGGGCGCGAGAATATGAGTATGCTCTTATGTGGCTTTGTGATTGCGGATTGGTTCACAAGGTTCACCGTGTGAATGCGCCGAATGTACCGCTAAAAGCTTATGAAGATTTGAAAGCCTTTAAGCTGTTTATGTTGGACGTGGGACTGCTGTCTTGTATGACGCGTCTGCGTCAAGATACATTGTTAGACAGAAACGAATTATTCAAGGAGTTTAAGGGCGCGTTAACGGAACAATATGTATTACAGCAGTTGAAAACGCTACCAAACATCCAAGCATATTATTGGACAAATGCACAAAATACCTCGGAAGTAGATTTTTTACTTGATATGGGGAATGCAATTGTGCCGTTGGAGGTTAAGGCAGAAGTAAATCTGCAAAGCAAAAGCTTGAAAGCATATGCAGAAAAATTTCAACCTGCCGTTTCTGTCCGTTCATCTATGTCGGATTACAAGCGCGAAGACTGGCTGTTGAATTTACCATTGTATGCAATAGGGAATATCGGGAACGCAATATAGCCTACCGTTACCGCCCTCGGTCAAATCCTCGTGTGTGTTCGCGGACTTTCTCGCGCTCGCGCTGCGCGGTCAGCTGCCGCTGCTGTTCGGGCGTAAGCTCCTCCAATATAGCGCGGAAGTTCCTTTCCGTGACAAGGTCAAGAAAGCGTTCGCTTTGTATCCGCGCCAAGCGTTCGCGAATTGGTTCGCGCTGTGGCTCCATTTGCTTCAATAGGGCTTGTATTTTGTCTTTATCCCCGTTTATATCGGCAAACAGTTTTTGCCGTTGATATTCAAACAAAACCGCCTTTTTCTTTGCCGAAAGCTGCGCAATGCGATTATGGTCTTCTATTGGCTGCTCCTCTAACGCCGATATTTCCTTGTCCAAAGCAATATATTTCTCTTTCAACCCGTGCATATGCCTCGCGATAGCTTCGGGCGATTTTGCGCGCTCCCTATTGCGCCGCTTGATTTCCTCGTTTATCCTCGCCCGCTCGGGATTGCGCCCCTCGTGTATGGTCGGCTCCCTATCAATCCCCTGTGCCTCCAAGGTGCGGTGGTCTATGCGCTCGGCAAGCCCCTTTTCGCGAAACTTATCATTACATACCCTCGCCCAATCTTCACGCCACTCCACAAGACGCTCAACCTTATCCCAATCGCGGTTTTTGTTGCCGAATCCCTCACTCGTTACCTCGCGGGTGGTTAAAAGAATATGCGAATGTGGATTACCGTCACCCTTGTTATGTATGGCAAAATCGGCGCACATACCCTTGTCTACAAAGTTTCTCTTGATATATTCGCGCAACAACTCTATTTGCTCCTGTAAATCAAACTCAACGGGCAAAGCCATTTCCACCTCGCGGGCCGTTCGTGCATCCTTGCGCTTTTCGGATAACTCCACCGTATTCCACAGAACAGAGCGGTCTTTGTATTCATACGGAGCCAATTCCGGCAATATAATCTCTTTATGCAAAATGCCCTTTTTGCGCCTGTAATCATGCTTGATACCCTTGCGATAAGCGGACAACTCGTCACCGCTACGGTATGCGGCGGCCTCAAGTGCCGTATGTTTTTCGCCCGTACGGTACGCGGCGGCGGCAATCACCGACCGCCCACTGCTGCGGCTTATTGTCTTTACGTGCAAGTGATATATTGCCATAATGCACCGCCCTCCATAGCCCACTATATGCGGGGGCGGTTTGTCTTGTTGCGCACCATTGCGAAGCAATGTGTAAGTGCGCACTTCCTCGGTTTTGGTGTGGGTGGTCGCAGGGCGTGGGGGCGGCGCGTTGTGCCGCGCACTCGCCCGAGGCTGCCCGCGCCAAAACCGTGCACCCAACGAGGGCATGCAGGTGAAGGGCGATCGGGCGGAGCCGAAGGCGACAACCGCTTGCCCGAAGCTGCCGTGCCTGAGGCGGGCGCGGGGGGGAGAGGGGATGTGGGGGGAGGGGAAAACGCATGCGGAAAGAACGCAAAAAAGACCGCACCGACGGAGTTGAACGACACGATCTTTATGAAATGAAAAAATCGCCTACGCTTCTTTGAACACAAACTCAGTTATTTTTATCTTCCTGTCGTGATGCCCTTTCCCTATCTTCTCATTCTCAACAACAATTCTCTCCACGAATTGCATTAAGAACATGCGCTTTTCCGAATTGGAAAGCTGCTCCCAATTCTCTTTAATATTCTTGGCAATTTCAAACCGATTATCTGCTATTTCCTCCGTATCTATGCGCAGTCGTTCCAATTCAGCGCAAATGCTTTCCTTATCTCTATCAAGTTTTCTTTTTACGTTGCGGTATTCTTCAACGCTAAATACGTTATTCACATAAAAATCTAACGCTTCTCGCCCTTTCCCCTCTAATTGATGCAACCTTTCTTCATAGGTCGCAATTAGTGCTTTGCTTTCCTTCTTTTTCTTCTCTTTCTCCTGCTCATAAATGAGTGCTTCATTGTCTTCTGAAAAATCCGCAATCCTTGATATGTAGTCTAAAAATGCTTGTTCAAGCCTTTTGGAACTCATTTCACTTGCATCACATTCACCGATTACAGTATTACCACACTTATAATTACCCCAAAATCTGTTTGTTCCATCAGCTTGTTTTTTATATATGTTATGCGGATGCAACTTACTCCCGCATTGCGTGCACACCAAAAACCCCGAAAAATAGTTCTCCTCCTTTGGCGGCTTGCGCGTTGCTATACGCTTTTTCTTCTGCATCCGTTCTTGTGCTTTATCAAATAGTTCTTGCGATATTATTTGTTCATGCCGTCCTTTCACGGTATAAGCACGTTCCTCATCCTCATAATGATGGCGTACATGCCCCATATAGTTGCTGTTTCTTAGGATATTTCGAATGTTACAAGTTATCCATCCGCAATCATGTTTTGTGGGAACTCCACGAACATTTAACCTTCGGGCGATTTCTCGTACGCCTACCCCTTGATTGACGTATAAGTCAAATATCTCCCGAACAATCTGCGCTTCGCTTTCATTGATTGATTGAATCTTTTGCCCCTTTGGTCGGTCATAGCCGTAGCTTGCTGTATGGGAGCAAAGGGTGTAACCCTCTTTGACCTTGCGTTCTCGCCCCAAAATAATTCGTTCGGCTATGTTTTCACGCTCGAATTCCGCGAATATTCCAATAATCTTTAAGAACATGCGCCCCGAAGCCGTTTGTGTGTCAATACTCTCCATCAACGAATTAAAGGCGCAATCATACTCGTTGAATAAGTCCACGAGATATATCAAGTCTGATGTGCTGCGGGTTAAACGGTCTATCTTAAAGACCAATACATTTTTTACTTTACCCTCTTGCACGTCCGCAATTAAGCGGTTGACTTCGGGGCGTGCGGTGATGTTCTTACCGCTTATGCCCTCGTCAATGTAAACATCATAAATTTGCCAATCCTTGATACATGCATAGTCTTTCAGCTTTTGCTCCTGTCCACGGATAGAATACCCTTCCTTGACCTGTTCCTCCGTGGATACTCTTACGTAAATTCCTGTTTCCATTATTCCTCGCTCCTATCATCATTTTCTGATAGGCGAGTTTCAATCTGTTCTTGTTTTTTTCGGCGTATCGCTGCTTCAAGAAAGAATTTCAACATCTCAATTTGTAGTGTCTTTGGTAGAGTGATAACTTCTTCTTGATTCAATCGCCTCACCCCCTACGCTAAAATGTATGGCGAGGGGGGCTTGTCATAGTACAAGAAAACCGCGTGGGGACTACCCTTTACGCGGTTCGGCGTTTTGTATACATCGCATTTTTCAGATAATCCACAAAGGGTACGGTGACGTTGCGCGAATTGGATGCGGGGACGCCGAGGTGGATCGTGATATGCGTTGGGATGAACACCTCGCGGTGGATTCTGGCCAGGGGGAGGGTGGGCGGCGCGAATTCCGCGCCGGACTGCGATTCCATTTCCAGGGCGTTCTTGCCGATCTCATATTCGTCGATTTGGTCGGAGTTGCCGGGTGTCATGCTGATGGGCAGGGTGGAATCCGACGCGTCGAAAATCTGCACGCCGTTGATGACCACCGTGCGGAAGCCCTGCACCGTTATGATCGCCATATAGCGGTCGTAGGGCCGCCGGGCCTGAGCGGGATCCAACTGCGTCTCCTTCGGCGGCGCAGGCAGGTCCACCTGTTCCGTCAGGCCGCTTTCGTCCGTAGTCAGGGTGTAGAGGAGATTCCCCCGAATATCCAAAATCTTAATCTCCGCATTGGCCACAGGCAGGGCGCCGTCGGCTGTGGATAACTGTACCACAAGTGTGCCTTTTCCCATTGATAGACTCCTTTCAGTTTTCTTTTGCAAAATATGCTTTGCGGAGGGGAAAGGTTCAACGGGGTGATGAGATAAAAGGATGAATCGGCATAAATTGGTTCCCTGTGAAAATTGTTTATGAATATCATGAATTTTTTCTGAACATATTGAGAATTTTCAGCGCATTTGGCGTATTCGGCAAAATTTTTTGCTATAAAGCAAGTGGAAGAATCTACCCGGGGAGAGTAAGGCATGGAGCTGAATCGTCGCGTGCAATTGCAGGAGATTACAACATTTATAAAGAAAACCGATTTTGAAAGGTTCGCCTATGGTGTAGATCCGGCGGTTGTGCAGGCGCATCTGGAGGATGTGGCCTTGCTGTATGAAAATATACTCTCGGCGCTTTGGATAGAACAGGAACGGGAATTCGGGGCGTTGGACGCGCGCCTGCGCACCCTCGCCGATCGCAATACGGAATTGGAACAGGCCCTGCAAAACACTGCGGTGCCTGCCAAGGATATCACGGCACAGGAAAATACCGCCCTGCGCGATTCGCTCTATCAGAAGGCGGAAGCCTTGGAAGCGCAGCGCACCGTTTACGTTGAAAAAGCGGAAGCGTTGGAGACGTTGCTGGCGGAGCAAAGGCAGCTGCTCGAAGCGGCAAGGGGGGAGGCGGTGCAGATCGTCGCCCTTGCGCAGCGGGAAGCGGAGGAGATCATCCGGGTCACCCGGGAAAACCTGCGCCGCCATACGGAAAAGGAAGATCGGATACGGCAGAGCATCACCCAAAAGAGCAGGGAATTGCAGAATCTCCTGCAGGGACTGCGGGAGCAGGTGCGGCATCTGGCAAGGGAGATAGACGCCCTGCAGGAGCGCGCAGGGGAATTGAAGATGCTGCGCGCCCTGCGTGAGCAGGTGGAGGATTTGGCGCAGGAGCTGGACCTTTTACAGCGGCGTTCCGAGGATAGCGCGAAGACAGGCCTGCAGGATGAAGCCCATTACAGCGAAATATATATTCTGAACCGGGAACTTGGGGGATAACGCATGAGAAAAGCGATTACCATTATCACCGGCATATGGAACGCGCTGCTGTTGCTGCTGGCGCTGGCCATTGTGGTGCCGCGCCTTTTCGGCATGCTGCCGAAAGCGGTGCAGACCCCCAGCATGGAAAAAGCCTTGCCGGTGGGCAGCCTGGTCTATGTGACGCCCGTTGCCTTTGAGGATATCCGCGAAGCCTGCATCATCACCTTCCAGGCGGCGGACGGCGGGGGTTTCGATACGCACCGCGTCGAATCCATCGACCACGAAGCGAAACAGTTTATCACCAAGGGCGATAACAATCCTGTCGCGGATCCGAACCCGGTTCCCTATGAACGCGTCACGGGCAGGGTATATGTTTTCGTCCCCCTCGTGGGCTATCTGCTTATTTGGACCCAACCCTTATACGGAAAGATCCTCGCCGGGGTCGTCTGTCTCGCGTCGGTGCTCACCTTCTTCATCCTAATCAACGGGAACAAGAGGAAGCGCATCGCGCACATCGCGCCGCTCATACAGGAGGAAAACGCCCCACAGGAAGCCCCCGCGCAGGAGGGCCGCGCGCCGAGATGGCCCTTGCCGCAGGTGCAGGGGAGAGCGCCCGGCACGCTCCGTCTGATGGCGGTTCCCGAGGAGCTGTTGGATAAACCCGCCGCGGAAGAGCCGTTGCCGGAGTTACCGCCGCCGGAGTTACCGAGCGACCCCCATGCGCTTTTAAGCCGCGAAGAGCTGTTGCAGCTTGTGGACGCGCAGGAAAAGGAAATACAAAGTTTACGGCAGCAACTCGAAAGCGCCATCGCGGCAGCGAATACAGCGGCGGAACCCATCGCGCCGCCGGAGCCGGATTTGCCGCGCGAGGAAACGGATATGGAGAGAAGCGAGCGTTTCACGCAGATTTTGCAAGCGGAATTGGCAAAGCTGCAGAGCGGGCAGCGCAAGGTATCATAATTATGCAAGCGGGCTATGTGCAGGTCTATACGGGCGACGGCAAGGGCAAGACGACGGCTCTGCTCGGTCTCGCGCTGCGCGCCGTCGGCGCGAATAAGCGCGTATATATCGGTCAGTTTATCAAAAAGGGGGATTATTCGGAGGTAAAAGCGATCCGAAATTATCTCCCGCAAATCACGCTGGAACAATACGGCGAGGGCTTTGTTTTGTCCATACCATCGGCAGAGCATACGGCAGCCGCCCAAAACGGTCTTGCGCGGGCGCGCGCGGCCCTGCTTTCGGGCGAATATGATCTCGTGATGCTGGATGAAATCAATGTAGCCGTGGATTTGGGCCTGATCCCCGTTGCGGAGCTATTGGATCTAATCCGTGCAAAACCGGAAGGCATAGAGCTTGTCTTAACAGGCAGAAACGCGGCGGCGGAGATTATCGCCGCCGCCGATCTGGTCTCGGAAGTGAAGGAAATAAAGCATTATTATGCAAAGGGTGTCAGCGCGCGGGAAGGGATAGAGATGTAATCATTCTGCTCTCTTTTCTCGCCACCTCCGCCAAACCACATAAAACAAATACCCGACCACAACCCCCAGCGTGTTCAATATCAGATCATCCAACTCCGCCCAGCCCTTGCGGAAGATATATTGCGCCGTTTCGATGGCAAGGGAAAACAGGAAGCCTGAAAGCACGATCATCCAAAACTTTCCTCGCTTCCACAGCAGGGGCAACAGGAACCCGAAGGGTACAAACCAGCCGATATTCCCCGCGAACAAGCGCATAAAGGGCCAGAAGCCCTCGTCGTTGTATACGGTTATCAATGCGACGCCGAGGGTCAGATTGAGCTGCCGCGTCTCGTAATACGTTTGAAAGCGAAAAACAGTCAAACGCAAAACAATCCCTATATAGAGAATAAACAGGACGGACAGCGCAATCTTTTTGAATCGCGAACCCACTTACAACCCGTACAGCGCCGAATATTTCCCGGTCAGATAATCGGTATAATATTTCGGGTCAAAGGGCGCGCCGCAGGCGTTTTCGACGATCTCGCCCGGCGTCTTCATCTTGCCATACTTCCAAATCTTCTCCTCCAACCATTCGCAGACGGGCTTCAGATTCCCCGCGCGCACGCACGCGTCGATATCGAGTTCCTGCGCCATGCGCGCATAAATCTGCGAAGCGTAGGCGCTGCCTATCGAATAGCTGGGGAAATAGCCGAAGCTGCCCATGGACCAGTGTATGTCTTGCAAAACGCCGCGCGTGTCGTCCGGCACGTCTATACCCAGATATTCCTTATAGAGCGCGTTCCACGCGTTGGGCAGCTCGTCCACGGTCAGCGTCCCGTCCATCAAGCGCTTTTCTATCTCATAGCGCACCATGATGTGCAGGGAATAGGTCAATTCATCCGCTTCGACGCGAATCAGCGACGGGCTGCTGTGATTGGCGGCGAGATAGAGCATCTCGCTTGTGACGCCCGCCATCTGCTCGGGGAAGATTTCGCAGAGTTTCGGATAGATGAGTTCAATAAACGCGCGGCTGCGGCCTATGAGATTTTCAAAAAAGCGGGATTGCGACTCGTGCACGCCCATGCTCACGCCCTCGGCAAGCGGGGAGCCTATGAGCTCGTCGCCCGTATGCAGCTCGTAGAGCGAATGCCCGCCCTCGTGAATGACGCTGAAGAAACTCGAAAGCATCAGCGTGGGATAATAGTGCGTGGTCATACGTATATCGTGCTTGCTCGAGCCGGTCGAGAACGGGTGCTCCGTCTCGCCGATGGCACAGCAGTCGCGGTCTATGGTCAAGAGATCCATCAGATAATCGGAGAGCTTGCGCTGCTTCCAGACGGGGAACTCCACTTCCACGCAGGATTTGTCTATCTTGCGCCCGCGCTCGGCGATCGCGTGAATGACGGGTACCAGCTTCGCGCGCACATCGGCGAAATAGGCGTCGAGGGTTGCCATGGTCATACCCTTTTCGAATTCGTTGAGCCACGCGTCATAGACGGGCAGGGCCGGGTTCATATAGCCCGCGAAACGGCGCGAGAAATCGATGATTTTCGCGAGATACGGCGCAAAGGCGGGGTAGTCGTTCTTATTCTTCGCCTCGCGCCAAACCTGCGAGGCCGTTTGCAGCAAGATGTTGAATTCCACGTATTCCGCTTTCGGGATGCGCTCCATCTTCGCCAGCTCTTCCTGCAAATATTCGACTTCGCGGCGGGTCACGGGGTCGAGTTCTTCCCGATTCTGCGCCAGCGTCTCCAGCATCTCGCGCAGTTCGGGCGCGGTGACGAGGGAATAATGCTCGCCCGATAAAAAGCCCATGGTCGCGCCCAGCGCCGCATTGCCCGCCTTGGGCATCGTGGTCTCCGAGTCATAGGACAGTATGGCCAGCGCATGTGCATAGGCCTTCATTTTGGCAAGCTGTTCTTTGAATTTTGCGATTGTTTCTTGCATGGGGTTCTCCTTTGTTTTATTGATAAGACTAATAGGTTTTATATGGTCGAAGCTTTCGCAAATATCTTTTCGGGCGGATAAGCTTAAATTCATGATTTTCGGCGACCTGCGCGGCGAAAATCATACGCTCAAGAGGTCGCAGGCGACAGACTATGCGCTGTCCGAGCTTGCGACCTCTTGCAAAACCCGCCGTAGCGATCCGTCTCGACAAGCCCTGCTTGTCGAGACGCTACTGCTTGCCTATCGTCGCCACCATCACGGCCTTAATGGTATGCATTCTGTTCTCCGCTTCGTCAAACACTCTGGAATGTTTGGAACGGAACACCTCGTCCGTCACCTCCATCGCGTCCAGCCCGTACTTCGCGTGGATATCCCGACCCACCTCGGTCTCGAGGTCGTGGAAGCTGGGCAGGCAGTGCAGGAAGATAACGTCCGGGTTCCCTGTTTTCGCAAGCATCTCCATATTCACCTGATAGGGCATGAGCAGGCGTATGCGCTCGGCGAACTGCGCTTCCTCGCCCATCGATACCCATACATCCGTATATATCGCGTCCGCGCCGCGCACGTCGTCGATATTTTCGGAGAAAGAGATCGTCGCGCCCGTCTCCGCCGCCACGGCGCGCATCTCGGCCACAAGCCCCTCTTCGGGGAACAGGGTCACAGGCGCAATCCCCACAAAATCCATGCCCATCTTGGCCGCGCCGATCATCAGCGAATTGCCCATATTGTTGCGCGCGTCGCCGACATAGGCCAGCTTCACCTTTTGCAGCGGCTTGTTGACATACTCTTCAATCGTGAGGAAGTCGGCCAATATCTGGGTCGGGTGATAGAGGTCCGTCAGCCCATTCCAAACAGGCACGCCGGAATATTGGGCCAGCAGTTCCACATCCCGCTGCGAAAAGCCGCGGAATTCAATGCCGTCATAATAGCGGCCCAGCACGCGAGCGGTATCTTCTAATGATTCCTTCTTCCCCATCTGGCTGCCCGTAAGGAAGGTGGCGCAGCCGCCCTCGTCGAAACAGGCGACCTCAAAGGCACAGCGCGTGCGCGTGGAAGTCTTTTCAAAGAGCAGAACGATATTCTTTCCTTCTAACAGATTGTTGCGTATCCCCGCACGCTTCTTGGCTTTCAGATCATGCGCCAAATCCAGCAGATAGCGGATTTCCGCGGGCGTAAAGTCTTTGAGCGTGAGCAGGGAGCGTCCCTTGAGATTGACCGGCATGATGGTTGTTCCTCCTGTGATGTTCTTCTCTCAGATTATATCATATCCGACGGGCTGATTACAATCAGCCACTACGGGTAAATCTATCGGTAGGGGATACAACGTCTCCTGCAAAGCCGTTTGCAATCGTCCCGGTTATGTATCATAATAGAACACATAATAAATATGAACGGGGAGGGCGAAATGAGCAACCCGCACGGCATCATTGTATTTGGAGCAAACGGAAGCGGAAAGACCACATGGGGCAGGGAGTTGGCACGTATTTTAGGCTATAAACATATGGATCACGAAGAGTATTGCTTCAAGGAATCCGAAATACCATATACCAACGCGCGTTCAGACGAGGAAAGCTTGCGTTTGATGCTTGCTGACATTAAAAAGCACGGGGCATTTGTCCTCTCCTCATGCACCGGTGATTTTGGCGCAGGAATTCCGCAGTTTTATGAATTTGCCATATATCTCTCTGCGCCGCTGGGTCTTCGCATGGATCGTATAAATCGGCGCGAATATGACAAGTTCGGCGATCGCGTCCGCGAAGGCGGTGATATGTATGCGCACCAACTAAAGTTTCATGCGTTCGTGGCAGCCCGGTCTCTATCAAAAATAGAACAATGGGCGGAAACCCTTACATGCCCTGTCATCCGCGTGGATGGCACCAAAGATTACAGACAAACAGCCGCCCAGATTGCGGCGCAATTTTATGGCGTGCCGACAGCATAAACGAAAAACGAAAGGAAGGAATCGACAATGAAACGGAGACTTCTGATTTTTACACTGTTGCCCCTGCTAGCTCTTGGCTCATGTGCAAGGGACAATACGCCGTCCTTGGCGACACCGCCCGTATACCAAAAAATCAGCGCCAACGACGCAAAACAGATAATGGACAGTGGCGAGGAGTATATCCTCTTGGACGTGCGAACGGAGGAGGAGTTTGCGGAAGGCCATATAAAGGGCGCGATCCTGATCCCCGACTACGAACTCGCCGACCGCGCAGAGACCGAGCTGCCCAACAAAGACGCGCGGATCCTAATCTATTGCCGCAGTGGCCGCCGCAGCGCAAACGCGGCAAATGCGTTGATTGAATTAGGTTATACGAACGTGTATGACTTTGGCGGGATCATCGACTGGCCGTTTGAAACAGTTGGCGGATGAGTTCTATATATCGAAACAACTGTCATAACCGTCGAGCCGCCACGCGGGAACGTGCAATAAAGCGGGATATCGGCAATGCGCAACGCACAGCGCACAATGTTCAATGGTTGTGGAAACACCCTGCGGGTGTTTCTCTGGATCTAATATATAAAACGTATACCAACCCCATTGCGCGTTGAACATTGAGCATTGAGCATTGAGCAATGATGCATTCCCTCCGACGGTTATGACAGTTATGACAGTTATTTCGATACAGTGAATATATTACTCCATCTCCCGCGCCGCTTCCGCCCCGTTCAAAATCCGCAGACATCCGGCGGCGAGGGCTTCCAACTCGTATTCACCGGGATATATGACGACTTCCGCGAGGAAGCCGACGCGCGCCGCGATCTCGGCGGTGACGAATTTCGAGTTTGCGACGCCGCCCGTCAGGAGTATGGCGTCGCAGTTCCCGCCGAGTACGGCGGCCAGTGCGCCTATGCCCTTGGCCATCCCGTAGCACATCGCTTGCAGGACGGTCTCTGCGTTTGCGTCGCCCCGCTCCATCATCTCCACGGCCTTACGGCAGTCCGCCGTACCCAACAGCGCAACCAGGCCGCCTCCGCCGCGCACGCGCCTGCGGGCCTCCTGCTTGGTGAGATTGTTATCATACAGAAAATCGACAAAATCAAAGAGCGGCACCCCGCCTGCACGCTCGGGGGAGAAGGGCAGGTATCCTTCGCCCATGGAATCGATCAATCGCCCCTTTTCATAGGCGGCGATGGATACCCCTCCGCCGAGATGCGCGACGATCAGGTTCAAATCTTCAAAGCGAAGGCCACGTGTCGCGGCATAGCGTAGGCCCTGCGCGTGTCCGTTCAGCACATGCGCGAGACTGCGCCGCCGCAGTTCGGGTATGCCCGTAATCTGCGCAACTTCGGGCAAGGGTCCCGCCGACACCGCGTCATAGATATAGGCGTCTACCCCCGCCTGCGCCGCAATCCCCGCCGCAAGCAGCGCGCCCAGATTGGAAGCGTGGGGCGACACCCCCTCCTCCTTCACAATCCGCTCTATCATGCGTTCGTTGACAATATACCCGCCCATCTCCAAGGGCGGAAACAAGCCCCCGCGCCCGACAACCCCCGCCAGTTGCCCCGGCGCAAACCCCGCGTCCCGCAAAATCTCCAGCACCAGCGCCATGCGAAAACCCTTCTGGTCAACGATATTGGCAAAGCCCTGCAACTCTGCGTGCGTATGCTCGATCGTCTTCATAAAGACAGGCGCTTCCCCGTCAAACAGCCCAATCTTCGTGGAAGTGGAGCCGGGGTTAATTGCTAAAATATACTGTGACATGGAGCCTCCGTTTTATTGTAGGGGCGCGATATATTGCGTCTCTGCAAATTTTACCCCGCCAACGCCATCATAATAGAATACAATTTCTCCTCCGCGCTCGCCCCGCGCGAGACGAGGATGATGGGCGCCGCGGCGCCCAGTACGCAGCCCGCCATCTTTGCGCCGCCCAGATAGAGCAGGGCCTTGGTCATAATATTGCCCGTGGCGACATTCGGCACGAGCAAGAGGTCCGCGTCCCCCGAAACGGCGCTCTCCACGCCCTTGATGGCGGCTGCCCCAGAACTGATGGCCAGGTCAAAGGAGAGCGGCCCTTCGAGGATGCAGCCGGGGATATTCGCCGCCGCCAGCGCCGCCGCGTCCTGCGTCTCGGGCATTTTATCGCTCACGGTCTCCACGGCGGCCAGCACGGCGACCTTGGGGTTCTTATAGCCCAGCGCGTGCATAAAGGCCAGCGCGTTCTCCAGAATCGCGCGCTTCTGCGCAAGGTTCGGATGCGGGTTGATGCCCCCGTCGGTCTGAAAGAGCAGTTTGGGATAGGCGGCGCATTCCATCGCGCAGAGATGCGAGAGCTGCCCCGCGCCGCGTATGCCCGTCTCCCGGTGCAGCACGGCCTTCAGGAGCGTGGCCGTTTGCAGGCGGCCCTTCATCAGCACGTCCGCCCTGCCCTCGCGAACAAGGGCAACGGCCAGCGCCGCCGCTTCCTCGTCCGTGCTTGCGGGGATGACGCGTTCGGATTTTATATCAAAGCCGATCTGCGCGGCCAACGCCGCAATCTTCGCCGCGTCGCCCACCAAAAAATAGTCCACGCCAAGCAAAGCTTCCGCGTCGCGTACCGCTTCCAAACTGTGCGGGTCCGCCGCGGCCGCAAGCGCGATGGTGCGCCGCGCCCCGCGCAGTACCCGTGCTTTCAGGGCTTCAAAATTCGGATACATCAGAGCAAACTCCCCAAAATTTCAATCCCGCGCACCAATTGCGCGTCCGTGGGCGTGGAGAAATTGATGCGGATATAGGGACTGTCCTCGCCCTCCTTGGCGGAGAAAGCGGTCCCCGGCACCACGGCCACGCCACCGGCTATGCAGCGCGCACAGAATTCCGGCGTAGAGACGCCCTCGGGCAGTTTGCAATAGATAAACAGCCCGCCCTCCGGCGCGACATATTCTAATTTGCCCCGCAGATGGGTCTCCATACAGTCCAGGGCCAGGGCGAGCTTGCGCCTGTAAATCTCGCGCAATCTTGCCAGGTGTTCCGCATAGCCGTAGCGCTGCACAAATTCGTTGACGATCATCTGGTTCAGCACGGGCGTATGCACATCCACGGCCTGCTTTGCCACGGTGAACGGCCCAAGCGCTCCCGCGGGCAGGAGCAGAAAGCCCACGCGCAAGCCCGGCGAGATGGTTTTGGAGAAGCTGCCCACATAGAGCACGATGCCGTCACTGTCCAAAGATTTGATGGTGGGAATATCCGCCCCGAAATAGCGCAGATCACCGTAGGGATTGTCCTCCAGAATCAGCACGCCGTATTGCAGTGCCAGCGCGTACAATTTCCTGCGCTTTTCCAAGGACATTGTGACGCCCGCCGGGTTTTGGAAGTTGGGGATGGTATAGATGAAGCGCGCCCGCCCTTCCCGTTGCAGGGCGGCTTCCAGCGCATCCATATCCATGCCGTCGTCCCGCACAGGCACGCCAACCATGCGCAGGCCGTGGGAGCGGAACGCGTTCAGCGAGCCGATGAAGCTGGGGTCTTCGCAAATCACCACGTCCCCCGCGTCGCAGAGTGCCTTGGCGGCCAGCTCCATGCCCTGCTGCGCGCCGGTGAGGATAAGCAGCTCGTCTGCGTCAGTCCCCATTCCCTTTTCCTCGCGCAGATAGCGTTTCAGCCATGCCCGTAGGGGGGCATAGCCCTCACTGATCCCGTATTGCAGCGCGGCGATGGGGTTATTCGTGAGTATATCCGCGGTGATCTCCGCAATGGCGGTCGTCGGAAAGGCCTCCGGCGAGGGGTTCCCGGCGGCAAGGGGGATCACATCGCCGCGCGTCGTATTTTTCAGGATCTCGCGTATGGCCGATGGCTTCATGGTCGACATTCTTTCCGAAAAGCGGTATTGCATAGTAACATCCATTCCGCCGCAGTCGCAGGCGGCACAAATAGTGATGAAAACGGGTGCGACACTCCCGTAGTGTGCTACACTATCCTTGAAGAGAAGGCGACTACATAGCACGGTAGGG
>WREI01000062.1 GCA_009779405.1 Clostridiales bacterium
GGGTTCCGGCATCAGGCGGCGATTCGGTTTGTATGGTGCGTTCCGGGTGCGTGTTGGGCGGTGTTGCGCGCCGTAGGGGCGACGCATGCGTCGCCCGCGCGGGTTTGTTTGGGTTCCGGCATCGGGCGGCGATTCGGTTTGTATGGTACATTCCGGGTGCGTGTTGGGCGGTGTTGCGCGGGCGAGGCATGCCTCGCCCCTACAGGTGTGTTGGCTTCGGCAGAGCAATCCCTAATCGTTTCAATGTTCTTGGCTTGGGTACGCCGGTTTTGTCCCAGCCGCGGGTTTGATAGTATTTTTTCAGGAGTTTCGGCAGGGGGACTGTTGTGTCGGGGCGGGTTTCTTCTTGCGGGGTTTGGGTCAGGCGTTCGGGGAGGGCGTCTCTGTTTACGCCTTCGCGGAGGTTGAAGAGACGCTCTAAGTTGTAGCCGCGCGCGCCGAAGCGGATAAACGGGCCTGTATACATGCGCAGACCTGTGGCGAGACGCAGGGCCTCGGCGTGCGGGAGAAGGTAGAAGGAATTGAAGCGGAGTATGGGGGCCATCCAGAGGATCAGGCGCACCAGCGGGCCTGCGTGGGTGAAGATTTTTCCGGTGGCGCGCGTGACACCGTGGTTGGGGCCGAGACGGAAGAAGACGGCGGGGACGAAGGTCTGCGCCGAGAACAGGCAGAAGCCCGAGGAGGATACGGCGTCCAAGGCGTCCTGCATAAAGACCGACCACTGCGCCTTGGCCTTATGGCTCTGCGGGTCAAGGGAGAGGACGCCGACCGATTCGAGCAGGGCGAGATAACCGCCGTTCAGGTGGCAGCCGCCGCGGTTGCTGGTGGCATAGCCCAGACCCATGCCGACGCTGCGGCGCGGCTCATAGCTGGCCAACTCCAGACCCTTGGCATGCATGGCGAAGTCCGTGCCGCCATACTTTTCACTCAGCCATTTGCTGCCGTTGGCGAGCTCGGCATAAATGCCCTCGCGGCGCGCGATTTGTTGTATAACCCGGGTTATATTATCGGTTTTACCGAATTCTACGCCGAAGTCCGCGATGCCCTTTTCTTTCAACTCCATGGCAAAGGCGATGGTTCCGGCGGCGGAGATGGTATCCAAACCCAATTGATCGCAGAGCGTATTGATTTGAAAGATGGCTTCCATATCGGACGCGCCGATATTGGGGCCGAACAGGCCGAGGGTTTCATATTCGGGGCCTTTGACCTCGCGCTCGTCTATCAGAATGCGGCGCTCACAGCGTATGGGGCAGGAAGTGCAGCCGCTGTTGCGCAACAGGCGCGTTTCGGCCAGGGTTTCGCCGCTGACTTTATCCGCATCGGCGAAATGGCCCTCCCGGAAGTTGCGCGTGGGCAGGGCGTGGCTTGCGTTGGCCTTATTGACTAAGCCCGCGCTGCCGTAGTGGGGCAGGCTGTCGCCCGTCATCGGATGCTTGTGGAGGAATTTTACCCATTTGGCGACGAAGCGGTCGAACTTTTCCTTGCGCAGTATCGAGGGCTCGGCGCTGCCATAGGCCGACAGGGCTTTAATATTCTTGCTGCCCAGCACGGCGCCCGCGCCGCAGCGGCCCGCTACGCGCTCGCCGCTGATGGCGGACGCATAGCGCACTAAGTTCTCCCCCGCCGGGCCTATGACGAGTTTGCCGAAGTGCGCGGGCAGGCGGGCCTGGGTTTCCTCGGTATCCAGGCCCCATAGTTCCGCGGCGCTGTGCAGGGTGATGTCGCCGTCGGTGATCTCGATATGCACGGGGGCTTCCGATTTGCCCGTAATCACCAGCCCGTCCAACCCGGCGCGCTTGAGCATAACGCCGAAATTGCCGCCGCAGTTGCTCGACGCGACGCCGCCCGTCAACACGTTCTTGAACGACATATTGAAGCGGGAGGAGCAGGGCGCGCCCGTGGCGTTCAGGGGGCCGGTGTTGATGATGAGAACCGCTTCCGGCGCGAGGGGGTCGACGCCCTGCGGGCAGAGGTCCAGCAGCAGGCGCGCGGCCAGGGTTTTGCCGCCTATATATTTCTTGAACCAACTTTCGGGGATGGGTTTTGTTTCGATACTGCCGTTGGACAGGTTTATGTGGGCGTAGATCGGGAGTTTCATTTTGACGGGCGGATGATATCCGCCCCTACACATGCTTATTGCGTGCAAGGGGCAGCGGCGTTCGCAGAGCGCACAGCCCACGCATTTGGCGGGCGCGTGGAGTTCGGCGTGGACGCGGATATCGCCCCGGCTCTTGGGACGGCTTATCCGCAATGCACCCGGCGTGCAGGCGTCGGTGCAGATACCGCAGGCGCTGCAACGGCTTTCATCGATCGTTGGTTTTGGCCATTGGCTTCTCGGGATGCGCGACAGCTGTTGACCGTTGGCGTCCGCCACGGCTTCCTTAGGGCAGGCGCGACCGCAGACACCACACTCTATGCAGCGTTTCGGGTTGATGCTGTGCGCTTGTTTGGGTTCACCTTCGATGGCGAAGACCGGACAGAGGATTTTGCAGGCGCCGCAGCCCGTGCAGGTTTGTGTGATTTGATAGGACATAGCCCCTCCTTCTCAGCGTTTAGAGTGAATAGTTAAGAGTTAAAAGTTAAGAGTTGCGGTAGGAATCGCAGGCGATTCCCAATTGAATCAAAAATACCGCAGGTGTTTTCACCATAACTCTTCACTCTTAACTATTCACTCTTAACTTCTTAATTTGTTTCCACCGATATTCATTATATATGGAACCGGTGGGTTATACAAGCGCGGAGCGGACATATAATACAACAAAAAGCGAGGTTTATTATATGGAACAACGGATACCCTTGGAGCGGGCGGCGGTCGAGGTTTGCGAGGCGGCCGCGCTGTTGCCGCGCATATACCAGCTGCCGCCCGAGGAGGGGCGTGAAAAGCTTAACGCGGCGCAGGACGCGCCCGTTTACAAATACCCGGCGCACATTGATTTGCGCACGATGCAGACCCCGAACGGGTTGGGGGCGTTTCCGCTCTACTGCGTGCAGCCCGAGCACGCGCTGGGGAAATTGCCTGTGATCCTGTATATGCACGGCGCGGGCTGGGTGTTCGGCAATTTTCATACGCATGAGAAATTGGTGCGGGAACTGGCGGCGCGGACGAACTCGATCGTGCTCTTTCCCGAATACAGCCTGTCGCCTGAAGCCAAATACCCGGTGGCGCTGGAGCAGTGCTATTGGATTTTGACGATGCTGCCCGATATACTGCGGCAGTTTGACCTGCTGGCGCGTTTGGACAATTTGACTGTGGCGGGCGACAGCGTGGGCGGGAATATGGCCGCGGCGCTGACGATTCTTTCAAAATATCGGGATGGCCCGCCCATCCGCAAGCAGCTGCTCTTCTATCCCGTGACGGACGCCGCCTTTGATACGCCGTCCTATCGGGAGTTCGCGGAGGGCTATTATCTCTATCGGGACGGCATGAAGTGGTTTTGGGATCAATATACCACGTCGGACGCAGAGCGCGGTCATATCTCCGCGTCACCCCTGCGGGCCACGATTGAACAGCTGCAAGGGCTGCCCGATGCACTGATTATTACGGACGAAGCGGATGTGTTGCGCGATGAGGGTGAGACTTATGCGAAGAAACTGATGCAGGCGGGCGTGGAGGTGACGGCGGCGCGCATACTGGGGATTACGCACGACTTTGTGATGCTGCACGCGTTAGACGAGACCAACGCCTGCCGCGCGGCGATGGATTTGGCCGTGGGCTGGGTTCGGCGGGGGAATGGGTAGGGGCTTGTACTCGCGGGCCGATTACAATCGACCCCTACCAACGCAATTTTTCTACATATTCCTCGTAGATGACGCCGTCCTCTAATATCGTATCGCCGATGCAGTCGCTGGCCTTTTCGTTGATGCTGTCATAGAGCAGTTCGGGCATGATGCCCTGCGCGTTGGCGTAGGGTTTTATGTCGTGGCCGGAGAGGAGGAGACGCAGTAGTTCGGTTTCCGTGTTTGTGAGGGATTCGCGGAAGCTGTGCCAGTCGTCGGCGTCCGTTTGGAGTGTATTGTATTCGAGCGGGCGGATGGTATCCGCCTCTACGTTGGGTTCGGATTCAATCAGCTGAGAACCGAGAACTGAGAACTGAGAACCGTTATCGTCCACGATCAATTTCTCCTGCGTATCCTGCGCTTCGGTGCGGATGCGGGCCAGATTTTTCGGGTCTACAGCTACGACCGTGCGGGTCTTATCCTTATAGAACGCGGCGACGGCTGTTTCGATGGCGATGTCGAAGGCGGCGAAAGGGAGCTTGCGCTTTTGCATATCAAAGACGAGGTTGCCGGGGTTGGCCGTGAGCTTGTGCTTGTATTGCGTGGCTTCGCGCAGGAGGGCCTCCGTTTTTTTGATGAGATAGCCAACAACCTCGCGCCGCCCGGTTTCGCGGATGACGGTATCGGCGAACCAGCGGCCGCCATGGCAGATATATCTCGTCCCGCCCGGCAGCTCGACACTTCGGTCCTTTTGCGCGTGGGCGGGCCAGAACAACGCGCGCTGGAAGGGGAACCACGGGAAGCGACTGCGCATGCCGGGATAGAAGAGGTCCTCCATACGTATGCCTTCGCGCGCGCACATTTCGCGCATCCCGCGCAATACGGCGGCGAAACACTCTTGCAATATGGCTTCGTTGCCCGCCTGCCAAAACTTCGATTCCGTGATATCATAATTCGAAATCCCGTTCCATACCGCGAGACTGTTCTCCCCCTCCGCGTCGAAGAGGTAGAGATCAGGATAGTATGCATGCAGATGATGCTCCTCCACAAAGTCGGCAAAGCTCTGCGGCAGGATATAATAGATATGATAATCCCGGAGCCAGCCGGGCAGATAGAGCTCGAGCGTCGGCTCCTTATAATTCTCCCAGAGCCGCATCAGCTTGGCGAGACCGTCGGCGGGATCCTTTGCGCCTATGCCCGAGAGGAGTTCATAGACATAGAGGAACACATAGGACAGGGAGGTGGGCGCGATGCTGCCCGCGCGCGCCTTGGTGCGCCAGCTGAAATAGGTGCGCAGCTGCTCATAGCCCATGTGCTGGTATTGCGGGAAGTACATGGAAAAGGGGGTGAAGCTGTCGTAGTCATCCGTGAAGAATTCCATAAAGCGCGCCTGCTTATAGAAGAGCGCGGCGTTGTTGCGCGCAAACGGGTTGCCCGAAGCTAAGCGGCGCATTTGATAGAAGCGCTCGCGGATGGGGTCGGCGGTTTTTTGTTCTATTGGTTGGGGGGGCGGAACGGGGTTGGGAGCAGGGCGCGGCGCTTCGCGCAGTGCGGTGTCAATTTCCAGTTCTGCGAAAGCGGGGCGTATATTTATCGGTGCGACAACATTGCGCGGGGGCGGGGTTTTGTCCTGCAGCGCGCCGCGTGGGGGGATTTTGTATGCGGGATAGGGGGTACGCTCTTCCATGTGGTTATAGTATAACATATTTATTTGCGCCTGCGCGGAGAAAATGATATAATACCTGTGGCAAAAGGAAGCGGGTGCGATTCCCGCGCGGGTCCGCCGCCGTTATTGTGATTTTTCTCCCACGCGCCAATACCGCAGGCGCGCCAAGCCATTGGCGTAAGCTGAGAAGGCGGGAGTAAAGCAGCATCAGCCGGAAGACTTTGCCATGCGTGAATATGCCGCGAGACCGGCATTTCGTATTCCCATCAAAACTAAATAAGAAAGGCAGACAAACACATGAAGATGAAAAAACTTCGTTTCACTCTGTGCCTTGTTCTGGTTGCGTTGCTGGCGGTGGCGACGTTTTCAGCTTGCAAGAGCATTACCCCTCCCCCGCCCCCGGACACGGAGGCCATTGAATTGGGCAGCGGAGAGAATACGCTGCACCTTGCCATCACGTTCTCGGACGGGCGCACGGAGAGCTATCGCATACGGACGGATGCAGAGAGCGTCGGCGCGGCCATGGCGGAGCACGGTATGATCGCGCTGGACGGCGCGGGCATGATCGTCGATATCTGCGGCGAAGTGGCCGACTGGGACGCGGACAATGCGTACTGGGCCTTCTATGTGGACGGTGACTATGCGATGGCGGGCGCGGACGGCACGCCGATAGACGCGGGGTGCAGCTATGCGTTCGTCTACACTAAGGGCTGAGAGACAAAAGCTGACCCTGCGCGAGCTGGTGCTCTTTGCCGCATTCGGCGCGCTGATGTTCCTCTCCAAGATTGCGATGGAATGGCTGCCGAATATCCACTTTCTCGGTATGTTTATTGCGGCCTTTACGCTGGTCTATCGCAAGAAGGCGCTGATTCCGATCTATGTGTTCGTGGCGATTCTCGGCGTGGTGAACGGCTTTGCGCTGTGGTGGCCGATACATCTGTATATCTGGCTGCCGCTCTGGGGCGCCTTTATGCTGGCAGGGAGATGGTCGCTGCCCAAGCGCGTGCAAATCCCGCTCTATATGCTCCTTTGCGGCCTGCACGGGCTGGTCTACGGCACGCTCTGTGCGCCCGTGCAAATGCTGCTCTTTGGGCTGCCGCTCCGGTTGCTGCCCGCGTGGATACTCGCGGGGCTGGCCTATGACGGCATTCACGCGGCGGGCAACTTCGCGGCGGGGGCGCTGATCTTGCCGCTGGTGGGGTTGCTTAGGAAGATGGAAGGGAATAGTGAAAAGTTAATAGTGAAGAGTGAATAGTTACTTCGCTTTGCGGGGTAAGAATAATGTGTAACAGGGCGCCCGCAGGGGCGCCCCTACGAGGAGGTTTCCATGAACGTGGAATATGCGCGGGCGCTCGCATTCTGGCAATCGCAGAATATACGCGCGGCGGCGGATTTGGATCTTTCGCTGGATCATTTCCGCATACTCTTTGCCTATCATTCGGGGAAAATTGAGAATGCGCAGGTGGATTATCACGATACGCGGGAGATTTTCGAGAACGGCAAGGTGCTGGCCTTTACGGGCGATCCGCGCACCCTCTTTGAGCAACAGAATCAGAAATTATGCTATGCGTTTCTGCGCGAAAAGATCGCGGGGCGGGAACCGCTGACATTGTCACTTGTTTTGGAAGTGCACGCGGTGCTGACGGCGGGAACCTATGACGAGCGCCGTTTTGTCCTGCGCGGTGAGCGGCCGGGGCAGCTGAAAAAGCACGATTATGTGACGGGCCGGCACGAAGCGGGCAGCGCGCCGGAGGATACGGAGGAAGAATTGGAAGTGCTGCTGACGGAATTGCGCGAAGCGGACGCCACGCGCGATCTCCTGCTCTCTGCCGCCTATTTCCACGCCGCTTTTGAAAACATACACCCCTTTGCGGACGGCAACGGGCGCGTGGGGCGGATGCTCTTGAATTATTTTTTGATGATACACGACCATCCGCCGCTTATTGTATTCGATGAGGATAAGAAGGCCTATTATGCCGCATTAGAAGCCTATGACAGCGGGGAGGATTTGGAGCCGCTGCGCGAGTTTTTGGAGGGGCAGTTGGTGAAGACGTGGGGGCGGAGGGTAGCTATGAGTGAATAGTTAAGAGTTAAGAGTTGTGGTAAGAATCGCAAGCGATTCCTAAATTAAATTGAAATTCCGCAGGAATTTCTACCATAACTCTTAACTCTTAACTCTTAACTTGTTTTACCTTCCCCCCGAAATATGCTATACTATCCGAAAACAAGGAGAGCACAACATGTCCTACCGCGCTCTGTACCGTACATACCGCCCCAATACCTTTGCGCAGGTCATTGGGCAGGAGCATATCACGACCGTTTTGAAGAACCAGATCGCGGGCGGGAAGTTCGCGCACGCCTATCTGTTTTCCGGCGGACGCGGCACGGGCAAAACCTCCACCGCGAAGATATTTGCCCGCGCCGTCTGCTGTAAAGAGCCCAACGCGGGCGAGCCCTGCGGCGTTTGCGCGAACTGCGTTGCCGCAACGGGCGGCTGCGCCGATCTGGCCGAGATAGACGCCGCCAGCAACACCGGCGTGGACAATGTGCGCGACCTGATCGACCAGGCGCAATATTCGCCGCTGCAATTGCCCTACCGCATCTTTATCATCGACGAAGTGCATATGCTCTCCCCCGCCGCGTTCAACGCGCTTTTGAAGACTTTGGAGGAACCGCCCGCGCATGTGCTCTTTATACTCGCGACGACCGAGCCGCAAAGGCTGCCCGCCACCGTTATCTCCCGCTGCCAGCGCTTTGAATTTAAGCGGCTGACCAAGGATGATATTATTAAAAACCTGCAAACCGTGCTCGGTTCCCTCGGCGCGGGCGTTGCGCCGAATGGCTTGGCCGTGATTGCCACCAAGGCGGACGGGAGCATGCGCGACGCGCTCTCGCTCTTGGATCAGTGCCTGTCTTTCTGCGGCAATAAACTCACCGAAGCGGATGTGTTTGACGTGCTGGGCGCCGTGCGCCGCGATGAGCTGGATGCCTGCGTCTCCGCCGCGCTGATCGGCGATGCCGCCGCGCTGCTGTTCAAATTGGACGATGTGCTGCAGAGCGGGCGGGACTTGAGCGTATTTGTCAACGACCTCACGGCGACCGTGCGTGACGCCATTTTCGCCAACCTCTCCGCCAAAGAGCCGGACGCGCGCAGGGCGGAGCAGCTCCTGTATATGCTGGAACAGCTCACCTTCACGATGGGCGAATTGCGCTATTTCCCCGCGCCGCGCGTGCTCGTGGAGCAATGCCTGCTGCGCGTTTGCAGACCGCAGGATGGGGGGGGTAGTGATGCGTTGCAGACGCGAGTGGCGTTTTTGGAGACGAGGTTAGAAAATGCCGAATGCAGAATGCAGAATGCAGAGAGTCATAGAGCGGTTATACACGTAAGAGCCGATAATATCCGCCCGCCCGAGCATGATGCGCCCCTGCCCGCAGAAGATTTCGCGCTGCCTTGGGAGGAACCTGTTCCGCCGCCCGAGATTGAAGAATCGGAACCCGAACCAAAACCGGAAAGCTCTGCCGCCGCCACCCTCTGGGAGCAAACCCTGGCGGCCCTGCAAAAGACCAACCCGCTCGTGCATATCATTGCCCAGGGCGCTGTGGCGGAGAGCCTGACGGCGGATGCGCTCACCGTGGCCTTCGCGCCGGGGCAGGAAGATAAGCTGAAAAACGCGAAAAACCCCTTCCTATTCAAGCCCGCGCAGGACGCGCTGACCAGCGTCAACCCCAAGCTCGCGCTCGTCTATATCATCCGAAAACCGGACGATGTGGAGGAACGGTTGCGTGGGGTGTTGGGGGATGTGTTGAAGATAGAATAATAAGCAATAGTGCAGAATGCAGAGAAGATTCTTGCGGCAGACCAAGGGTTAGAACTTGCCGGTTACCTCTCCAAAACATCATCCTAAACATCTCTGCATTCTGCATTATTACCTATTACTTCACGAATTACAAGCACACAGTTAACTATATACAAGACAGATTAAAGGAGAAGAACCATGGCCAAAGGCAACTACCCACCCAATTTCGGCGGCGGCATGGGCAATATGCAGCAGCTGATGCAACGCGCCCAGAAGATGCAGCAGGACGCGATGCGCAAGGAAGAAGAGATGGAAGCGCGCAGTTTTGAGGCCGCGGCGGGCGGCGGCATGGTGAAGGCGGTGTTTCAAGGCACGAAGACCTTGACGGCGCTCGAAGTGCAGCCCGACTGCATTGACCCCGACGACCCCGAGATGCTGCAAGACCTGATTATCGCCGCCGTCAACGCCGCGCTGACCCTGGCGCACGAGACCAAGACCGCCGAGATGGATAAGATCACAGGCGGCATGAAGTTGGGCCTGTAATATGCCGATTCCCGCGATTGAGACCCTGGCGGCGCAAATCGGGCAGCTGCCCGGCGTCGGCAAGAAGACCGCCCTGCGCTATGCCTATCATATACTCGGCATGGAGGAGGGGGACGCGCTCGGGATTGCCGCCGCCATCTGCGACGCCCGCGAGACCGTGCGGCCCTGCGCCGTCTGCGGGCAGTATACCGACCGTGAGACCTGCGATATCTGCGCCGATCCCCGCCGCGCGCGGGACAACATCTGCGTCGTATCCGCGCCCGCCGATGTTCCGGTCATGGAGAGAACCCGCGCCTACCGCGGGCTCTATCACGTGCTCTTCGGCTCCCTCTCACCCATGGACGGCATAGGCCCCGAAGATCTGCGCGTGGCGGAGCTGCTGGCGCGCGTACAAACCGGAGAGGTGCGCGAGGTGATTCTGGCGACAAATTCCGACGCGAAGGGCGACGTAACGGCGGCGTATCTGGCCCGTGAGCTGGAGCCCTACGGCGTGCTGGTTACACGTATCGCGAGGGGGATACCGATAGGCGGGAACCTCGAATACACCGATGAGATTACGCTTGCGCAGGCGCTGGCGGGGCGGAAGGAGATGTAGGGGCGCGATATATCGCGCCCTGATGGAATCAAACCTGCTTGAGCCGAGGCAAGCTCAATGCGTTGCCGGGCGCGATATATCACGCCCCTACCAATGAAAACAATGAAACACGACAAAAAGTACAAACTGACGAGCAAACACAAACCCGGCGTCCGAAAGAGCGGGTTTCTGGTTTTCCTGTCGTTTGTGCTGGCGTTTCTGTTGTTGGGCGGGGCTGTTGTGGCCTTTATTTTTTGGGGCATACCGCTGATGGAGCGCGCGATTGCGCTGCCTGTGCCGCGCGGCTGTGCGCCGACGCCGCCCGAGACGCCCGCGCCCAATGACACCGACGCGCCCCTGCACGACGCAGCGGCGCATCCGCTGTATTTCGTGGATTTGTCGCACGCGCAGATGGAATGGGTGGTTTCGGACAAGGTTTATTTCGGTGATATTGCCGTTTGCCGGGACGCAAAGGGAAAGGATATATTGGTCGCCGCTGTGGGCAGCCGCAGTTTGGGCGACGGGTCGCCGCGCATGGACAGCGTGCTGCTGCGCGATCCCAATACGGGGACGGAGACCCGGCTTACGCCGCCGCTGGCCTACGCGAGCCTGCGCCATCCCCTGCTTTTGGCCGATGATATGCTCGTGTATCTCGATATGCAGACGGGCGGCGGCGGGCGCATTGTGGCGTATCACATCAAAACCGAGACCGTCACCGCGCTGAAGACCGTGCATATGGGCGTACCCAAGCTCTCGGGCGCGGGGCATTATATCGCCTGGACGGAGCGCACCGGCACTTCGCGCTATAAGCTCTACCTCTGCGATGTACGGACGGGCGAATCTGTCACCGTCGCCACGGCGGAGACCACGCGTTTCGGCGCGTTTGCGCCGTTTTTGACGGAGAGACACCTGTTTTATGTGAGCGGGCTGGGCGAACCGCTCGCGCTGGATCTGGGCAGCGGGCAGACGCGCGCCCTGCCCGTGCCGGGCGTGGTAACAGCCGTTCAAAGCAACGGCCTGCAAATCGCCGTCCTGCGCGGCGGCAACGAGGAAGGCGCGGAACTCTGGCTAATAGACAGCAAGGGGGACGCCTTCCGCGTCGCGGCGCAGTGCAGTGGCTTTGCCATCTGCGAAAAATTCCTTGCCTACAATGTGCGCGGGCGGAATTATGTATACTTCTTCTCCGATGCCTATACCTTTGACATTACGCGCGAGCAGGATCGGAGCCTGCTCCTCGCGGGCGGCGGGATGAGTTTGGTTTGGCAGAATGTGCGTTGGCGGGAGAGGGATATTGTGGAATATATGGTGATTGAGGATTGACATGGATATATATCTGATACGACATGGCGAATGCTGTAATGTCTCCATTGCATTTTTTGATACAGAGAAAAACACTATGGATCCCCCGCTGACAGAGAAAGGCATGCGGCAAGCTGCAAAATTGGCCGACAGGTGCAAAGGCATTGGGTTCGATAGAATTGTCTCCAGTGATTTATCGCGCGCCCGGCAAACGGCTGAGCAACTGAAGATCGCTTCCTCTTGCGATTTGTCTATCGATCCCTCCTTTCGAGAAATTGATATGGGCGATATTCACACAAAACCATGGGAGGATTACCCGGAGCTGTATGCCAAGTGGCGGCTACACTTGGAGGATCTTCCGTACCCAAACGGAGAAAATGGCGAAGATGTTTGGAACAGATGCCGGATTCAGCTTGCGCGTCTTTTGGAAACACAATACAAAAAAATAGCCATCGTTTGTCATGGCGGAACGATCCGTTCCATTCTTTGCGGTGTTTTGGGCATACCTCAACACAAAAGATTCTATTTGGGGTTCCCACTTGAAAATTGCTCTATAACGATGATTCGGTATGGCGAAAGCGAAAAGAAATTTTACCTGCATACTTTGAATGATTTTTTGCATCTTCATGATTTGTGAAATAGGGAGACGTATATAACATGAAAGACAAAACAGTCTTCTTCTGCGGCGAATGCGGCTACGAGAGTGCGCGGTGGATGGGCAAGTGCCCCTCTTGCGGGGCTTGGAATACCTTTGTCGAGCAGGAGCAGTTGGCTGCGCCGAAGGGACGGGCCAAACCCGCTTTTTCGCAGACGCAGACTGCGGTGGCGCTTTCCGCCGTGCAGACGCAAGGGGAAGTGCGGCAGCGGATTGGGATTGGCGAGCTGGACCGCGTGCTGGGCGGCGGACAGACTGCCGGGATGGTTGTGCTCTTGGGCGGCGACCCGGGCATCGGCAAGTCTACGCTCTTGATTGACGCGGCGAACCGCTTGCAGGCGCGCGGGGGCGTATTGTATGTCTCCGGCGAGGAGAGCGCGGCGCAGATTAAACTGCGCGCCGACCGTCTGGGCATCGGGAGCGATATACAGCTGCTTTGCGACACGGATTTGAATAACGCCATCGAGACCGCGCAGAAATTGGGCGTGCAAACGTTGATCGTCGACTCCGTGCAGACCATGCAAGCGGCGGATATCGCCAGTGCCGCGGGCAGCGTTTCGCAGGTGCGGGGCTGTGCCGCGCTGCTGACACGCTTTGCCAAGGAACAAGGCGTGGCGGTATGGATGACAGGGCATGTCACCAAGGACGGCGCGATTGCGGGCCCGCGCGTGCTGGAACATATTGTGGACACGGTGCTCTATTTTGAGGGCGACCGGCAGGAGGATCTGCGCATACTGCGCGCCGTGAAGAACCGCTTCGGCAGTACGGGCGAGATTGGCGTATTTGAGATGTGCGAGACGGGCATGCGCGAGGTGACCGACCCCGCCGCGCGCTTTTTATCCGATATACCCCGCCCCGGCTGCGCGGTCAGTTGCGTTTTGGAAGGCACGCGCCCCCTGCTCTGCGAGGTGCAGGCGCTGCTCGGCGCGGTGACGCCCGGCACGCCCCGCCGCTTCGCGCAGGGCGCGGACACGGGGCGGCTGAACATGCTTCTCGCGGTCATCGAGCGCAAAACGGGCTTAAAATGTTCGGACAAGGACGTGTATTGCAACGTCGCGGGCAGTCTGAAAATATCCGACCGAGGTTCCGATTTGGCGATAGCGCTCAGCGTGCTCTCGGCATTATTGGACAAAGAGCTGCCCGAAAAGACCGCCGTCATCGGCGAGATTGGATTGACCGGGGAACTGCGCCCCGTTTCGCAGTTGGGGGCGCGTGTGAAGGAATGCGTGCGGCTGGGCTATACACGGGTGATAGTCCCGGCGAAGTCGAATGTGGCGGATGCGGGTTGTGTGCCTGTGAAGGATATTCGGGAGGCTATGGCGCGGGTGTTTTGATAAATACGATATTTTCAGTTCGAGGAATGCGGCGGGAATACTGCAGAGAGGAGTTAATACATGATTTATCAAAGGCTAAAATCGACTGACGTACCGCAACTTTTGCTCCTGATGCAACAATACAAAAAAGCAATAGGAGAACCTGCACTAAGCGAAGAACAGACAGATAAGCTAAAATCCGCAATAGCACAAAACAAAATTGAGTTTTTTGGAGCAAAGGATAATGATAAGCCGGTTGCCATGTGCTCTATCGGCATAGTGTTTTCAACCTTTTTATGTGAGAAGAGCGGCATTTTCGAAGATTTCTTTATCGCCGAAGAATACAGGCACAAGGGAATAGCGAGAGATTTGACCTCTTATGTTTTTGAAGAGATGCAAATAAATAAAGTTGCTACGGTTTGGGTCGGATGTGCTGCTATTCACGTCGATATGTATAAATCATTGGGCTTCAGCCTGCCCCTTGGCACGCTTCGCGCTTGGAGTGCAATGGTCGGTGGTGTGGCGACTTAGCGATTTTGTATTACGCAAGAAAGAAGGTGTTCGGTTTGCCTACGCTCCATTTGATGGTTGGCCTGCCTTGCAGCGGCAAGACCACATTTGCAAAACGTTTGGAAAAAGAGGAAGGTGCGTTGCGGTTTACGCCGGATGAGTGGCAGCTCAGGTTGTTCCATCGACGGGTTTATGATGCGCATAGCGACCATGACATCATGCATGACAGGATAGAAAAAATCATGTGGGATATGGCTGCGGACGCATTGCGGCTGGGCGTAAACGTGATTCTTGATTTTGGATTTTGGGCGAAAGCGGAGCGAGATGATTTGCGTTTGCGGGCAAGACAAATGGGCGTAGGATTCAAAATTCATTTTATGGACGTGCCGAAAGACGAGTTGCTTACCAGAATGTCCAGACGACATGAGGATGATGCGTATACGACCTTTGTTTGCGAAACGAAATATATGGAGCAATGGTATGCGAGTTTTCAGGCGCCCGGTGAGGATGAGCTTATATAGGGGCGCAATTTAGTTCGCTTCCGTTAAGGAAGCAACACCAAAACTATAATCGCCGCCGGAACATGATTTGTAGCAATGCAAATAACACAAATTGATTATACCTTGCAACAGGGCAGAAAACAAGGCAAATTCTGCCCTGTTGAGACGTATTTTCGAGGTGGGCTTGGGGTAGAACCCGCAGCGCCGTCTCGTTTGACGCATACCGTAAAGCGGTATTGCACACCAGACTTTCAGGATAAGAGCTGTGCTATCTCGAATAGTCCTTCCTCGCAACTCCAAAACTGACACCTGTCAGTCGGCAAATCTGCCGGATGGATAAGCCCTTATCCTTTAGCTTGGCAATGTATTTGCTCCTGTCCTGCACGCGCAAGGCTTGAAACTCTGCTTGGTTCTTGCAGCGCGTCACCTTCTTGATAATCGCCTGCGCTTCCTTGTCGGTCAGGCGGAAGCTCTCCTCCATTTCAAGGCAGCAATCCTCGTTTTCCGCCTTGTGATACTCTATAAATTCCTCCCTGCGCACGATTCCCAAAACGTATCCGGTGTCGGTCAATCCGTCTTCGCTTGCGCCGGCATAAGCATTATAGCTGCTGTGTGCATAATCACCCAACTCCTTGCAGATGCCTGCTTTCAGCGGGTTGCGGTGGATATATCGGATTACGGCCAGCAGATATTCGTCGTCGGAAACCGGTTCGCTCTTGTACCTGTCTTGAAACAAGTGGCCCGATCTTCGATATTTCCAATTGTACCAATACACATAGCTGCTGCCGATTCGCTTGAATACTTTTGACAATTCCTCTTTGCCGGCCCTGAGCAGCAAGTGAACGTGATTCCCCATAAGGCAATAAGCGTACACTTGATATTCGCATATTGCCTTGTAGTTTTTCAATACCGCGATGAACTTTTGGCAGTCTTCTTCGTCCTCAAAAATCCGCTGGCGGTTGATCCCTCTGAGCATAATGTGATAAAGTCCGCTGTCGCATAGCTTGCGCGCACTTCTCGGCATGGCTAATCCTCCGATGCTTGATTTATCACATTATACTGCTATTCGCTTTTCTTGTCAACACGCGAGAACCGTCCCCGTGTGTTCTGGGGCGTTTTCTCATCCATATGCACCACAGCAGATACGATATTCTCTTGTCCGACTTTCGACTGTATGAAAGTCAATGCTTTCTCGAAAAACTCCTTTTGCTCTGGCGGGGACAGCCCGCTCATAAATTCGGGGCTTGCGGTGATAAGTGTTTCCACCATAACGGTAGAATCTTTCCTTGTCTTGCAACCCGCCGCAGCGATGAACCGCTTGACTTCGCGGGGATAGGACTGTCGGGGGAGTATGAGGTGATAGTTCTCATTCCCTCGGGCAGTATCAATGTCGGGATTGCTCTTGTAGCAGTTTTACAGGGTGCAAAAGTCTTGAAAGTATAAAGCTATCGAATTCTCAGCGTCGCGTTGCTGCGTATATGTGCGATGGGAGTGATTTACTTCAAGAGGTACACATTCCTGAATCAA
>WREI01000063.1 GCA_009779405.1 Clostridiales bacterium
CTCACTAAACCCTGTTTCAATTTCATGCGCCCTGCACCTCCTCCGTTACTTCTTCCGCTTGTCCCTGTCTGCGCGCCCCGGCCATATACAAGCCGAGCTCCTGCACAGTGGTCGTCTTGGGATCAAATTCGCCGACGATCTCGCCTTCATACATGACCAGGATGCGGTCGGATACATTCATAACCTCATCCAATTCCAAGGAGACCAGAAGCACGCCGCGACCTGCGTCTCGCTGGACGACGATTTGCTTGTGGATATACTCGATGGCGCCGACGTCCAGACCGCGGGTCGGCTGCACCGCCACAAGCAGTTCGGGATCCTTGTCTATCTCGCGCGCGACAATCGCCTTTTGCTGGTTGCCGCCCGACATGCTCCGCACGCGGGTGACGGGTCCCTGGCCACTGCGTATATCGTATTGTTCGATAAGCTTCCACGCGTAGTCGCGCACTGCCTTGAATTTAATCAGACCGCCCTTTTGGAACTGCGGCTGCCAATAGCGCTGCAGAACCAAATTTTCTTCCAGCGTATAGTCCAGCACCAAGCCGTGGCGGTGCCTGTCCTCGGGAATATGGCTCATGCCCCATTTGCTGCGGTTGCGCACGTTTGCCTTGGCGATTTCCTGCCCGCAAAGCTTGATGCTGCCCTGGGACATTTTTTCCAGACCCGTGAGCGCATGCACAAACTGGGTCTGCCCGTTGCCCTCGATGCCCGCCAGGCAGACGATTTCACCCTTGCGCACCTGGAAGCTGACGTCCTTTACGGAGTTGCCCTTGTGCAGCTTGCTCGGCACGGTGACGCCCTGCACATCCAGAACGAGGTCGCCCAGGTTCTGCTCCTCCTTATCCACCTCGAAGCTGACCTGACGACCGACCATCATGCGCGAGAGCTCTTCCTTGGTCGTATCCGCAATGTCCACCGTACCCATATATTTGCCCTTGCGCAGCACGGTGCAGCGATCGGCGACCGCCATAATCTCGTTCAGTTTATGGGTGATGAAGAGTATCGACTTGCCTTCCTGGGTAAAGTTGCGCATGATTTGCATCAACTCATCGATTTCCTGCGGCGTCAGCACGGCGGTCGGTTCGTCGAAGATGAGTATCTCATTGTCGCGGTAAAGCATTTTCAGAATTTCGACGCGCTGCTGCATGCCAACGGAAATATCTTCAATCAGGGCATCCGGCTCCACCTTCAGCCCATAGCGCTCGGAAAGCTCCGTGACCTTTCTGCGCGCTTCCGACTTCTGCAAAAAGCCCAATTTGTTTGGCTCGACGCCGAGTATGATGTTTTCGAGAACGGTAAAAATTTCGACCAACTTGAAATGTTGGTGCACCATGCCGATACGCAGCGCGTTGGCATCGTTGGGATTGTTGATTTCCACCAACTGTCCGTTCTTGTATATCGCACCTTCCTCCGGCTGGTACAGCCCGAAAAGCACGCTCATGAGCGTGGATTTCCCCGCGCCGTTCTCTCCCAGCAATGCGTGCACCTCGCCCTGCTTCAGCTGCAGGGTGATATTGTCGTTTGCAATAATGCCGGGGAAGCTTTTGGTAATGTTCCGCATCTCAATGACGTATTCGGAAGCGGCTTCCTCGTTTGGAATCTGCTCCACTGCGTCCCTTTCGATGGCATCCGTTTCAATGATATTTTCGCTCATAGAAAGGCCCCTTGTGTTCAAATTTTTAGAAAGAGGGCTTAGGCTGTTGCCTAAGCCCCCTTCTCATCGTTCTAAGCAAAACTTTGCTTGGGGAAGTTTAACCCTGGTAGTCAACGAAGATTGCGACCGTCGGCGGAGCATCAATCTTATTGCTGACGACGATTTCGCCGGAGACGAGCTTTGCGAACAGCGCTTCATATTCCGCGACCGTGAAGTTGTTCAGTCTCCAGGAAGAAGCCACCGTGGGCAGGCCAACGGCATTCTCGGCAGCGCCGAGAACGGCGGTCTTGCCGGCATAGTCGGCGGGCCATTCCCAACCATTGTTCATCAGGTCGGTGAGGGACAGAACGACGGAAGCGCTCAGGCCCTTCATTGCGCTGGTGATGATTTCCGGACCCTGAGAAGCCTGGTCAACGTCAACGCCGATGACCTTGGCGCCCGCTGCCTGTGCGGCAGAGAGACAGGATACGTAGATCGCGCCGCCGCAGGCGAAGACCACTTCGGTGCCTTCGGTGTACCAGCCGGCCATCTTGGTCTGGATTTCGGGGGTCGGGCCGAAGCCGCCGCAGTACCAGTACTTCAGTTCGATGTCAGCCGTGTTGCCTAATTCGGCAGCCGCCGCGTCGGCGCCCTGCACGAAACCGTAGCCATAGCGGACAACCGCGGGAACCGCCATGCCGCCCAAGAAGCCGAGCTTGGTGAAGCCCTCTTTGACAGCCGCGTAGCCCGCCAGATAACCGGCCTGCTCTTCCATGTACAGGATGTTGTGGGTGTTGTCGGCGGTGAAGTAGGTGGCATAGTCCGGCGTATGGGGTTCGCCATCCAGCAGCAGGAACTTCACGGTCGGATGCGCTAACTGCACATCATAGATAACATCTTCGAAGAGGAAGCCCGGGGTCACGACGATGGTCGCGCCGGCAGCAATCGCTTCGTTGATGGTCTGCACGCGGGCAGCGGGAGAGTCTTCTGTGGGCTGGAAGTAGTCATGGCGAACGTTGTTCTTTGTGGCAAACTCCACAACGCCTTCCCAGGTGCCCTGGTTAAAGGATTCGTCATCGATGTTGCCGACGTCTGTTACGAGCGCGATGTACACGCCTTCTATCGGTTCTACCGGCGGCTTGTCTTGCGTGTTGCAGGCAGCGACGACGAAGATCATAGCGACTACGCAGAGCAGAGCAATGATTTTCTTCATAATTTGGTTTCCTCCTCAAATTTTCCTGTTTCACAGGTTATTGCGCACACAGCGGCGTATACCGCCGCATGCTGTACATAGCGATTATATATGCTTCCCCGGAAAAAAGCAAGTGCCTGTTTTCGATTTTTTGCAACTTTTTTAACCTTTTTGACGATTGAACTTTACAAATGCAACACAAAGAGTGGGGATGATTTGCAAAAGGTTTGCATTGTGTTGCCGTAAAGTATGGTATTATGACATATGTTCGGTTATATCAAGCCACGAACGGCGGAATTGAAGGTATGGGAGCACGAGTGCTTCCGCGCATATTATTGCGGATTGTGCCACGCATTGCGCAGACGGCACGGCCAGCTTTCCACGCTGTTTTTGAGTTATGACTGCACGTTTCTTGCGTTGCTGCTGGCGGCGGTTTACGAAGAAGAGGAAGGGTTTGAGAAGTGCCGCTGCCCCGCGCGGAGCGGCTGTGGTCTGCGGGGCGTTTGCGGGAGGCAGCGGGTGCGCGATCGCGGCGCCCTCGCCTTTGCGGCGGATGTGAATGTGATCTTATCCTATTATAAATGTGCGGATAACTGGGCGGACGAGCGGAAGCTGCACGGGCTGCTCGGGAAATGGGCGCTGGCGGGGGCGATGCGGCGACTGCGGCGCAGGCGCGGCGCGTTTTGCGAGGAGATAGCCGGGCATATGGAGACCTTACGGGTGCTTGAAGAAAAGCAAAGCGCCTGCCCCGACGAAGCCTGCGCGCCGTTTGCGGCCCTGATGGAGACTGTCGGGCGGGAATTTTCGGACAGTGATGAGAAAGCAGTTGCGCCCCTGCGCTGGCTCCTATATAATTTAGGCAGATGGGTATATCTGTTGGACGCGTGGGACGACAGGGAGAGGGACAGGAAGTCGGGCGCGTTCAATTCGTTTTTGCGCCCGAACACCACGCGGGAAGACGCGGAATTCTTAATCTATCTCTCCCTGAACGAAGCCTGCAACGCGCTGGATTTGCTGGACCTGCGTCGCAATGAGGGCATATTGCGGAATGTGCTGGATTTGGGGTGCAGGGATGTGACGGGGGGAAAGCTGAAAGTGGAAAGGTGAAAGAGGAAAGATAGGGCGGGCGGAGAGAATGGAGAGGTCTATCACATAAAACTCAAAAAACGCGCAGCGTTTCACCGTTCACTTTCCTCTTTCCACTTTCAACTTTCCTCTTCTGATCCTTTTGAACATAGAAAGGGGAACAATTATTGGATCCATACAAAGTACTCGGCGTTTCCCCGGGTGCGTCAAAGGATGAAGTGCGGCGCGCCTATTTGGATATGGTCAAAAAATATCATCCCGACAAATATGCCGCCGGACCCATGCGCGACCTTGCCAATGAGAAGCTGAAAGAGGTCAACCTGGCATATGAAGCCTTGCAAAAGGGGAGTTCGGCGAGCCAGCCCGGATGGGAAACGGGCGACTGGGGCTATACAAACAGCTATAGCAGTTCGGGGCATGCCTATACCGGCCCCTATGCAAACGAACTGCAGCGGGCGCGCGCCGCGCTCGACAGCGGCAATGTGCAGGGCGCGCGCTATATCTTGAACAGCGTGCCGTTGCGCAACGGGGAATGGTATTATCTTTCCGGCATCGCCCATTTCCGAACGGGGAATTATGAGCTGGCAAGGGAGCACTTGAAAAACGCGGCGGACGCCGACCCCGATAACATGGAATATGTGAACGCATACCGTACCGTGCTGCACAACGCGCATCCCTACGGCAGCGGGCGATCCATGGGCGGCAACTGGGACGCGCAGTGCTGCAACCTCTGCGCGGGGCTGATGTGCGCGGATTGTATGTGCAATTGTTGTTGCAGGTAGAAAATAATATGTCCAAAACCAAGCTAAAACCCCATACCCTCTCCCGCTGTGCGATGGTAATCTCGCTTTCTGTGCTGTATCTGTATGCGGCGGAGATGCTGCCCGCCGGGTGTTTTGTCTTTGCGTTTTTAGCCTGCCTTTGCATGGAACCGCTGGCGGAGCAGCGGGGCGCGGGGCTTATTTCGTTTATCGCCGTCACGCTGCTGGGCTTTTTTCTGTTGCCCTCCCGCCTGATTTGGTTTTTCTATGTCGCCGTGCTCGGACACTATGGTTTGATGCGTAATTGGCTCTATGCGCGCACGCGGAGCATCTGGTTGCGCACTGGGGGCATGCTGCTCTATACAAATGTCTTTCTCGTAGCCTGGGGTTTCGTTTTCCATATCGCGATAGATATTTCCGTGCTGGATTTTTTCACTACTCCCCTGCCCCTCTTGATTATCCTCGCCGAAGCGGGTATTCTGATGCTCGGCGTTCTGTATCATTTCTGCTCTGTGTTTTATCAGCGCAAATTGAAGCGATTTTTCCCTTGACAAAATCTACATAAAACCCATAATAAGCATATAAATATCGGGAGGGATTCATGAGACGTTATTTATCCTTTTTACTTGCTTTTATTTTCGTTTTGGGAATGTTTGGCGCTGCCACGGCGGGGAACGCCACTGCGGCGGGGTCTTCCGTGCAGGGAGATGTGGACGGAAACGGGATCGTCAGCTCCGGCGATGCCGCGGTTATCCTGCGCAGTTTGGCCGGGCTGGCCGAGATCGCGCCCTCGCGGTACATATATGCGGACGTCAATTTGGACGGAATCGTCACCTCGGCCGACGCGGCGCTCATTCTGCGCCACCTCGCGGGGCTGACCGCCCTGCCCACAAGACCGCCCGCGACCCGGGAGCTGTTCGCCATTACGGATTTACAGGCAGACGGTGACGCGGCTTACGCCCAAGTTACGGCGGGGGACGCCTGTTATTTGAATTTGCGCATTCTGGAGGATATGAGCGGGCAAACCGAGCCTGCATGGACGGAGGGCGCACTGCTGGCGAGCAACCGTACGGAGATTGCCGGCGCGCTGGACGCGGAGTTGGTGGAACTCTCGCTCTCCGCTACGCTGCCCGATTATTACACAATCGTTGCCGTTTTGGAGAATGAGGGCGGAGACGCACTCTGCGAACCCTATGTTTGTCTGGATTACACCGCTGCATATGAGACCTTTGCCGCAAAGACGATTTATGACTTTCCGGGCGAGACGGTTCTGAACCTCGACGCGGAACCAGATAGCAACTTTATGGTGCTGCTGGGCGGCGTCGCGCTCATTGAGAGCGGCGCGAACACGGAAAATATATTGGACGATACCCGCGCAGACGAGGGCATCTTTGTGATAGACAATGCCGACGCCGCCATGCGTGCGCTGGCCACGGGCGAGCGCGTTGTACTGCGCAGTGCGGACGAGCTGCATATCTATTTGGTAGAGGTAAGCCAAGTTGTCACAGAGGAAAGCCGCGTCACACTCACCGCCAAAGCGGACTATGCCATGGAGGACTTCCTCAGCTATATCAAAATCGATACGGTGGAGGATATTGAGACCGCGACCATCGATATGACGGACGCAGACGGAGACGCGGAATTTTTGGACGATCCCGACGATCCGCGCTTTGCTATCGGCGTGGTATATGATGAACCGAGTGGCGAAGGCGAAGAGTTCTTGCCGAACAGGCAGACCAGCAGTCTGGTGGACGTCGATAAGGATATCAGCCAGGGCATCAACTACGGATTCACCAAGGGCACGGCCAACGCGAACCTCACGGGCAAGCTGACCGGCACTCTTCGGGCTTCCGTGAAGATAGAATACGACCTGAAGCTATTTGGCGCCGACTATTTCTATGCCAAGGTGGGCGTGACTTTGGATGCCGTGGCCACGCTGGATCTGGTCTTGAAGCACAATGCGACGGAGGATTTGACCAATAGCCGCATTGCGCTGGGCTCGGTCGTGTTCCCCGTGGGTACAACGGGTCTGACCGTTTCGGCCAATCTGGCCATCCCGTTGGATTGGAACCTGCGCGCAAGCGGCACCGCTGTCGCAACGCTGAAGACGGAGAACGGGTTTGTATACAGCAGTACGGGGGGCTACCAGCCCATCAGCACGAAGGATTTCAATACCAGCCTAAAAGTGGACGGCTCGGCGCGCATCACCGTCGGGCCGGAACTGACGCTCTCCGCCGCGTTCCTAACCGACGTGGTGCGCGCGGATATCGGCGTATGGGCCGGGGTGGAGATATTCGGCACGGCGGCCTATGACAGCACGAGCCAATCCACCGCGCCCGTCAAACATGCCTGCGCGCTCTGCGTGGACGGCTATATCGACAAATTCGCGAACGTGAATTTTAGGCTGTCCTATAAGCTGACAAGCTTTCTTTCAGGTACGCCCGTCAACGTGACGCTGGCAAAATACCGCGCGAAGCTGTTCGATTACTATATCTCCCTGATCAACGAGAGCGCTTCCGTACACCAGGGCAAGATCACTTTTGGCAAGGGCGCTTGCCCGAACAAGAGCTATCGCACGAGCTTTGAGCCAAAGAACGCGAGTGGGAGTATCGTATCCACCGCTGCCGTGATCGTGAAAAAGGGAACAACACAGGTTGCCGCAGGGCAGGGGGCCTTTGCCGCCTATCTCTACCCGGGCAGCTATGTGGCTTCGGCGACGGGTGGCGGGCTCGTGTTTGACAATAAGAGCTTTACGGTCGGCAGCAATGCCCAGGCCGTGGTCGTGCAGGGCCGCGCGCCGGACGCGCCCACGCCGACGCCGGGGCCGACGTCCACCCCCGCCCCTCCCGTGCCGGAATCCTGTCTGGCCGAGGGCGAAGTGTTGACGGGCGTCATGGGCGGCCTAACCATACGCACCAACGCAAACCTCAGCGCGTCGATCGTGGACTATCTCTTGGAGGGACAGACCTTCTATGTGTATGGCGCGAAGCGCGGCACGGACGACCCGAACATCATTTGGTATAAAATCAAGGCTGACCGCGCGCAGTTCAGCACCACGCCCGTGGAGGGCTATATCTCCTCCCTCGCCACCTATACGCGCCTGACCTTTGTGTATATGGGCTATGGCGAAATCAGCGGGACGAACGTGAACTTCCGCAGCGGCCCGGGTACCAATCACCCCACCCTACCCGCGCCCAACAACCAGCTGCAAAAGGGGCGGGGCGTGTTGATACATGAAGCGGTTATAGGCACGGACGGGCAGATCTGGTATCTGTTAGAACCCGCGGATAGCAGCGGAAGCGGGATATTGGGTTATGTGCGCTTTGATTATGTGGATGTATTTATTGCGCCGTAGAGGAGTTACATTGATGCATAAACTGCGCGGGAACAAAAAGATTGTGGCCTATGGGGTGGCTGCCCTGTTGGCGCTTGGTCTTGTTGTGGTCGGCTCCACGCTTATGTTGTCGCGTTGCGGATCGGAATCTCCCCCACCCCCTCAAATGGCTGTGTCAACCGCAAAGCCGACAGCGGAACCCATTGTGACACCTGAGCCTTCCACCGATACGATGGACAAGAGTGAGTGGTACGGTAAGCAAGAATGATACGAACATGCGCCAAGGCCCCGGAACTGAATATAAAATTCTGAAAGAGGGCTTGAAAAAGGGGACGAGCGTTACAGTTTACACCGAGGTGGACTGCTGGTATTTTTTGAAACTCAACGCGGACAACAGCTTTGGGTATATCCACAAGGATTTGGTGCAACTGAACGGGCAACCGGACGCGGCGGCGACGCCGGAGCCGGAAGTTCCCGTAGGCATGGTGCGGGGAGTTCTAAGATCCACAGTCGTGTTGCGCGAATCCCCCAGCTTGGACGACCCCGTCAAGATTAAGGAGTTCTATAAGGATCAGGTCGTGTACATCGAATTCAAAGAGGGCGATTTCTACTATGTGCATGTGGCGGGTACAAACTATAAGGGCTACATGATGGCCAGCTTAATCAAGGCCAGTGATCCCATGCCGGAGAAGCCGGGATAGCGGTGCTTGATACATAAAGCATATCTTGTAATTGATAATACCTATACAAGAATCTTTATGCATGCTATAATGCACGCGGGTTTTTGTGCGAATACAAGACTCTGAGAACTGAGAACCGAGAACTGAGAACTAAAATATGTACGATTATTTTCGCGGAAAAGTAATGCGCCGGGCGGGCAACCGGGTTACGCTGGATGTGCAGGGCATCGGGTATGAGGTGCATGTCGGCGAGTTGACACAGCGCACGCTCCGGGACGGTATGGACGCGACGCTCTATATCCACCTGCACTTGGCCGAGGGCGTGATGGCCCTGTATGGCTTTGCGGACGACGGCGAACGGGAGATGTTCCGCAAACTCTTAACCGTGTCCCGCGTGGGGCCGAAGCTGGCGCTTGCCGTGCTGTCGCGGTTGACGCCGGGCGATATCGTCGCCGCCGTGGCGACGGACAACGCAAGCGCGTTTGACGGTGTGTCGGGCATGGGCAAGAAGACCGCCGCGCGCGTGATCTTGGAATTGCGCGAGAGCGTGGGCAGCGAATGGGGTATTGCCAGCGCCGCCACCGCCGCCGGACACGCCGATATGCAGGCCGAGGCGGTCGCCGCGCTCGTGGCCTTGGGCTATGACGGGCTTTCCGCCACACGCACCGTTTCCTCCCTGCGCGGGGAAGCGGAAAGTGTGGAGAGCTTGCTTAGATTGGCGCTGAAAAAGATGGCGAAGTGATGCTATGAACGAAAGATTGATCTCCTCTTCCCTCTACGAAGAGGACGCAAAAAGTGAATACAGCCTTCGCCCGCATTTCTTGACCGAATATATCGGCCAGGAGCGGGTGAAGGAGCATATGGAGATCTACATCCGTGCGGCAAAGGCACGGGGAGAAGCTCTGGATCACGCGCTGCTCTACGGACCGCCGGGATTGGGGAAGACTACGCTGGCGGGCATCGTGGCCAACGAGATGGGCACGAACCTGCGCGTAACGAGTGGCCCCGCCATCACCCACGCGGGGGATTTGGCCGCGCTGCTGACCAACCTCGCACCGGGCGATGTGCTGTTTATCGACGAGATTCACCGCTTGAACCCGAACGTGGAAGAGGTGCTCTACCCGGCCATGGAGGATTTCGCGCTCGATATTATCATCGGCAAGGGACCCTCGGCGCGGAGCATACGGCTCGATCTGCCACGCTTCACGCTGATTGGCGCGACCACGCGTATGGGCATGCTGAGCGCGCCGTTGCGCGACCGTTTCGGGATCAAGGAACAATTGGAGCTCTATACGCCGGAGAGTTTGACGGAGATCATTACGCGCTCCGCATCCATACTGAGCGTACCCATGGACGGGGAGGCTGCATTGGAGATCGCCTCCCGCAGCCGCGGCACGCCGCGCATCGCGAACCGCCTGTTGCGCCGCGTGCGCGATTACGCACAGGTGCGGGGCGACGGGGATGTAACCTTGCAGATGGCGCAGGATGCGCTGGTTATGCTCCGCATCGATGAGCTGGGTTTGGATGCGGTGGATATCAAAATGTTGACCGCGATGATCGAAATTTTCAAGGGCGGACCCGTGGGCTTGGACACGATTGCCGCCTATACCGGTGAGGACGCGGGTACGGTGGAGGACGTCTATGAGCCTTACCTGCTCACCATCGGCTTTTTGGCCCGCACAAACCGGGGGCGCATCGCCCTGCCCGCCGCCTATGCGCATTTAGATATACCCCTGCCGCTTGCATTGCAAGACGCACAGTTAAAATTGGAGGTTTAGATTATGTTCAAGAGCAAACGCACCGTCATCCGTGAGAACGACGCGCAAGCGGCACAGATCGCCGCATTGGAAGCGCGGCTTTCGACGATAGAGTCGGAAGCGCAGGTTCTGCGCGCACGGGAGGACAGCGTGGTTCGCGTCCTGTCCGATGCGACGAGTGTCGCCGGAAAGATCCGAAACGACGCCGAAACGGATGCCGCCATCACGCGCGACAAACTGCGCCGCGACGCGGACGAGACCAGGAAGGAGACGGAGATGCTCATCGAGGTTGCCTACCAGAACGCGCGGGACATTGTGCGCGAAGCGGAGGAGCAAAACCGTATCAAGATTGCACAGGCCGAACGCATTGTGCAGAATTATGCCGCGCTGCTGCACCAGTTCCACGATCTGATGCGCATCAACGCGGAGCAGGCCCAGCAGCACGCGCAGGCCTATGCCGAACTGACCCGCCGCATGCAGGCGGAACTGCCCTCTCTCCCGCATGAGGGCGTCGGCATCCCCGCGGAAAGCGCGGTGCCGCTCGCCTTTGAGGAAGCGCGGGAAACGGAGACGATAGAAGTACCCGAGGTTGCCCAGCTTCCCTTGATGGCGGAGCCCGAGCCCGAAACGTCCGAACCGGAGGAAAAGGTCTGGAAGGTGGATGAGATAAGCGCGGAAGCCATACTCAACGCCAACTCAGACGAGGAACTACACGCACTGATCGATTCGATTTTGCGGAAGAACCGGGGGTAGTTTGAACCCCAAAATCCTTTGCATAGGCGATATGACGCCCGATATTTTAATCCCCTACGGGCATACGAAGGAAGTGAACCGTATGTTGCGCGAGGGGAAGGAAGTTGTGCGCAGCAACCCCGTCCTGCGTCCGGGCGGCGCGGTGGCGAATACCGTTTCCGTGCTGGGCAAGCTGGGTCTCTCCCCCTATATGCTGGGCGGCGTGGACGCGTATGAATACGGCGATTTCATCATCGATTATCTCAATAGTATAGGCGTGCGCACGGAATATATCTATCGGCAAGCCGAGCGAATGAGTTTGATTTTGGCGGTATTAGACGGCGACGAGCGCATTATATACCTATTCAACGGTCCCGGCGCGAAGCTGCCCGAGCCCGAGGTACAGCATCTGCCCGCAAATTTGCACGAAACGGTCACCTGGGCGCATAGCAACGGCTTTGCCAACGATTGCGTGGTCGATTATCTCGCGGCCTGTAAGCGCGCGTGCGCAACCGTGAGTTTCGATTTGAACCTGCGTTGTGAGACTTTTGGTTTGGACGATCTGCGCCGCGCGCGCATCATGCGGGCGGTGGAGACCTGCGATTATCTCTTCGGTTCCGGCGCGGAGGAGTTTGTGCCGCTGACCGGCATTCCCGATTTTGTGAGGGCGGCGGAGAGCCTTGCGACGGGCAGCCGTACTGTGATCGCCCGCGACGGAGCAAACCCCGTACATATCTTTAAAAACGGAATCCATAGCATAGTCCCCACCCTCCCCACCCGGGTCGTCAACTCCGTGGGCGGCGGCGACGCGGCCAACGGTGGATTTATCGCGGCCAAGGCCCTCGGCAAATCTACGTTGGAGGCCGTACTTTGGGGGAATCTTTGCGCATCGAGCGCGATTGCCAGCCACAAGCCGCATCATGTGCCGTCACGGGAGACGCTGGAGCGGAGGACGGCGGAGCTTTTGGGGAAATCAAATATTGAAAATTAAGAATTATTACGCATAACGGTATCATTGGCGCGGCATAATGGATTTGCCATATAAGGGGGTTCATATGAGAAGATTCCTTCCTTTCTTTCTTTCATTGTTTTTCATTTTTAGCGCCGCCGCCTGCGCGCCGCAAACGGCAAAGCTACCGGAAGCGTCCCTCTCAACGGTCGCTGTGCCGGTGGATACGCCGAAGTCTACGAATGCACCAAAACATATCTACACAGAAGAGGAACTGACCGGAAGCGCGGGATCGCTGACTTGGCGGATTGATGTGGAGAGCGAGACGCTGTATATCTCCGGTGAGGGCGAGCTGCCGGATTATAATCGCGAACTTCGCCCGCCTTGGGTGGGGCTTGGTGTTTACAGGATCGGAACCACCGATGACCCGAGACTTTTTAGTACGCTTGTCGTCGAAGAGGGCGTTACAAAACTTGGCGCGTTTGCTTTCGGCGATCTCTATTTGTTCGATGTGAAATTACCGGACAGCTTGCAAGTGATTGGAGAAAACTGTTTCCGCGCTTGCGCGGATGATGTCTTTGATATCCCAAAGAATGTATGCGTGATCGGTGAAATGCCTTTCTTCTGGAACGACATTGCGGAATTTCGCGTGGCGGAAGAGAACGAGTATTTTTGCGCCGTGGATGGCGTGCTATACGATAAGGCCGTCACGCGCTTAGTGGCATACCCCACGCAGCGGGCGGGAAGCAGTTACGCGCTCCCCGACACCGTGACGCATATCAGCAGCTATGCCTTCGCCGCCTGGGACTGTGGCACAGATTTGTTTGTGATTGCCTTGCCGGAGGGCTTGACCTCCTTGGGGGATTTTGCGTTTCACCGTTGTTTTGCCCTGCAAGACCCTGAATTGCCTGCGAGTCTGCGCGATATTGGCATGGGCGCTTTCTATATGCCTTGCATGGATTTACTGATACTGCCGGAGGGCATAACAGCCTTGCCCTATGGCGCATTTGATGATTCCGAAATGAAACAAATTGTGCTTCCTTCCACGCTAACGGAGCTGCACGAGGGGGCGTTTGCGGGTTGCCAATTTGATTTGGAAGAAATTTATTTTTTGGGCGCCCCACCCGCTTTTGAAAGGGATGAAAAAACATATACCATCCTCCACCGCCGGGAACCTTTTCCTGTGTTTTATTATCCCGTGCAATTCGCTTCCCTCTGGGCGCCTAATGGGGAAACGGAATGGAACGCGTATAGAATTGAACCCTTTGACAACCTGCCAGAATTCACATACAGGCAGGCGGACACGCTAGATGAATGGTGGGACATAGTTTATGATTGGTAAAGCAAAAAACGGCACGGGAAGAAAGCTGCTTGCTTCCCTTATAGTTTTGATTCTACTCTCTATGGCGGCTGCCTGCACGCCGCAAACGGCAGATCTATCGAGGCCGAGCGCCACACCGAGTTTTTCGCCAAGCCCCGCGCCGAGTTCTGTACCGGTTTTTGTACCCGAACCTACCCCCGACCCCGATGAGCCGATTTCGTATGCAAACTTTCCGGTATTGGACGGCTCCACCGCCACCATCCCGCTGGCGATGGCGCTGATCCGCGAGTTTACGGGTTGCAGTGAGATGGAAGCGGAGACGAAGATCCGTTTTTCGACAACGGATGACAGCTATAGAGAGCTTTCAAACGGCAGTGCGGATTTGCTGTTGGTTTACGAAGCTTCCGAACAGACAAAGGAGCGCTGGGATGTTGAGACGACCATGGATGTCTATCCTATCGGTCTGGATGCATTGGTCTTTATCGTCAATGAAAACAATCCGATCGACTCCTTAACGACTGCGCAGATTCGTGACATATACAGCGGTAAGGTTACGAATTGGAAAGAGGTAGGCGGGGCAGATATCCCCATTGAAGCCTTTCAGCGTCCGCCGCAATCCGGCAGCCAAACCATGATGGAAAAGCTCGTGATGGGTGAACTGCCTATGGCGGACACGCCAACCGAATTTATCATCGCCGGGATGGAACAGCTCATAGATGAAATTGCCGCTGCCTATGTGAATGCAGGGAATGCCATTGGCTATTCGGTTTACTACTATGCAAAAAATATGTATGCCCTGCCGGGTTTGAAATTTATCGCAGTGGATGGCGCGGAGCCGAACGAAAAAAGCATCGGGAGCAGAAGCTATCCGCATATCAATGAGTTTTTCGGTGTGCTGCCCAAAGAGCCCACAAGGAACGCGAAATACCTGTTGGATTGGCTGTTGACAGAGGACGGGCAGCGTTTTGTGGCAAGCTGTGGCTATGTACCCGCACTGCCCGTGGCGGAGCCCGCGGCACTTGTACCCAAGGGCGGTACGGATACGGATTTATGGGACAGCTCACTTTACGCGCTACTCTATGGAGAGGGCGAAAGCCTGCTTGTCTATGATTCCAAGGGGCGCTTGCAGGGTTCCATAACACAGCACGGATATGGGAGCGATAATTTCTCTGCCGGTCTATACAGTGCGCAGGAATTGGCGGATTTGTTTCTCTATAAAAACGGCATACAAAAAGCCCCTGCGCCCGATACCATCCATTTGCCCACCCGCCGCTACCAGGATGGCTTCACGCGCTTCGATTGGACGAACGGCTTGCTCTATATTTACGACAAAGCTTTCGAATTGCGCTATACTGTGCCTTGTGAGCCGGGTATGAACGGCGATGCATATGCCTATGAATATGCTTACACCCACCAAGTCTGTGTTCTCCCCATCGATAACAAAGAATTCGTATATCTTCGCTACTATGATTATGGCGAAACTACCTTCCTGATCCGCCCGCAGTTGCGGAGCAGGAACGGAGAATTTGTTTCTTATGTTGCATTTGATGATACAACCTTTCAAGTTGAAGGTGTCTTTGCGGAGAAATATTGGATCACAAAAGAAGCAAACCGGAGCTATTCCATCCGTGATATGACGGGGCGAATACTGGCGGAGAATGTGCACCCCGTACAGCAACCATCTTACGAAGGCAGCTACGGTATGCGCAGCGTATCCTATTACAAGGAAGGAATGCTGTATGACGCAAATCTTCGGGCATATTCTCCTGCACATGCCGTGTCCGCTATAGATGGTATCCCCTCCACGGGATCTGTTATAGAAAGCGCATGGGGGGATTTTATCTATGGTTATGCCGATGGAAAATTGCATGCCAAGCGCGGAGATACCGTTTACCATTTTGAAATCGCCTATCCTGCAAAATTGGTTGACTTCAACGACAATTTCGTTTTCTTTTTCAGCGCGCCGGATCGTTGCGAAGTACATTTCCTGAACAGCAGCGAATTGTTTTCGGCGCGCGGCAGTGAATACAGCATTTATCTGAGCGAAGAATATTTTATCGCCTATGACACAGACACCCGAAGCTATCAAGTGATAGATGCATATGGGCAAAATCGTTATGGCGGCCCCAGTATTCGGCTTTTCCCCCTGTCCGGCGAACTGATCTTGATGGGGCGAGGACCCTATTACGGCATTGCTGATCTGGACGGGAATTGGGTTATCAAAACATTGCTCTCCTACTTAGCGGATGATGGATGGTATTGGTGAAAGCAAAACACCCGACTCACTCGGGTGTTTGCGGTCAAAATTTGATTTTCAGATGCCATAGCGTTTCTTGAATTTATCCACGCGTCCGCCGCTGTCCACGAGCTTTTGCTTGCCCGTAAAGAACGGATGGCACTTGCTGCAAATTTCCACTTTCAGCTCACCTTTGGTGGAGCCGGTCAGAAAAGTTTCGCCGCAGGCGCAGCGCACGACGGATTCGCCGTAGGCCGGATGAATGTCTTTCTTCATGTATTATCACTCCTTCTGGTGTGTAATGCACTACCGC
>WREI01000064.1 GCA_009779405.1 Clostridiales bacterium
CCTTAGGTACCCCGTGTAAAGTCTCTACACATAGGACATGTTCATGTCCCTTGCTCGGCGTTGCCGTATCTTTCGACTTAGGTTTCACCGAATTAGCGGGGTTATCACTTACAAGTTTCCTTGTAAGGCTGCTAACTACATCTTTACAGCCGCATGCTCTACCGACTGAGCTAAGGAGGAATGGTGAGCGTTGCAGATTATAACTTGATTTTTTTGCTTTGTCAACGTATTGCTTGAAAATTATTTGCATCCCGGCGCCGGTTGCGTTATACTTCTATCTATAAAATGTGGGGGTGTGTGCATGAAGAACTATCAGAACGGCGTGGGAGTGCTGGTGCCGGAGATTTTACTGCCCGGGGCCGAGACGGATTTCGCCAAGTGGGCGGTGGTGGCTTGTGATCAATTTACAAGCGAGCCCGAATATTGGACGGCGGCGCGGGGATTTATCGGCGACGCGCCCAGCACACTGGATTTGTTTTTGCCGGAGGCATTTTTGGGCAAGCCCGATGAGGGCGAGCGCATTGCGGCGATACGCGAGAACATGCGTCGCTATTACGAGGAGGACATACTGCGCAAATTACCGCAGGGCTTTGTGTTGACGCAGCGCAGTTGCAATGGATTGACGCGGCACGGGCTGGTGCTGGCGCTGGATTTGGAGGCCTATGATTATGCCAAGGGCAGTTGCACCCTGATCCGCGCCACCGAGGGTACGATTGAAGATCGCATCCCGCCCCGCCTGCACATACGCGACGGCGCGACGATTGAGCTGCCGCATATACTGGTGCTGATTGACGATCCCGCGCGCACGGTGATTGAGCCGCTGGCCGCGGAGCTTTCGGAATTAGAACAGCTGTACGATACCGATTTGATGGCGGACGGCGGGCATGTTGCGGGCTGGCTGGTAGACGATGCCGCGCGCATTGCACTGGTACTGGATGCACTGGCCGAGCTGGCCGATCCCGCGGCGTTTGACGAAAAATATCCGGGCAAGACGCCGCTGCTCTTTGCGATGGGCGACGGGAACCATAGCTTTGCGACGGCGAAGGCGAATTGGATCAAGGTGAAAGCAGGTTTGACCGAGGTGCAGCGTGCCGAGCATCCGGCCCGCTATGCGCTGGTGGAGATTGAGAATATGCACGACAAGGGGATTGTATTTGAACCCATACATCGAGTTTTGTTCCATGTGGATGCTGCCGAGACGCTTGAAAAGATTCGCGCAGGGTTAGCGCGCCAGAACGGGGCGGCGCATATATTGCAGAGCGATGCTGTGCCGGGCGAGGGGCATGTGCTGCCCTTTGTGACGGCGGAGACCCAGGGCGCATTCCATATCCCCCATCCCTCCCAGCAACTGCCCGTGGGAACCTTGCAGACGGCGCTCGACGCACTGTTGCCTACGATTCCGGGCGCAGAGCTTGACTATATCCACGGCGAGGACGTCGTACAAAAGCTGGCCGCCAAGGGCGATGCCATCGGCTTTATACTCCCCGCGATGGAGAAGGGGGCGCTGTTCCCCACTGTCGTCTATGACGGCGCGCTGCCGCGCAAAACTTTCTCGATGGGTGAGGCGAATGAGAAGCGGTATTATTTAGAATGCAGGAGTCTTATATAAGTGCTGATCGCAACCAAATTCGGCGGCAGTTCACTGGCTGACGCGAAACAATTTCAACGGGTCAGGGAGATCATTGAGGGCAGTCACGAGCGGCAGTTTGTCGTACCCAGCGCGCCGGGACGGCGTTTTGCGGGGGATGATAAGATTACCGATCTGTTATATGCCTGCTATGCATTGCAAAAGGCGGGCGCGGATTTCGGCGAGCCCTTTGCGCGCATACGTGAGCGCTATATGGACATTGAGCGTGAGTTGGGCCTTGACTGCGGCATGGAGCGGGAACTCGCCGTGGTGGAACGCGCCATCAAGAACGGCGCGAGCGAGGATTATGCCGCCAGCCGGGGCGAATACCTCTGCGGACTGCTGCTCGCGGCCTATCTGAAATTCGCGTTTGTGGACGCAAACGAGCTGATTTGCTTCCACGAAGACGGTACCTATGACGACGCGACCACCCAATTGTGGGCTTCCTGTTTGGAGGGGCGGCGCGGGGTGGTGGTGCCGGGCTTCTACGGGCGCAGGCGGGACGGTGCGATCAAGACCTTTTCGCGCGGGGGCAGCGATATCACGGGCGCGATTGTGGCGCGCGCGGTGCGGGCGGATATCTATGAAAACTGGACCGATGTTTCGGGCTTTATGATGGCCGATCCGCGCATTGTGGAGAACCCGCATGTTATCTCTTCCGTCACCTATTCCGAGCTGCGGGAGCTCTCCTACATGGGCGCGACCGTGCTGCATGAGGATTCCATCTTCCCCGTCCGCAAGGCGAAGATCCCCATACAGGTGCGCAATACCAACGCACCCAAAGCGTTGGGCACGATGGTGATACCCGACGCGCAATATGTCCCCACCGGGCGCGCCTGCCCGCTGACAGGTATCGCGGGGCGGCGCGGCTTCACCATATTGACAGTCAATAAAGACAATATGCACAAGGAAGTCGGCTTCGGCTATCGCCTGCTGCGCGTGCTGCACCGCAACAATATCTCCTTTGAGAACGCGCCCTCGGGCATCGATACCATGTCGGTTATCATCGATGATGCCCATCTGATCGGCAAATTGGATACGGTCATCGAGCAAATCAAACGGGACTGCGACGTGCAGCAGATTGAGGTGAGTTCGGGCATCGCGCTGATTGCCACGGTCGGCAAGGGCATGGCGCGCAGACTGGGCGTCTCCGCGACGCTCTTCTCCGCCCTGTGCGCGGCGGGCGTGAACGTGCGCGTGATCGACCAGGGCAGCAGTGAGATGAACATCATCGTCGGCATCAACGAGACGGATTTCGAGGTCGCCCTGCGGGCGATCTATGCGGCTTTTGAGGGGTTTGGTACAGATGATACGCTGGCTTGCAAGGCATAATCTTTTCGTCATTGCCGTCTTTAATATCGCGGTCTGGCTGCTGTGGCTGCCCACCTTTTTATCGGTTGCGCATCAGGTTCCGCTGGGTATCATTTCCGGGCTGCTGATCTTGTATCTGTCCTTTCGGCTGGCCGATTATTTCAGGCATCTGATGCGGCGGAAGGCGGCAGAGACATATCATTATGATTGCAACCCGCATCCGATGGAAGTGGTGGCACGGGAACAGCTCGCCTATGTGCGCTTCGTGTCCGCGCGCATTGTGTTGCAAATCGATCTATCCACCGCGCTGAACGCGATGGGGCGCTACGACGAAGCGAAGCAAACCTTGCAGACAATCAATATAGAGCGTCCGCTCCTATCGCCACACACCAAGATCGGGTATTACAATAATCTGGCCGTTTCCTGTATGGGTATGGATGAATTCGATTGCGTCCCCGAACTTCTCCAAAAGGAAAAGGCATTGCTTTCACGTTCGAGAGAGAATGAAATGACGCGCAATCGAATGTGGGCGCATTTCCATCTGGTCTCTGCGCGATTCTATACCTGCCGCAAGGAATATGGCGAAGCCCTCTTTCACTTGGATATGGTGGATATCCATGCTATGAGTTTGCCGGGTGCGGTTGCTGAGAATGCGCTGCGCGCGCGCGTTTTGGTCGAAACGAACCGATCCGTGGAAGCTGAGCCGTATTTAGAGTTTGTGCTGCAAAATGGGGACTGGCTGCATGCGGCAGAAAAATCGGACGCGTGACTTTGGGCGCGGAATGTGGTAAAATGACCACGAAAGGGGCGGGAGCTATGTGGAAAAAGCGTATCATTATCATAATCGCTGCAATTCTGCTTTTGGTTTTGTGCGTTCCTGTGCGGGGGGAACTCGACGATGGCGGCTCTATTATATATCGCGCAGTTATTTACAGTGTAGAAGATTGTCATGCGTTGTGGATAAACCGGGAAGGAAGCTGGGGTTATACACCGGAGTTTGAAGAAGGGGCAGAAGGGTATATGACGGGGCTTCAGGTATCTGTCTTTGGGATCGTGGTGTTTGACAACACGAAGTTCGAACAGAAAGCTTGGTCGTCACCTTAGCAATTCAAGTATGCGGGCATGGTGGAATTGGCAGACACGCAGGATTTAGGTTCCTGTGCCGAGAGGTGTGTGGGTTCGAGTCCCACTGCCCGCACCAATGATTTGGCCCCTCTTGCGGGGGCTAAATCGTTGGTGTCGCAGCATAGAAGGGACTCGAAGCCGCCGTTCGCGAAGCGACAAAACGTGCCGATGGCACGTTTTGAGGTGGCCGGGTAGCGAAAGCCCCGGCTTGCGCGGCGCAAAGCGCAAGCAAGACGAGGGTTTGAGCGGAGAGTCCCACTGCCCGCACCAACGATTTGGCCCACCTTGCGGGAGCTGAGAGGAAACATGAAAAATTATAATCAGGTTTATGTGAAAAACAGTTTTGAAGCGGCAGAGATGTATTGTAAAGCCTTTGGCGCGGAAATTACATTTGAAGTGAAGAATGATGCCGAGACTGCCTATGCGCACTGTGAATTATCCGTAAATGGTGAGGGGTTTTTGGCATTGAGCGAAGCGGCTAACCCTTGTGATATAAACTTAGTCCACAAGATGAAATGGGAAACAATGACCTTTAATGTTTTTGAGATGGGAAGCGAAGCATCGGTTTATAATGCCTTTCATATTTTGCTTAATGGCGGTGTTGTAATTCACCCCATTCAGGAAGTTCCTTGGAGCAAATGTTGCGCGACTGTTATTGATAAATTCGGCGTTTGTTGGTGGATAGCAATTTAATAAGCAACGTATAAGGCAGCTATATCGTGTATTCTGCGCTTCATTTCCGCGCGGATATGAAGCGGCTCCAAACATTCGCATTTATCCCCGAAACTGAAAAGGATGTTGTAGTGGTATTCGTTCTCTATGAAGGGAAAATGAACTATATAATGCGCGTCACTATCCGGCGTGAAGTGTTCACAGGAGCAATAATCCAGTACCCTGTCCTTGACAGATGCATGGATGCGAATCTTTATTTCTGTCTGCATGGCTGCCAGAACATCCGTAAAATCCAACTGTGGTTTTGGATGGTCACGCGGCGTAAAGGATTCCTCTTGTATTTGCAGCTTTGATATGCGGGACAGTTTGAACAGGCGAAAATCATTTCTTTGATGGCAATACCCTTGCCAATACCAATGACTGCCTTTCAATACAAGTTGATACGGCTCCGCCGTCCGCGCGGTTTTATTTCCGTAGCGGTCCGCGTATTCAAACGAAAGCAATCTGCTTTCCTGTAGAGCCGTTTTGATCATTTCCAAATATGGCTGTATGTTTCGGTTATGCATCCACGGGCTTAAATCTATGTAGATTTGATTTGCCTTTAATGCAATGTCTTTCGCTCTGTCGGCGGGGATAAAACTCCTGACTTTCGCGAGCGCGTTTACCAGTTCCTCGCCCCGTATCATGCCCGAAAGACCGGAAAGGCCCATTAAGATAGCGGAAAGGTCGGCGCTCGAAAAAACCTTTTTGTCGAGCTTGTATTTTTGCATGATCTCAAAGCCGCCGCCCACACCCAGTGTTGCGCGAACAGGAATGCCCGCCATATTGATCGTGTCTATGTCGCGGTAGATTGTGCGGGGCGAGACTTCAAACATATCCGCCAATGCCTGTGCGCCTATACGCTCTTTATCGAGGAGTATCATAATAATGCTGATAAGCCTGTCAATTTTCATGCGCCAGTCACCTTTCAAAAATCTTTTTTATCACGATAAATTGTTGCCATACTGTTGTCACCAATTATATGGTACAGTAAAAAAGCAAACAAATCAAGCGCAGAGGAGGAAATTTATGTTTACGGTCTATGTTTACGTTCTCGATACTTTGGCCGACTGGGAATTGGGGTATCTTACTGCGGAACTGCATTCCGGCCGGTTTTTCAGGAAGGGTGCGCAACCCGTATCCCTCAAAGCGGTCGGTTATTCCAAAGAGCCGATCCGCACAATGGGCGGAATGACGATCATGCCCGATTGCTCGATTGATGATATTGTCGTGCGCGAAACAAGCGTCCTGCTATTGCCGGGCGCGGATACCTGGGGCGACCCGAAGCATGGCGCTATCATCGAAAAAGCGGGCGAATTTCTCGCTTTGGGCGCGACCGTATGCGCAATCTGCGGAGCTACCGCCGCGCTTGCCAACGGGGGGCTGTTGAATGGGCGACCGCATACCAGCAACGGACCGGGATTTCTTGAAATGGTTTCTCCCGTTTATAAAGGGCAGAGTTTTTATGTGGACAAGCCATCCATAACGGATAACAACCTTATTACCGCAAGTTCCACCGCGGCTCTGTTGTGGGCGAAACAAATCATTGCACATCTGGGCGTTTTCCAATCGGACACGCTGGAAGCCTGGTATGCATATTTCAGTACCGGGGCACCCGAACATTTCTTTGCCCTGATGCAAACGCTGGCGACCGGCGATTGGTAAAGAATCTGTCCCTAAAATCTAAAATATCGGTTGCTTTTTTTGCGCAGTCGTGGTATAAAGAATATGGTAACATATCACCTCGAATCTCAATCATATTAGGTGTTACTTATAGAGATTGAAGATGGGGGGATATGTTTTTGTTAGTCGATTCTACTTGGGATTTCATCCAGAATATCTTTATGGTCGCCGGGGGACTGGGCCTTTTCCTGTACGGCATGAAGATGATGTCGGACGGGTTGGAGAACCTCGCCGGGCATCGTATGCGCATCATTTTGGAGCGCGCCACCTCGAACTGCTTCGTGGGCATACTCATCGGAGCGCTCATTACCGTCGTCATCCAAAGCTCCACGGCGACGACCGTTATGACGGTCGGCTTTGTCAACGCGGGTATGATCAGTCTGGTGCAGGCCATCAGTCTCAGCATGGGCGCGAATATCGGCACCACGCTCAGCGCGCTGATCATCTCGTTCCGCTTTGACGCCATCGCGCCGCTGTTTATCTTCGCGGGTTTCCTGCTGTATCTGATTCCGAAGAAGAAGACCTTAAAGGGCGTCGGCTTTATTCTTTTGAGTATCGGCATACTGTTCTTCGGTCTATCGGCCATGTCCGACCCTCTGGGGGAATTTGCGAAAGACCCGGGCTTCCAGGCCATGCTGACGGCATTCCGAAACCCCGTCCTGGCCATATTGTTCGGTTTCCTGTTCACCGCCGTCGTCCAAAGCTCCACGGCGGCCTCGGGCATCATCGTCACCATGTATCTCAGCGGCATAGACCTGAATTTCACGACCGCCGCGTACATCGTATTGGGCATCAACGCGGGCACCTGCGTCACCGCGCTGATTGCGTCGCTGGCAGCCAGCCGCGAGAGCAAGCGGGCGGCCCTGGCCAATCTGTTCACCCGAATCATCGGATGCGTGATTTTCGGCACGCTGATCTTTCTTTTCCCCGGCATACTGCGCTGGTTCCAATCCACCTGGGCGGACGGGGCGCGGCAGATTGCCATGTTCCATATGCTCTTTAATATCGCGACAACCTTGGTGCTGGTTCCCTTTGTGAATCAGTTCGCGGCACTGCAATATAAGATACTCCCGAAAAAGCCGAGCGAAACCGCAATCGCCAAGCGCCTGCTCTATATCAGCCAAAAGAATGTGCAGACGCCCGAGACAGCCTTCGCGCAGGCCCACAGTGAGCTCTGCCGCATGGGCAACCTGGCCTTGGACAGTCTGCGCCTGGCGCTGGACGCTTTTTTCACATCCGACGCCGAGAAAGCCGAGACCGTGTTGAAGCTTGAATCGACCATAGATTATTTGAACAAGCAGATTACGCTGTTCCTGGTGCGTATACAGAGTACGGGCTCGACAGCCGATATGGAGAAAATCGGCATTATGCTGTATGCCGCGGCGGATATGGAGCGCTTGGGCGATCACTCCGAGAATATCGCGGAATGCGTATTGCTCGAAGAACACCGCATAAAGAGCATGCCCCCGTCCACCATGGCACAGTTGCATGCGTTGAGCGACGCCGTACTGGAAGCCGTCGCCTTGGCGTTGGAGATATTTGACCATAACAGATCCCGCATTCCCGAAGCCATCGAATTGGAACGGCAGATCAACGTTTTGTATAGAGAATGCTTGGAGGCCGATATCGAACGTCTGAACAGCGAGGGCTTTGATCCGCGAAGTGGCGTGATGCTGGCCGGACTCCTCAACGATTTGGAGCGCTGCGCCGACCATGCCATCAATATTGCCAATTGCTATTTGGCGAGACGGAGTGATAAATAGCCGAGCCTGCGCTGTTACTTTAGGAATATTCTATATGCGGCGTCCAACCACGCGTCCGGGATGCATTCCAGCAGGCCCAGCAGTTTGCTGGTTTTGATGCGGTAGCTTTGCTTTGGGCGCTTGTTTTGTATCGCTTCTAACAGGGTTTTGATTAGATACGCGGGGGGCTTGGCTTTTTTCAGTTCGCGCTGCATCAGGGGCTGCATTTTTCTGAGCGCGTTTTTGTAATATTGCGTGGAGTTGTATAGTGTATCAAAGGCGCTCTGTGCGCTGTCGTGCAGGCTTGTCTTGAAGGAGCCGGGCTGAAGCTTAATTACCTTGATGTTTTGGCAGAGCAGTTCGCGGCGCAGGCTGTCCGTATAGGCCTCCACGGCGTATTTGGAGATTGTATAGGGGCCGTTGAAGGGCTGGGCCTTCATATAGCCGCATTCGGAGCTGCAATTGATGATGCGCCCGTTGCCCGCTTTGAGCAGCTCGAAGAAGGCGCGGTTGACGCGAATCATGCCCATCAGGTTGATATCGATGATTTTTTCCATGCTTTGCACAATGCCGCCCTCGACCAGAGAGCCCATTGTGTGGATGCCCGCGAAGTTGATAATGGCGTCTAACCTATCGGTCGTCCGCTGCACCGTCTCCACGGCAGCGGCTATGCTGTCTTGGCTTGTGACGTCGAGGAGGAGCGGGATCACGCGCGGCGTGTTTGCCATCTCTTCCAGCGCGGTTTTGTTCATATCCGCGGCGAATACCGTCCAGCCCGCCGCTGCCAGCGCCCTTGCCCCCGCGCCGCCCAAACCGCCGCCTGCGCCTGTGAATAGTGCGTATTTCATGGCCGTTTCCTTCTTGATTATTCGAGCCATTTTAACACATTCATACCCTCCCCGTAAACGCATACATATAAATATGAAAAAAGACAAACAAGCAGGGCCGCTGCTGCAACTCCTCGAAGTGCCGCGGGAATTGGACCCCTATGTCCCGCGTATTACATTGCTGGGTCGCTCGGAATTGCTGTTGGAAAACCACGGCGGCATCCTGAGCTATCGAGAGGACTGCGCCCGCTTTTTTACGGGTGTGGGGACTTTGCGCGTGGAGGGGGCGGATCTGCGCTTGCGCCAGATGAATGCGGAGAGCCTGTTTATCGCGGGGGCGCTGCACAGCATCTCCTTTGAAACCGAGGACAATTGATATGTGGGATTTTCTTTGTGGCTATGTAGTTATCTCTATGCGGGGCAGCGGCATAGAGCGGCTCCTGAATGCCTTTCCGAACGCGCGGATACGCGCATGGGATGTGGTGCGCCGCGGCGGCGCGCTGCAACTCACGATGCGTATGCGGGACTTTCGGCGCCTGCGCAAGCTCTATGCCCTGCGCCGCAGATGCCGCTGCCATATACATATCTTACAGAAGCGCGGGCTGCCCGTTTGGTGGCGGCGCTTGGCCGCGCACCCCGCGTTGCTCCTCGGGTTTCCTCCGGCGCTGGCCGCCTTGGTGTTCCTCAGCACCCGCGTGCTGTTTATCGGCTTTACGGAGCCCGTCTCGGCGGAGCCCGCCCTATTGCGTGAAGCACTGCGCGCCGAGGGGATCGCGGAATGGGGAACCTGGGTGGGCGTGGACTATGACGCCGTCGCCGCGCGCATACATACGGCCGTGGAGGAATTGGCGTATATTCACATAGACCGCGAGGGCGTGTTTCTGCGGGTGGAGACGCGCGCGCGCATCCCCGCGCCGGAGTTTTTGGATCAGTCCGTGATCTGCGATATATACGCCCGCGCGGACGGGCTGGTTACAGAGGTCAGCGTGCTGCGCGGCGAGGCGCGGGTGGAGGTCGGGCAATGGGTGAGCAAGGGGGATATCCTCATCTCCGGCTGGATGACGAAGGCGCAGTACAATACCCATGCCATGGGTACGGTGACGGCCAGCCGACGCTATGTGGGCCGTGTGCAGGCGCCGATTGCGGGGCAAACCCTGATCGAAACGGGTCGGGCGAAGCGCTACGGGCGGGTGACGATTGCGGGCATGAAGGTATGGGAGAGCGGACCGCCCTTCCCATGGTATACGCTCTCGGATTTGCGAGATAAGAGCCTGACCGGATTTCTACTGCCCATAGGTTTGCTTACGGGGTTGTATTATGAATGTGTGCCGACGGATGTGCCACTGACGCGGGAGGAGAGCGTTTCGCAGGCGCTGGCGCGCGCGGAAGCGATGGCATTGCATATGCTTCCGGAGGATGCGGTGATACTCCTGAAAGACGCCTATACGCGAGAGGAGGGCGGCGTGCTGTTTGCGTATTGCGTGATTACCACGGAGGAGGAGATTGGGGAGACGAGGGTGCGGGAGTGAGTGGGGGCGCGGGTATTCGCGGACACGCAATGGGTTCCCCTACGGGCTCGGGGCGGCGGAATGGTTCGGGTGGGTATGGGCGTGGAGGTGGGACAGGCGTGGCATGCCTCGCCCCTACGGGTTGGTTTGTATTCGGCGGGGCATATGATTATGCCCCCAGCAGGCTCTGGTCGAAGGCGAAAAGGGCTTCGTTGATTTCGAAGATGTTATAATTGTTGTTTGTGATAAAATATTCCACGATGGCGTCGAGCTTGTTGCTGCGGGAGAGGGCATAGCCTGCTTTCATCAGGAGGTCGCGGGTGTCGTCGAGGGACAGTTCCAATGCGACGGCGAGCGCGAGGGCGGTGTTTTTGCTCGGCTTGTAATCCTTGTTGGAGCGAATTTTAGAGAAGAGACGGCGGTCGATGTTGGCGCGCTTATAGACCTCGGCGTCCGTTCGCTGTTTTTCATCTATCAAGCGGAGCAGATGCCGGGAGAAGCCTTCCTCCATATTGTTCAGCCAATCGTCTAAGCTGCGCCTTTGCGCCGTGGCGGCGGCGCAGGGCAGCATGTCGACTTGCGGGGACGGCATGCATACCCGCTCTTGCAGCGGGCGGCGCCGTTCCATATAGCTACCCGCGTAATCGTCGTCGATAAACGCTTTGATGGAGGAATACAGCTTTTCGCCCAGCGTATAGGCGGCCTTATCGAAGATAACCAGCGAGACCGACATATCGTTTTGGAGCAGGAAGTCGCCGATGGCGTTTGTGGCGACGCGCAGGGCCCGGTCTTTCGGATATCCGTAGATGCCGGAGGAGATTAGGGGGAAGGCGACGGATTCGAGCCTGTGGGCCTTGGCCAATTCTAAAGAGCTTTTATAGCAGGCATAGAGCAAGTCGCACTCGCCGTTTGCGCCGCCCTGCCAGACGGGACCGACCGTGTGGATGATGTATTTCGCGGGCAGGGCGTAGCCTTTTGTGATAACGGCTTTCCCCGTTTCACAGCCGCCGATTTTATCGCAGGCGCGTTGCAGGTTCCCCTCCCCCGCCGCTGCAAAGATCGCGCCGCAGACCCCGCCGCCGCGGCACAGCGAATTATTCGCGGCGTTGACGATGGCGTCGACCTGTAATTTCGTTATATCGTTTCGGATGATTTCAAATGGCATGGCTTGCCCTCCTTTGCGCGCGGATATTATATCACAATTTGCAGATTTTTGTTTACGTGGTATAATAGATTACGAGGTGATCCTATGATACTTTCCGATAAAACGATCAAGAGCCTGTTGGCCAGCGGGCAGATAGGCATTTCGCCCTTGGAGGAGTTGCAGATTCAGCCTGCGAGTGTGGATGTGCGCTTGGGCAATACGTTCAGCGTGATCGAATCGGTCGGGCATGCCGTGGTGAAGATGGATTGCTCGATCGCGTACCGAACTGTGGAGACGGACCGTTTTCTGCTGCTGCCGGGGCAGTTTGTGCTGGCAAGCACGATGGAATATTTCCGTTTGCCGAGCAATATGACAGCGTTTGTGGAGGGGCGCAGTTCCATTGGGCGACTGGGCCTGTTTATCCAAAACGCGGGCTGGGTGGATCCCGGCTTTGAGGGGGAGATTACCTTGGAGCTGTTCAATGCCAGCGGGAGCGCGATCGAACTGCGGGCCGGGCAGCGTATCGGCCAGTTGGTGTTTGCGCAGTTGGACCGCGACGCCGAGAATCCGTACAGCGGGAAATATCAGGGACAGCGGAAGGCGACGGGTTCACGGATACATTTGGATGAGGAGTATCATACATGAAAGTTATCAGCCCCTCCTTCGTGATTGAAAGCCCCGTGGACGCTGCGAAGATTCTGAAACGGATCGAAGCGGCGGGGCGAGTTTGCTACAAGAGCGAGAGCAAAATTACGGCCGATTCCGCGGAGGAATTTGTGCGGCGGATTGTACGCAGCGGGCATGAGTCCGTGCTGGAACATGCCAGCATCACCGTGCGCATCATCTGCGACCGCGGCGTGACGCACGAGTGGGTGCGCCACCGCATCGCCAGCTACAGCCAGGAGAGCACGCGCTATTGCAACTATACGCAGGACCGCTTTGGCAATGAGCTGACCTTTATCAAGCCCTGCTTTTGGGAGGAGGACAGCCCCGCGTACGCGATTTGGGTGCAGGCCATGGAGAACATTGAGACGGCGTATTTCGAACTGTTGCGGCAGGGGGAGACGGCGCAGATGGCGCGGAGCATACTGCCGAACAGTCTGAAAACGGAGATGCTGGTGACGATGAACCTGCGGGCATGGCGGAATTTTTTCAAACTGCGAACGGCAAGCGCCGCGCACCCGCAGATGCGGGAGCTGACGGTTCCGCTGTTGGAGCAGCTTAAGGGGATTTTGCCTGTGGTGTTTGGGGATTTGGAGACGGATTGAGCCGCGCGCAGGGCGCATCGCGACCTATGCACTTTTGATACAAAAAGCTTCGTTTTTCGGGAATTCACTTCCCGAAAAACACAAAAGCAACAGGGCGTCCCGCCCTGTTGCTACATACACAAAACCACCTCAGCAAGCCAAGGCTTGCTGAGGTGAAGCGCAGTGCGCTTTAATACATCCCATCCATTCCGCCCATCCCGCCGGGGGCGGCGGCGGCCGGTTCGGGTTTGGGGATGTCCGTCACCAAGCTCTCGGTCGTCAGCACCATCTGCGCGATGCTGGCCGCGTTCTGCAAGGCACAGCGCGCGACCTTGGTGGGGTCGATGATGCCGCGCTTTTCCATAAAGCAATATTCATCCTTTGCGGCGTCATAGCCGTAGCCCGCCTTCTTTTTGCGCCTGATATTCTCAATCACAACCGAGCCTTCCACGCCCGCGTTGATTGCGATCTGGCGCAGGGGCTCCTCTAATGCGCGGCGTATGATGGAGACGCCCGTCCTGCGGTCGCCGCTTTCGAGCTCTTCCAACGCGCGGACGCGATCCGCCACGTTCAAATACGCCACGCCGCCGCCCGGCACGATGCCCTCTTCGACCGCCGCGCGGGTCGCGGCCAGCGCGTCCTCAATGCGCAGTTTGACTTCCTTCATCTCCACTTCGGTGGCCGCGCCGACGGAGATAACCGCCACGCCGCCAGCCAGCTTCGCGAGACGCTCCTGCAATTTTTCCTTGTCGTAATCGGAGGTCGTCGTCTCGATCTGCGCGCGGATGCTGCCTATGCGGCCCTGAATCGCCGACGCGTCGCCCGCGCCCTCCACGATGACCGTGTTGTCCTTGTCGATCTTGACCTGCTTGGCCCGGCCCAACTGCGCCAGGGTCGTCTCCTTGATATCCATACCCAGCTCGTCGGAGATCACCTCGCCGCCTGTGAGGATGGCGATATCCTGCAACATAGCCTTGCGGCGGTCGCCGAAGGCGGGGGCCTTGACGGCCACGCAGGTGAAGGTGCCGCGCAGTTTGTTGATGATCAGCGTCGCCAGCGCGTCGCCGTCCACATCCTCGGCGATAATCAGCAACTTGCGTCCCTGCTGGGCAATCGGCTCCAGCACGGGCAGCAGATCTTGAATATTGCTGATCTTCTTCTCCGTGATGAGAATCAGCGGGTCGTCCAGGAGAGCTTCCATCTTCTCCATATCGGTGGCCATATAGGCCGAGCAATAGCCGCGGTCAAACTGCATGCCCTCGACCCATTTCAGCTCGGTCTTCATGGTCTTGCTCTCTTCCACGGTGATTACACCGTCGTTGCCGACCTTCTCCATCGCGTCGGCAATCAGTTCGCCGATGCGCTCCTCGCCGGAGGAGATGCCCGCAATCTGCGCGATGGCCTGCTTGCCGCCGACGGGCTTGCTGATCTCCTTCAGGCCCTCGACCGCCGTCTCGACCGCCGCTTCGATGCCGCGGCGCAGTACCATGGGGTTGGCCCCTGCGGCGACGTTGCGCATGCCCTCATGCACGATGGACTGTGCCAAGAGTGTGGCCGTGGTCGTACCGTCGCCCGCAACGTCGTTCGTCTTGGTCGCGGCTTCCTTGACCAACTGCGCGCCCATATTCTCAAACGGGTTTTCCAGCTCAATCTCTTTCGCGATGGTCACGCCGTCATTGGTGATCAGCGGCGCGCCGTATTTCTTGTCCAATACCACGTTGCGGCCCTTGGGTCCGAGCGTGATTTTGACGGTATCCGTCACCTGATTCAGCCCGGCTTCCAAGGCCCGGCGCGCGTCTTCCCCGTATTTAATCTGCTTTGCCATTATCCTGTTTCCTCCTATTCAATCACGGCCAGTATATCGTTCTGGCGCAGTATGATGTATTCTTCGCCGTCCAATTTCAGCTTGGTACCCGCATACTGCGAATACACCACGCGCTCACCCACGGCCACCAACACTTTGACTTCCTTGCCGTCCACCACGCCCCCGGGGCCGATGGCGACCACCTCCGCAAACTGCGGCTTCTCCTTGGCCGAACTGGTCAGCAGTATGCCGCCCCGGCTCACTTCTTCCGTCTCCACGTCCTTCACAACAACGCGGTCCAATAAAGGTTTGAGTTTCATACGATTTCGGATTCCTCCTTGCAGGTTTTTAGCACTCGAACAACGAGTTTGCTAATTTCTATCGTTATTATATGCGCATTTGGTGGGATGTCAAGGTGAGGGAATGTAACAATGTTGTGAAAAGCGTGTCGGCGCAGAGTCTTTGCCGACACGCTTTGTCGGTTGACGGTATTCGGTCTCCAGTGGGAGACGCCTAACCCCTGCGCTGTTTCAACGGCAGTATATTCAATTTGCGAACCAGCAACGCGCGAAAGCTCTCCAGGTCCTCCTCGCTTTCGAAGCAGCGCTTGGGGAAGATATGGACGAAATCCTGGCTGTCCATCAGTAGAAAGGCGATGGGGGTTTCATGCGCTTTTTTCACAAGGGGAGGGCGTATAGTGTGAAAACATCACAAGACAGCAACGGGCTAAAAAAGGGCAGACTATCCCCTTGGTGCAAAGCGGGATTTTTTAAGCCGGAACCGCCATCGGGATTTGGATAGTGTCGGGGGCGACCG
>WREI01000065.1 GCA_009779405.1 Clostridiales bacterium
ATAGCAGACCAAAAGAGCAGCAACAGTGTGAAGGAAAGCCACGGGGCGCCGCCCCGCACCCCGCTGGGAGGTGCGACCTCCCAGACCCTGCGGAGGGTGGGCATTTAAACTTGCAATTTGCAGTTACCATAATATACATAAAATCTGTGCTTGCTCTTTTTTCCAAAAGAGTATATACTATGTGATGTATATTTGTCTTTTGCGCGGGCGAGTTTAGCGCAAAGTTATGATGCAAACAATAGGGCTTTACAGGAGGGTTTTATGCAAATTTTCAGCAAACGCGGGTTATCGTTTTTACTCGCGCTGATTTTGGCGGTTGCGCTGGTGCCGTTGGGTTTGATTCGGGAGACGAAGGCGGAAACCAAGGCCGCTACCTTGACGACTTATGCGTACAGTATTTATATTTATAATTGGAATGATCCGCCTGAGATTCGCAACCTCGATAGCGGCAAAGCCAATATGAATTTAACCTTTAGCGCTGCAGTAAATGGATGGCGCAGTGTACATTTTACGCATGCATCACCCAAGTTGAATTTGGATTTGCGTTGGGCCGGAGATGGCAGAACGACTTTTAGCTATGGTGATTCCAGTGGCAACGCCGGCCCCAATGATTCTTGGAGTAAGTTTACGCTTACACCAGATTACCCCAATGTCTATATCTTTTCTGGCGGCGTTGGTGGCGATGTAAATACGTATTCCACCGTCTATGCTACGCCCCAAAGCAACGGGAATGTGCTATTCAGCGTGCTCTCTTGGGACAGCCCGGATATTCAACTCGCTGGGGCAAATATAGGGACATCAGCATGGACACGTACTAACATTACCTCTACCGGTACTACCACCATCTCGAGCGCTTTGTTGCCCACAGGCGAGACCAACTTCGGAGGGCGGGTACTATATACACACACTACCCCTCGATCATATACAAGGGGCAGCTACACAGACAATTTCAAACTTCACCGAAATAGAGACTATCCCAATAGCAGTGGTCACGGCGCACCCATTATTATGCCCGGCATCGACATCACCAGCCCCGCCACTTTTGCGAATCCCAGTACCACTCACAACTTCTCCGCTACCGGTGTTTTTCCAAACGGACAGAATCTTTCGGCTGTTACTGTTGCATGGGGTGTAAAGAATGCGCCGACAGGCGTGTCCATCAACAGCACCAGCGGTGCTCTTACAACCACCGCTGCCACTCCAAGCGGTAATATTACCGTGACAGTAAGTTATAACGGTTATGTATATGAAGCAGAGTTCTACTACACCGCGCCGCGTAAGGTTACACTGACCGACTACAACGGCGCCCATACAAATTCACCTAATCCTGTGCCTGTAAATGTCGGCTCCTCCACTACCTTGCCGAACTACGGCAACTTTACCGGCACCGCATACAGCTTCTACGGTTGGATGCTCTCCACCACCTCCTTTCTCAACGAACAACCGAGCGCTCCCGCTCTTGTTCACTCGCTTCCAAGCTTTTCTTATACTCCCTCGGGTGATGTTGAACTCTATGCCATTTACAGGAAAAGTGACGGTAGCGGTGGCTATATCTATACGCGCGCACCGAAGTATGCTGTTACGCTCGATGATCGTGGCAGCACGTCCGATGTGCAGGTAAGTCCCGGTTCGAGCACAACGTTGCCGGGCAGCGCTTACGGCTCTTGGGGTTTTTACGGCTGGATACTCTCCAGCACCTCCTTTACAAACGGACAGACGACTGCGCCTACTCCCCTTGTCGGCAGTCCATATACCCCCTCAGGCGATGTCACTCTCTATGCCATCTATCTGAGAAACGGCATCTATACGCGTGAACCGACGGCACCGTTCAATCCCGCGAACTATACCCCCGTCTCCACGCTTGGCGCACAGGCGCGGATGAATTTGGCCGGGATACGCTTTGGTGGCGCGATGGATGTCAAAGAATTAAACAAGATTGCGGCGGAGTCTCTGAGCGGTATTACGGTGCAATACGGCATGCTGCTGGCCGCTTATCCCTTCTCTCCGGTTGTCGGGGAAGAGATTGTGGATAACAACGGCGGGTATGCGATGGACTTTAAGGGCGGCATGGGCGTACTGTATGTCATCCAGAGCTCGGTAACGGGCAATTTCTCCTTGGCGGGCTGCACTTTGCCCAATCCGCAACTTGCCAATGTTATCTGTTCCGAGAATGGGGGCAATCAGAATTTTGCCTGGGATCCGGGCTTTGGCGTGGATATCGGCAAGCGCAGTGCGGCAGAGGTGCTGGCGATATTAGGCAAGAACGGCGGCATAGGATTGACCCTGTTTGATGTAATTAATAGCGGGGGTGCTTGTGTTTCTATACAATATGCCACCGTCATTGACGATTTGGGGACCATACTTGCGAGACAGGGTTTCTACTTCGCGTTCCGCCCCTATGTGATTATCACGGGTGAATTTGAGGTCGGCGTAGTGAGTTCCTATGCGTTCTATGGGCAGCAGCGCGTGAACAGCGCGTGGCGCATTATCAATGGCAGCGAGATCACAAGCGGCGGCGGCTTAACGCATGCGTCCTTTGCCGCACCCGATATACAGCTGAATCCGTTTGCCGGACCCGGCGCGCCATTTTTGCCGATTGCGCCATAAACAGGAGGATATAATGATATGAAGAAATATGAAGCACCGGATTACAAACTTTTGGTTTTGACTTTCCCCGAATCCATACTCGTGAGCGATTGGGTTCCCGAAGGCGGCGGCAACGCCGGACCCTCGGGAGAGGGTCCCGGGGAAGGCACCCCCGGCGGGGATGGCGAAGGCGGCTGGGGTTGGGGCGGCGATGGCCCTCCGTAGGTGGTTGTCAGGTGGCAGACGTCAGGCGTTAGTTGTTGGTAGACGGAGTTTTCGTCCGTGATGTGTTATCGACCCCTTTCGAGGGGTCGATTTTTTTGTGGGCGGCGGGCGTGCGTGGTGATCGGGGGTGGCGCGCGAGTGCGGTCACCCCTGCATGCGGATCAGGTCTTTTTGCAGGCGCTTCATAATGCGCTTTTCCAAGCGGGAGATATAGCTTTGGGAGATGCCCAACAGGTCTGCCACCTGTTTTTGGGTGCGGGCTTGCTTTTGATTGAGACCGAAGCGCAGTTCTATGATTTGCTGTTCGCGCTCGCTCAGTTGGGCGAATGCGGCCTGTAATAATTCGCGCTCTACCGCGTCCTCAAGATCGCGGCTGACTACATCATCTTCCGTGCCGAGGATATCGGAGAGCAATAGCTCGTTGCCATCCCAGTCCGTGTTCAGGGGCTCGTCAAACGAGACCTCCAATTTCAGGCGCGAGATGCGGCGCAGGTGCATCAATATCTCGTTCTCGATGCAGCGGCTGGCATAGGTGGCCAGCTTGATCTTCTTTTCGCCGTTGAAGGTGTTGACCGCCTTGATAAGCCCGATGGTGCCGATGCTGATGAGGTCGTCCATCAGCACGCCGCTGTTTTCAAACTTGCGGGCGATGTATACAACGAGACGCAGGTTGTGCTCGATCAGCTTGTTCTTGGCGCGCTCGTCGCTGTCGCGCAGGGTGACATAATAGGCCTCCTCCTCGGGCGTCAGCGGGGGCGGCAGGGTTTCGCCGCTGTGGATGAACCAGCAGCCGTGAGCGCGCCTTTTGATGCAGAAGAGCCGTAAGTTTTGCAAGAGTTGCAGTATTTTTCTCATGGGTTTGTCTCCATTCGTTTGGAATCAGGGCCGTTGGGAGTATCGCCTGGGCGCCGGGAAGCGGGATTTCGGATATGCATATATATGCGTCAATTACATGTTTATCCGCAAACAGGATGATATCGGGCCGCAGAGCGTGGAGTATGCGGGCGCCACCTATGCCCGCGCAGGCTATGGGTCTGGTGTGTCGCTCTGCGAACAGGGCGCGGACGTTTGGAAGCTCGGGCGAGAGGAGGATCACGGGCAGACCGGAGAGGGATTCGGTGAGAAGGTTGCCCGAGTCCAACAGGGCATCGGCGCGGAGGGTGAGCTCACCGCACTGGATGGCGATGCGCTCCGTTTGCAGGGCCATGTGGCGCGCGGGCAGCAATTTGCGCAACAGGCGCGGGAGCAGTGTTGCGGCGGCGGCGCTGAGCAGCGCGGCGCGCAGGGGTATGGTGCCTGTCAGGCTGCCGTCGGCGCGCAGGCCACCGCCGAGGAAACTGCATAAAAATACAGTCAGACCGCCCACCAAAAAGGCGGAGATAAAGAGGGAGAGCAATAGCAGGAAGTAGTTCTGACCCTTCGCGCGCAGGGGGAAGACAGAGAGCGCGAAGGCGATGAGCTTGACGGGGACTATGCGCAGGGGCGGCAGCAGGCGCATGGAGAGCAGGGCATAGACGGCGCCCAACGCGGCGCAGAGCGCGGCGCGGCCCGGGCGCAGGGGGCGGCCGCAAAGCGCGGCGCTGAGGGCGAAGATGCAGTAGTTCATGGTGAGGTTGTCGAGGAGGAAGAGTTCGAGGGAGAGGGTCATAGGTTTACCTCCTGATGGTTCTCAGCCGAAGCCTACCACCATCACCGTTACGTCGTCGGCGTTACCTGCGGCTTGGGCAGCGCGGGCTAAGGCGTTGGCCATTTCCTGCGGGGGGAGACGCATATGACGGCGGAGCATAGCGTCGCAGGCGTCGCCGAGGGCATCGCAGAAACCGTCGGAACAGAAGAGGAGCTTGTCGCCGCGGCGCAGGTTCAACTGCCATGCGGAGGGGGCCGCATCCTCCACGATGCCGCAGGGCGGCGCTTCTCCCTCGAGGGGCGACAATTGCTCTCCGCGCAACAGATAGGCGGGCGGGGAGCCGAATTTCACCAATTCCGCTTCGCCCGTGTGCAGGTCGATTTCGAGCGCGTCAAGAGTGGCGTACATATCCTGCGGCGCATCTCCCTGTGCAACCAGGTGGTGGTTGAGGGCCTTATACAGATCCCGCAGGGGCAGGCCTTTGCGATACAGGGCGAACAGATTTTCGATACAGGCACAGCTCTGCACGCGCGCCGCACAACCGCTGCCGCAGCCATCGGACAGGGCATAGACCACGCGGCCGCCGGGCAGACGGCATTCGCCCGCGGCATCGCCGGAGACCGCATCCTTTTCCGAGGGGATCTGCGAGATGGCCACGCTTGCGGCAAAGGGCGGCGCATCCTCCAGATTGACCGTGACGACATTTTCCTCCTTTTCGGCATGGAGTATACGCAGGCGCGTTTTGCAGATTTGCTCCGCCGTTTGCAGGATGATCTGCGCGCTCTCCCCCGCCCCCGTCTCCGTTTTGACCGCGAGTTGGGGCGGGCAGCGCCTGTGCCTGCGCCACAGGGAGGGTTGCCTTATATAGCGGAGGGCGAACGGCATCAACAGGCCCAGACCTGTGGCGGCGAGGACGAGGGCGAGGGATTCCGCGACGATTGGGAACGTATACACGGGCAGGAAGACGAGGTGGACGCCTTGGCAGAGCGCGAAGAGGATGATGTGGTCGCGCGGCTTGCTCTTATAGCCGGAGAGAAGGAAGATGTGATAGATGCCCGCGAACAGCACGGCGCAGAGGACGGGGATATCGAAGGGGCGGCCCAGCGCAATGCTGCCAACAAAGAAGCCCGCACAGGCGAAGACGGGGCTTTGGCACAGAAGCGCGGCGCTGAGCAGGACGGCGGCGGCGAAGGGCAATTGGCTCGCCGCCAAGCGGATTTGGCTGCAAAGCAGGGCCGCTATCACCGCGAACAGTGCGGCGATAAAGCGCCTGTACACCCGTTTGGGCAGGGCCATCAGGCGCGGCCAAATGGATAGCAGTAGGGTTTTGACGCGTTTGTCCATGCCCTGCAGTGTATAGAAGCAGGGGGGTGTGTTTTTGACGAGACGGGGGGCGGCGCACGCGATTTAGTGCGCGGAGTTGTAAATAAACTGAGAAGGAAGATTTACCTTCCTTCCGCCAATTCCCGCGCCATGCGCTCGATATTCGCTTCGGTCAGGCCGAACCATTCGCGCTGACGGGCGACCGTGGCGTGGGGGACGGCGCAGACGGGGATGCCGAGACATTCCACGCGGGCGGGGTTGCACCAGAGGGCGACGCGCTGACCGAGGGAGATGACGTTCTCCTCAATGACCAGGATTTTGGCGTTGCGGCGGCGCAGTTCCTCCAGGACCTCCGTGTCGAGGGGTTGCAGAAAGCGCGCGTTGATGCAGCCATAGCCGCTCTTTTTGGCGATCCAGTGCGCGGTGGGCAGCATGGTGCCGCTTGTGATGAGGTTGACCTCTGCGATGGGCTGCACGATCTCCCAGCGCCCGTATTCTATGGGGCGGCGCATCTTTTCATCGGGCAGGATGCCGCGGTTATAGCGGACGACGGCGGGGCGGCGGCGCTGCACGGCGAGACGCAACATGGCGGATAGCTCCTCCTGCGAAGAGGGGGAATAGACCGCCAGGTTGGGGACGCTCGACAGGAAGAGAGGATCATAGATGCCCTGGTGGGTTTCGCCGTCTTCACCGACGAGACCGGAGCGGTCCAGCGCGATGACGACGGGCAGGTTTTGCAGGCAGACATCGTGCAACAGTTCGTCAAAGGCGCGCTGCAAAAACGAGGAATAGAGCGCGAGCACGGGCGAGAGTCCCGCCACGGCCATACCTGCCGCCATTGTGACGGCGTGCTCCTCCGCGATGCCCACGTCGAAGAAACGATCAGGATACTTTTCCGCGAAGGCGGAGAGTCCGGTACCCGAGGCCATCGCGGCGGTGATCGCAACGATATTCTCGTTCTCCCCCGCCATTTCCACCAAAGTATCGCCGAACACGGCGGCGCAACTGCGCTGACCCTCGCCGCTGATTTTGCCCGTCATTACGGAGAAGGGGGCGATGCCGTGGAAGCGCTCCGGCTCCTCCTCCGAATATTCATAGCCGCGGCCCTTTTGCGTGATGCAATGCACCAACACGGGGCGGCCCAGATCGCGGGCACGGGCGAATATCTTCTCCAAACGTTTGGGCTTATGCCCGTTGATGGTGCCGATGTATACGAAGCCGAACTCCTCAAAGAGCAGGTTGGGCAACAGGATATGCTTCAGCCAGTTTTTAAAGCGGAAAAGGTGCCTGCTGAGCCACTTGCCAAGCTTGCTCGTATCCAAGGTGCGGACAACGCCGCGTTTCATCGCGACATAGCCCTTGCTGGTTCTGAGCCGCGAGAGCGAACGGTTGATTGCGCCGACATTCTTGCTGATGGACATACCGTTGTCGTTCAAAATGACGACCAGAGGCAGGGCCTCGCCGTTCAGGTCGTTGAAGGCCTCCCAAATGAGACCGCCTGTCAGTGCGCCATCCCCGGCGAGGGCGACGACGGCACCGCTCTCCCCGCGCAGTTTTTTAGCGCGCGCCATCCCCACGGCTGCGGATACGGAGGTGCTGGCGTGGCCCGTATCGAAGGCATCGAATATGCTCTCTTCGCGCTTCGGGAAGCCCGAGAGCCCACCCTCCTGGCGCAAGGTGTGGAACTTTTCCTTGCGGCCTGTCAGTATCTTGTGCGCATAGGCTTGGTGGCCAACGTCGAAGATGAAGCTGTCTTCCGAGAGGTCGAACACGCGGTGCATGGCCAGAATCAGCTCTACCGCGCCCAAGCTGGACGCGATATGCCCGCCGGTCTGGGAGACGCGCTCCACCATAAAGGCGCGTATCTCCTCCGCCAGCGGTTTCAAATCTTTTTTGTGCAGTTTTTTGACATCATCCGGCTGATGTATGTCGCGCAAGAGGGGATAGTCCATTTAATGTATACACTCCACTGTTTTTTCGATCAAAACCCGTAACCAAACCGCGGCTTCGCCATGGTAGGGCTGCAGGAGTTGCAGGATTTCTTCGAGCTTGTCGCGCGCTTCCGCCGCGAGCTTGTCGATGCCTATGACGGTGAGCAGGGTTTGTTTGCCGCACTGTTCGTCCTGCGCCCTGTCCATGCAATCATCGGCGATTTGGAAGAGGAAGCCGAACGCGCTGCCGTAAATTTCGGCGATATGGGCCTGCTCGGGCGTGCAGCGCGCGGCATGCGCGCCCGATACTGCCGCCGCCCAATACAGCGCGCCCGTCTTTTGCGCGTATATTTCACGCAGGGAAGCGGGATCCTGTGCTGCATGCATGCCCTCGGCAAATTGCCCTGCGACCATTCGGAGCGCGGCATCGGCCACAGCCTGTCTGCCTTCTTCACGGGCGTGCGCGCTGACAGAAAAGGCCAGCGCTTGCAGGGCATCGCCGATAAGGATGGCGTTCGCTTCGCCGAAGAACACATGCGCGGACGGCTTACCACGGCGCGTAGCATCGTCATCCATACAGGGCAGATCATCGTGCACCAGGGAATAGGCATGTATCATTTCCAACGCGCAGGCAAGGGGCAGGGCGTCCGCGGCGCTGCCGCCGAACAGCTCGCAAAACGCGAGACAGAGCCCGCCGCGCAGGCGCTTGCCGCCGCCCAAGAGGCAATAGGCCAACTGTGCGCGCAATGGCTCCGCAATCGCGGCGGCGTTTTGCAGCTCGGTTTCTAACGCGGCTTCTAATTCCGCTGCACGATAGCCCGCGATCACAGTTCCGGCTCCTCTGTCAGTTGCATGCGCTCCGCCGCGTTGTCCAGCTCCTTTTGGCACTGGGCGGCCAGGCTCTGGCCCTGCTCGTAGAGCGCAACCATTTCGGAGAGCGGCACATTCCCGCCCTCTAATTGCGCGACGATTGCTTCCAATTTTTCGATTTTTTGTTCGTAGGTCATGACAGTTTGTGCTCCTCGGCGGGCGGATGGTATCCGCCCCTACGGTTTTATTGAATTCGTTCCATATTCATATAGGGTTTCAACACCTCCGGCACGGTGATGCTGCCGTCGGCGTTTTGGTAGTTCTCTATGATGGCGGCGAGGGTGCGGCCTACCGCGACGCCGCTACCGTTGAGGGTATGCACCAGTTCGGGCTTTGCGCCGGGCGTGCGGCGGAAGCGTATCTGTGCGCGGCGGGCCTGAAAGTCCTCGAAGTTGGAGCAGGAGGAAATCTCCACATAGCGCCCGTAGCTGGGCATCCATACTTCAAGGTCATAGGTCTTCGCGGCGGAGAAGCCCAGATCGCCCGTGGACAGGGTTACCACGCGATAGGGCAGGCACAATCCTTGCAGCACCTGTTCCGCGTCGCGGGTCAGTTGCTCCAACGCGGCATAACTGTCCTCCGGCTTGGTATACTGCACAAGCTCAACCTTATCGAACTGATGCATGCGTATGAGACCGCGCGTGTCGCGGCCCGCGCTGCCCGCCTCGCTGCGGAAATTGGCGGAATAGCCGCAATAGCGTATGGGCAACTCGGCGGCTTGCAGGATTTCATCCCGGTGCAGGTTCGTAATCGGCACCTCGGCGGTGGGGATCAGGAAATAGTCCGTGCCGCTGACGGCAAAGGAATCCTCGGCGAATTTCGGCAATTGCCCCGTACCCGTCATACTGGCGCGGTTGACCATATAGGGCGGGGCGATTTCGTGATAATCTCGGCCCGCATGCACGTCCAGGAAATAGGAAATAATGGCACGATTCAGTTTCGCGCCCGCGCCCTTCAACACGCAGAAGCGGGAGCCCGTGATTTTACCCGCGCGGGCAAAATCCAGTATATCTAAGGCTTCGCCCAATTCCCAGTGCGGCTTCGGCGTGAACGCGAACGCGCGCGGCGTGCCGCCACGGCGCAGCTCCACATTGTCTTCGTCGCTGCTGCCCTCGGGTACGCTCTCGTGGGGGATATTGGGGATTCTATAGAGGAACGCATCCACCTCGGCCTGCAAGGCGTTCAACTCCGTTTCCAAAGCCTTGATCTCCTCGCCGAGACTGCGCATGGCGGCTTTCAAAGCTTCCGTGTCTTCCTTGGCCTTGGCTTTTATGGCTATATCCGCGCTGACACTGTTGCGCGTCGCCTTCTTCTCCTCCACCTCCGCCATCAACTTGCGGCGGCGCTCCTCGATCTCCAGAAACGCGGAAACGTCCACGCCCTTGCCGCGCCGTTTGGCCATGGCATCGATGAGTTCCTGCGGGTTTTTGCGTATGCGCTTGATATCAAGCATGGGTTTACATCCTTTCCGGGGCCGTTATGCCCAGTAGATTGAGACCGTTGGCTATCGTTATGCGCGCCGCATCGGTCACGAGCAGGCGCGCGGCGCAGACGCAACTTACCTCGCCCAAGATGCGGTTCTCGTAATAGAACTTATTATATGCGGTCGCGACGGCCATAACCGCGCGGGCGACGAGATAGGGCTCGTTCTTCTCCGCCGCAGCCACGATGGCAGCCGGAAACGCGGCGATCGCGCGCAACAGGGCCGCGCTGTGGGGGTCGCACAGACAGGCATAGTCCGGCGTTCCAATATCCAAGCCAACCGCCTTGCGCAGTACGGAGCAGCAGCGGGCGTGGGTATATTGCGCATAGGGGCCGGTTTCCCCATCGAAATTCAGCGCCTTGGCCCAGCTGAAACTCGTGTCCTTGATGCGGTTCTTATAGAGCACGCCCCAAATGAGCGCACCCACGCCCACGGTCTCGGCGGCGGCGTCCACGTCAGCCAGGTCAGGGCTCTTTTCGCGCATCAGTTCACGGGCCTTGGCGACAGCAGCGTCTAATACATCGTCCAGATACGTCACGTTCCCCTGGCGGGTCTTGAGCGTGCCATCCTCCATACTGACCATGCCGAAATTGACGTGCTCGCAGTCTTTCATCCATTCCTTATCCATCAGCTCCAACACTTTGAAGAATTGGCGGAAGTGCAGGTCTTGCTGGTAGGCGACAACATAGAGGGAACGCACGAAGTCATAGGTTTCCTTCCGATAGCAGGCCGCGGCCAGGTCGCGCGTGGCGTATATCGTGCTGCCATCCTTTTTCAAAATGATGCAGGGCGGCATATTATAGTCGGACAAGTCCACGATCTCCGCGCCTTGATCCGTTTTCAGGATGCCCTTCCCGCGCAGTTCGGCGATAACGGTCGGCATTTTGTCTTCATAAAAACTCTCGCCCGCGAAGCTATCGAAATGCACGCCGAGACGTTGGTATACGCGCGCCGCTTCGTTCATGGAGACGGCCACAAACTCTTTCCAGAGGGCGATAGCGTCGGGGTCACCCGCTTCAATTTGCTTAAACGCGGCGCGGGCTTGGTCATCAAGATTCAATTCCGGTTGTTTTTCCGCTTCCTCGTGATAGCGGACATAGAGCGCGACCAATTCGCGGACGCTGTATTCTGTCACCGGCCTGTCGCCCCAAAGCTTGTAGGCGACGATCATCTTGCCGAACTGCGTACCCCAATCACCCAGATGGTTGATGCCGATGGCATTATAGCCCAGAAAATTATAGATGCGGTACAGCGAATTACCGATCGCCGTGCTGGGCAGATGGCCGATGTGGAAGGGTTTGGCGATATTGATGCTGGAAAATTCCACACAGACATTGCGGCCTTGGCCGATATCGGCGGCGCCATAGCGCTCCTTTTCGGTGAGAACTTTTTCGAGCAGCTTGGCCGCGAAGTCCGTTTTGTCATAGCAGAAGTTGAGATAGCCGCCCACGGCTTCGACTTTTGCGACGCCCGCAATGGTCGGCAGGACGGCCTGCAAGTCCTGCGCGATAGAGTTGGGATTCTTGCGCAAAATCTTGGCCAAGCGAAAGCAGGGCAGGCAAAGGTCTCCCATGTTCGCGTCCTTGGGCGTTTCGAGCCAATCTTGCAAAGCCGCTTCGTCGCTTTGCGCGAAGGGCTGCAAGGCCGCTATGATCGCTTGTTTTGTGTCCATGTATATTTCCACCTATTTATCCATAATACTTAACGGTATGAGTTTACCACAAACGCGGAAAAATGGGAATATGGAAATGCGGCGTTACAAGAAACAAGATGATAAAAGTTTGCTGGCTTATTCCCTGCGGCATATTATTATCAAGAATGTGTGCACGGTGTTCAATCTGCTCTGCCTGATTCTGGCCGTGCCGCTTTTCCTGGTGCACTCCTATAAGAACCTGCTGTATTTGGGGACGGTTGCGGCGAATCTGGCGATTGGGATTTTTCAGGAATATCGCGCCAAGCTGACGGTGGAGCGCATGAGTTTGAAAATTGAGCCACGGGTGACTATTGTGCGCGGGGATGCGGCGATGAGCGTGCGCGCGGAGGAGGTTTGCTGCGGGGACTTATGCGTGTTTGCCGCCGGGCAACAGGTGGCCGTGGACTGCACGGTGAAGCGCGGCGCGGTGGAAGCGAACGAGTCGCTGATCACCGGAGAAAGTATGCCCGTACTGCGGCAGCGGGGCGATGCGCTCAACGCGGGCGCTATCGTCGTATCCGGGCAGTGCGAAGCGGAGGCGAATTGCGATGGCGGTGGAGAGTATCTGCGCAGCATTGAGGAAGCCGTCAAGCAATACCGCGCGCCGCTCTCGCTGCTGATGCGCGATTTACGGCGGCTCTCCGCCATATCGGGCTTGGCCGTGCTGCCCGTGGGGATACTGCTCTTTCTCACGGAGTTTACGGATTTCGGGGTGCAGAGCGCGGTCGTGCATGCCAGCGCGGCCATGCTCTCCGTGATGCCGCTGGGACTGATGCTGCTCTCCTCCGTCTCCCTCGCGGTGGGCGTGTTGCGCCTGTCCAAAAAGGCGGCGCTGACCCGGGACTTATATTGTATTGAAGCCCTGGCGCGGGTGAATGTGCTTTGCGTGGATAAGACGGGTACCTTGACGGACGGGAATCTGACCGTTGCGGAAGCGTTTGATATAGATACGGATAAACTGACGCCGCTTTCGGATGCGACGCATGAGCGGCTCTGCAATTTTGTGCTGGCTATGCCGCGGGACAACGCGACCGCGCGCGCGCTGGCCGAAACTTTCAACTGTGGCACGACCGAGGAGCCCGCAGAGATCGTACCCTTTTCCTCCGCGCGAAAACGTACGGAGATGCGCTTTGCGAGCGGGCTCTATGCCATCGGTGCGCCGGACTGGGTGCTGCCCGAATTGCCGAACTGGCTGCACGCGCACATGGACGAATTCGCCGAGCAGGGCCTGCGCGTGCTGCTCTTTGCCAAGGATGAGCGGGCGACCGCGCTCATTGTGCTGAAAGACAGTATACGTGAGAATGTCGGCGAGACGCTCTCCTTTTTCAAGCGCGAGAATGTGGATATCTGCCTGATGAGCGGGGATTATGAGAAGACCGTGCGCGCGGTAGCGCGCAAGCTGGCCTTGGGGAGTGAAGTGTTGGACTGCTCCGCGCTGGAAACGCCGGAAGATTATGCCGGGGCGGCGGCGAAGTATCGTTTGTTTGCCCGCGTAACGCCCGACAAAAAGGCCTTGCTGATTGAAGCTATGCAGAAAAAGGGGCTTTGTGTTGCGATGGTGGGCGATGGGGTGAACGATTTGCCCGCCCTGAAGCGCGCCGACTGCGCCATCGCCATGGCCAGCGGTGCGGACGCGCCCAAGCATGTGGCGCAATTGGTGCTGCTGAACGACGATTTTGCAACCCTGCCCCACGCGCTGTTGGAGGGGCGGCGCGTGGTGAAGAAGATACAGCGCAGTGCACAGCTCTATATGAAGAAGAGCATCTTCTCCTTCGCACTTGCGCTCCTGACCCTCTGTTTTTCGATATCCTACCCCTTTGAGAATATCCAGTGGACCATCATTGGGTTCTTTACTGTGGGATTGCCCAGTGTTGTGTTGGCGCTCGAGCCCTGCAACGAGCTGTTTATCGGCGATTTTATCAAGAGTGTGCTGGCGCGGGCGGTGCCGGGCGCGCTGTTGAACTTGATACTCGTGCTGGCGGCGCGCTTTATACTGCCCGCGCTCGGCGTTTCCGCGACGCAGACCCAGACCATGGTGATTTGGTTGACCGCGATTTGCGGCATGACCATACTGATTTCCATTTGCAGACCGTTCAATACGATGCGCAGATGGCTATGCGTCGCTATGGGTCTGCTTTTGGCCGCGTCGCTGATTGTACTGCGCGGTATGTTGGAGATCGGGGTGCCCGATCTTTGGTCGGGGTTTTTGCTGTTGGTTTGCGCTTTGGTGGCTTATCCGTTGTTTGTACTGTTGTCGCGGGTTTGTGAGCGGGTGTTTATGCGGCGGAGTCAGCGGTCGAGGTCTACGTTGTAGATGGCGGCCACGTCCTTGCGACGGGGCAGGAGGACGAGCAGGGTTACCAGCAGGTTGATAAAGTTCAATACGGCGAAAACGGCGGGGACTTGCAGGGCGCCGCCCGTCAGTTCGGCCAGCCCGGCGACCAGGGCGGCAACCAGCGCGCCGAACGCGTTTCCAAACGTGTTCAGCACGACGAATACGCTGTTGAAGCGCGCGCGGACGGCATCCGGCACATAGCTCTGCGTGGAAGAAGTGCGGATATTATAGCTGGTTACCGCGAGTAAGCCGGAGACCGTATGTACGGCGAGCATCACGCCCAGCACGGGAATAAAGAGATAGCCGCCCTCGATAAAGCAGAGTATGATATAGACGAAGAGCGCGATGGCGAACTTCTTTTTGGTCGGATATTTGACGAAGAACTGTACGCCGCCGCCTATGAGACGGCCCAGGGTGGTGGCAGTCATCAACAGGGTATAGGTCCACAGCCCCTGCTCTTTGCCGAGCAACGCGAAGAAATAGGGATAGAGCATTGTGTGCGCCGCGCCCCAGACGATGGCGTTGCAGAAGAAATACCAGACGATGCCCGACAGGCCCTTCTCGCCTTTGAGATAAACAAAGCCCTCGCGCAGATCGCCGAAAAAGCGGGTCAGGCCGCTGCGTTTCGCCGATGTATGCGTTTCCTGTTTCCGCACCATGGTCTCGAAGACGGCGGCGACGAAGAAGGCGGCGGCAACGATGAGGAAGAGGTATTCGACGCCGCTTTTATCCACCATCAGCGCGGAGAGCAGATAGGAGAGCCCGCCTGCCAGCGGCCACATCATGGAGCTGATGGCATAGGCGCGGCGCATGTTTTGTGGGGCGACGAGGTTGGGATAAAGACTGTCATAGGCGACCGTGAAGACGCCCTGGATGCAGCCGAGCATGATATTGAAGCCGATCTGCGCGCCATAGGGCAGGGCATCGTTTTTGACCAGAAAATACAGGATGATATAGAGCGCGGCGGAGAGAAAATCCAGGGCATAGATGATATGCTTGCGCGGGACGCGATCCAATAGCGGCCCTGCCAGCATGGGCGCCAATGCCGCGGGCAGGGCAAAGCCGAACTGCAGGAGCGCGAACAGAACCATGTTAGGCAGTGTCGACATGAGATCATGCAATAACCTTTAGCCACAGGAAAAGGCAGCGGACGATCACGGCGCCGACAAATGCAACTGTAGTTTTGGCATAACGCGTGGCAATGCCGCGCCAT
>WREI01000066.1 GCA_009779405.1 Clostridiales bacterium
CCTTATCCGAAATATCATGCCTATGTTGTTCTCTGCTCATAATACCCGTCCTTGCACTTGTGATTATGGGTCTACTTTATCATTATTATGTCACCGCGTCAATCTTGTGTCGACACTGTCTAATATTTCTTCTATTTCAAACATATATAAATTCTCCATTTGGAATGTATTTATTCCAATAATACTCTGCTTTTCATGCAAAATCAATAGGGAATGTATTAGTTCCAAAGAAACAGTGGGAGAATATGAAAGATGTCTGAGAAATTGAAGCAGGACATATCCATCGGGCAAAACTTGAAAGCCCTGCGTGTGAAAAGCAAACTGACGCAGGAGCGGGTTGCGGCGAAGCTACAAACCATGGGATTGCCCGTGAGCAGAGAGATCGTTTCTCAAATGGAAGCGGGCAAGTACAGCCTTCGCGTGAGCGTTTTGCTGGCACTGAAAGAATTGTATAGGGCTTCGTTTGATGATTTCTTTCAGGGGCTGACATAGTATTCGTGAGTTAGGGATCGGTGTCATCTGCGGGCGGGTTGATAAAATGTAAGGGATTTACAGTCCTAACCGCTAACCCCTTCCCCCGGCAGGTGATTTATCCCCTTGCGTTTGGCTCTGCATAGCGCTATACTGGCAGGCATGGAAAACAAGAGAAAATCGTCCTTTATACGTGGCGCAGCCATACTCGCCGCAGCGGGCATATTGTGCAAGATCATCGGCGTTCTGTTCCACCCCTTGGCCTATGACATATTGGGCGAAGTGGGCAAGGACTACTATGATGTCGTCTTTCCGTTTTATTCGTGGCTGTTGATTATATCCAGCTCGGGTATTCCCATCGCCATCTCCCGTCTCGTGGCCGAGCGGGTCAGTCTGGGCGATAAAGCCGCCGCACGGAAGGTATTCACCAAATCCCTCTGGCTCATGGTCGGGATTGGCATCGTGACGACTGCTGTTCTATTCTTTGGAGCGGAGTTTTTGGCGATAGACATCGCAGGCCGAGACGCAAGCTATGCGCGCAGTTTCCAGGCTCTCGCGCCCGCGCTGTTCTTCGTGTCCATTCTATGCGCGTTCCGCGGTTATTTGCAGGGCATACAGCGCATGATGGGGACGGCTGTATCACAAATCGTCGAGCAGGTGATCAAGCTGGTATTCGCGTTGTGGCTGGCCCGCCTGTGGCTGCCCATGGGCTTGGAATGGGCGGCGGCGGGCATGTTGGTGGGCGTCACCATCAGCGAAGCGGCGGCCCTATTGTTGATTTATTTCTTCTATCTGGCCAATCGCAAATCACTGCGGGATACACCTCTCGCGGATCCCAATCCCGCATTGCAAACGGGAATCCTGAAAAAACTACTCCTGATCGCCGTACCCATCATACTCGGCGCATCCATTATACCGATTACGGGTATGATCGATGTGGCGTTAATCAAACGCTTACTTTCGGAGTATATGACAGAGGAAGCCGCGCAGCGCTGCTTTGTCATTCTCAGTACGAATGTGCGATCGCTCATAAATCTGCCTGCCAGCATCACGGTCGCTCTCGCCATGAGTCTCGTCCCCGCCCTCACCGCCGCCCGCGCGCGGGCGGATGCGGATACCGTGCAGAGCGTCGCGCGCATGGGGCTGAAACTCTCCATGGTCATAGGCCTGCCCTGTGCCGTCGGTCTCTTTGTGTTGGGCGGCCCCATCATCCATATGCTCTTTCCGCGCATTCCGCCCGAATCCCTCGAGCTTGCAACCAATCTGATGCGCTTTGCGTCCATAACGGTTATTTTTATCTCCATGGTGCAGACGACGTCGGGCGCCTTGCAGGGGCTTGGGAAACAGCGCCTGCCCGTCTATTTTTTGCTGGTTGGCGGCGTGGTGAAAGTCGCAAGCGGCTATTTCCTCCTGCGTATCCCGGAAGTCAATATCTACGGCGCGCCCGTTTCCAATATCCTCTGCTATGCCGCGGCGGGCATCCTGAACACCGTATTTCTGGCGCGCGCGGTCAAAATGGAGAAGCTCGGCTGGGATGTCTTCGGCAAGCCCGCGCTGGCCTCGCTGGCATTAGGTGTGCTCTTATTTTTCGGCTATGAAGTCCTGTATAAACTGTATCCCGGTTCGCTGGTAACGGTGATTATGGTCGTGGTCGGCATCATCGTATACTTCGTCCTCGCCCTCGCCCTGCGCATGTTCACCCCCCGCGAATGGGCCTATATCCCCGGAGGCAAGGCGATCGCGCGGCGCATGCAACGCAATGCAGGTAAACCATGAAAACCATCCAAATCGTCCCCCTATCCACCCCCCAAACCCTGACCCTCGCCGCGCGGGACGCTCTGCGTGCGGCGGACAGACTATACCTCCAAACCACCCAAACACCCTGCATACAGCCCTCCCTCTTATCGGGCTTAAGCTACGAGACCATGGACGACCTCTACGAATCCTGCGAGGACTTCGACGCGCTCAGCGCCGCCATCGCCGATCGTCTGACATCCGGGCCCTCCTGCGTCTATGCCGTGCCGGGCGACGGTTGCTATGCGCAACTGCCCGTCATAAGCGAGATAGCGGGGGAGAGGGGCTTTGTCGTCCGCGTGCTGCCCGGCATCGGCTATGCCAAGGCGGCCTTCCCAAGCGCGCAGGAGGGGCAATACTACACGGCGGGCAAGCTCCCCGCGGAGCCTCAGACGGATACGCATCTGTTGATACAGGAGCTCCACAGCTATACGCTGGCAAGCGATGTAAAGCTATGGCTCTTGGAATACTATCCCGCCGAATGTCTCGTAGAATTGGCCACAATGGACGCAGAGGGCAGCTACCATATCCAAGCAATCCCCCTCCATAAACTGGACAGGCAAAAATCCTTCCATGCCACAAGCGTCCTCTGCGTTCCGCCCCTGCCCCTGCTTGAAAAGGAACGTGATTCTTTCACAGACCTGTTGGGCATCATGCGCCGTCTCCGCGCGCCGGGCGGCTGCCCCTGGGACAGGGAGCAGACCCACGAGAGCCTGAAGCGCCCCCTGTTGGAAGAGTGCTATGAACTGCTCGATGCCATAGACAGCGGCGACGACGCGGCCCTCGTGGAGGAGCTGGGCGATGTGCTCTTACAGGTGGTCTTCCACGCAGTGATCGGGGAGGAGCAGGGTCGCTTCTCGGATCGCGATATCAGCACGGCCATCACGCAAAAATTGATTTATCGCCACCCGCACATATTTGGCCATAAAACGGTGCATACTGCCGATGAAGTCGTGCGGAATTGGGACGCGCTGAAACAGATAGAGAAGGGGCAGGAGACGGTAACGGACACCCTCGCTGCCATCCCCCGCAATTTCCCCGCCCTCGTCCGCGCGCAGAAGGTGCAAAAAAGGGCGGCCAAGGTGGGCTTCGACTGGGACAGTGCGCAGGAGGCCTACGCGAAACTGCCCGAGGAAGCGGCGGAGCTTGAAGCCGCATTGCAGACGGGTACAAATATCCGGGAAGAGCTGGGCGACCTGTTCTTCACCCTGGTAAACATCACAAGGCTATTGGACTTGGATGCGGAGGAAATCATGCATATGGGTACGCAAAAATTCATCTGCCGCTTTGCGGAAATGGAAAAACTGGCCCGCGAGAGCGGCGAAGAACTGCGCAATATGTCGTTTGCGCGGCAAAACGAACTGTGGGAGCTGTCCAAGAAATCTGAATTGCAATAATTATGTAAAATCCCTTGATTTTAGGGAATTTCACCGCTATACTACACAGCGTTTGCGAGTTTTTATCGCAACCAAATGAATTGAAATCAAACAGGAGGAATCCAAATGAACAAGAATGAACTGATTGCCGGGATCGCAGAAAACAGCGGTCTCTCCAAGAAGGATGCCGAGAAAGCGCTGACCGCCACCCTGACTGTCATAGAAAACACCCTCAAAACGGGCGAAAAAGTTTCCATCGTCGGCTTCGGCAATTTCGAAGTGAAGACCCGCGCCGCGCGCCGCGGCCGCAACCCCGCCACCAAGGAAGAGATCATGATCGCCGAAAGCAAGGCGCCCTCCTTCAAGGCCGCCAAAGCCCTGAAAGACGCCATCAAATAGCAGCTTCATTCAAATGAAAAAGCCGGGGAACGCGTTTCCCCGGCTCTTTTGCTTTATTCCCTTAGAATAACCTCAAATTCTTCACATGCTCCATCGGCTCTATCTCCCAAATCTCCTTGGCATAGGATGCGATGGTGCGGTCGGAGGAGAATTTCCCCGCAAAGGCGATGTTGATCAGGCACTTGCGCGAGAAAGCAATCGTATCGCGCGTGTCATAGATGCATTGCAGCTTGCGCTCGACATAGGGCAGGAACTCCTGCAAAATGAAGTATTCGTCCGGCTTCTGCCAGCTGCTGCCCACGAGCAGCGAACGGTACAGGTCCGTGAACACGCCACTGTTGTTGTCGCTGAAACTGCCATCGATCAGCGCATCCACCACGCGGCGCACGCGCGGGTCGAAGTCATAGATGGCCTTGGGATGATAGTGCGCCTTCAGTGCGTCCAGGTCCTTGACACGATAACCGAAGATATAATTGTTCTCTTCGCCCGCTTGCTCCACGATCTCCACGTTCGCGCCGTCCATGGTGCCGAGCGTGACCGCGCCATTGAGCATCAGCTTCATATTGCCCGTGCCGCTGGCTTCCGTGCCTGCCGGGGAGATCTGTTCGCTGATATCCGCCGCGGGGATGATGTGCTCGGCATAGGAGCAGTTGTAATTCTGCACAAACACGACGCGCAACCTGTCGTTCACGCGCGCGTCGGCGTTGATTCTGTGCGCGATCTCGTTGATGAATTTGATGATGGCCTTGGCGCGCATATAGCCCGGCGCGGCCTTTGCGCCGAAAATAAAGGCCGTGGGTGGGAAATCCACCACGCGACCGTCCAAAATGCCATAATAGATATCGAGAATAGCAAACGCGTTGAGCAGCTGGCGCTTATACTCGTGCATGCGCTTGACCTGTACGTCAAAAATAAAGTCGGCGGGCAGATCGACACCCTCTTTATTAAGGATGATCTTGCGCAGCTGTTCCTTCTTTTCACGCTTGATGGTGGCCAGTTCCAGCAGATCCGCGTCCGACTGGTATGCAGTCAGCTCTTCCAATTCGTTGAGGTTACGCAGCCAACCGTCGCCCACGCGCGCCGTGATAAACGCCGACAGTTCGGGATTGCAAAGCCCCAGCCAGCGGCGCTGTGTGATTCCGTTGGTCTCGTTGCAGAAGCGTTCGGGATAGAGAAGATACCACGCGTGCAGCACGCGGTCTTTCAGGATCTGCGTATGAATCTCGGCCACGCCGTTGATATGCGCCGCGCAATACGATGCGAGGTTGGCCATATGCAGGACATTGCCCTGGATGATGGTATAGGGCGCGCACTCCATGCCCCGCGCCATCACTTCCGCGCAGAGCTTCGTGTTGATCTTGACGATGATATCGAAGATCTCGGGTATGACGCTCTTGAACAGGGAAGAATCCCATTTTTCTAAGGCTTCGCTCATTACCGTATGGTTTGTATAGGAGAAGGTCTCGCGCGTAATAGCAAACGCCTCGTCAAAGCTGAGCCCGTTCAGCACCAAAAGGCGGATCAGTTCAGGGATACTGACCGTCGGGTGCGTGTCGTTCAATTGAATGGCATGATATTTGGCGAAATCGCAGAGCGGCATGCCGCGCCGGATATAGCCGTTCAAGAGATCCTGCAAGGAAGCGGAGGAGAAGAAATACTGCTGCTTCAGGCGCAGTTTCTTCCCGGCCAGGGTCGTGTCGTTGGGATAGAGCACGCGGGTAATATCTTCGACCGCGTTCTTCTCCAGGACGGCGAGCGCGTACTCCTGGTCGTTGAAGAGCTGGAAATCGAAATCCTGCACCGCTTCGCTCTGCCAAAGCCGCAGGGTGCCGATGCTGTCTGTCTTATAGCCGATAATGGGCATATCATAGGGTACGGCGCGCACGGTCTGGTCGGCGAAGCTTACCAGCACCTCGTGGGAACTGCGGCGGCGGCTCCAGGGATCGCCGAAACGCTGCCAGTCGTCCGCGCTTTCGCTCTGGAACCCGTCGCGGAAGCTTTGCTTAAACAGCCCATATTTGTAGCGTATGCCGTAGCCGTTCAAGGGCAGGTCGTGGGTGGCGGCGGAATCGAGGAAGCAGGCGGCCAGACGCCCCAAGCCGCCGTTACCGAGCGCGGCGTCCTCAATCTCCTCAAACATGGAGAGGTCCAGCCCCTCTTTGGCATAGGCGGCCCGCACTTCGTCCAATATGCCGAGCGCGAAGAGGTTGTTGTACACCATGCGCCCGACGAGGAACTCGGCGGACAGATAATAGGCTGTCTTCTGCCGCTTGTTCTGGCGGCGGGTTTCAAACCACTTGTCGGCAATGGAACCCATAACGGCGCTCGCCAGCGCGTCGTGCAGGGCATGGGCGCCGGCTTCATTCACTTCCTGTTGATGGTCGCGTTTCAAGATAATTTGCTGATCTTGCATCAGGCCGTCCATATGCATGCGGTTAAGTCCCCTTTTCACCTCAATATAGTCCGGGTTGATACGTCAGAGTATACCATATTTATTCCCTCTGTGCATAAAGACGCCGTGAGCACTGCGTGTGGATTGCGTAAATTATGCGAAATATGCTCCTCCGTGCATACCAAAGAAAAGCAGGGATATACTAAAACCATCAACATGAGGGTGCGCCCGATGACGCTGAAACCCGCACAATGGATGCGGAAAAAACCGATTGTTGATTAGCGCGGGTGGGCCACAACGGGATTTGGACGGTTTATACAGACAATGCGGTCTGCTAAATTCGAAAAACCCTATGCAAACTGGATTTGCACAGAGGCCAAAATCCCCCCAAGCGGATAAAAATCTGTTCGAAAGGACACCCGCACCGGCACCTGTCTTTTGTGATGATGGCAGGTGTCGGTTTTATTCATGGCAAACATCCAACCCGTAGGGGCGGATATTATCCGCCCGTCGGAGTGTGGAGTGTGAAGCTGCGGTAGGAATCGCAAGCGATTCCACTACATTAACTCCACCCCCCAAACTAATCAAAATAAACCCTCTCCACCAGCGAAGTCGTAAACCCCCGCAAAATCGCGCCATAGGACAGCGAAAATTGCAGCCGTCCGCCTATGGGCGGCAGTTTCTGCGCGTCGGTGACGTCGCAAATCAGATGGTCGCTGCTTGCTCCCAGCACCTCCACGCCCGGTGTCAGGCAGGTCAGCCCGCCGGGGTCGGTATCCTGCCTGCCCACGGCCAGCAGCGCGCGCAGACGGCGGCCGCGATCCTCCACGGGATCGGGGTCTTCGCCAAATGCGTTCTTACCGGGTATGCCCTCCGGCATGCTCGGTTTCTCCTGCAATTCAATGATCTCCGCGTCTAAGGTCACCACGTCCTGCTCCAAGAAGGGCAGGGCCTGTAAATAGGCCGTCTCAATCCCCCGCACCAGGGCCTCGCCGATGCGTAAATGGTTGACGGCGACGGGCAGCTCGCCACGTTCCAATAAATACAGAGAAGAAGAATTCCCGCCCGAAATGATGGGGTTCTCAATATCATATTGCGCGGCCAAACCCGTGGCAATTTCGCAAAAACGCCCGAGGTTATCCTTTGTGGGCAGTATCCCGCCGTAACAGGTCAGATTCACCCCGAAACCCGCCAAGCGCAGATTTTTGCAACCTTTCACAAACGCGGTGCAGCGCTGCAGTTGTTCCATATTGGAATAATGAATCCCCTCGCGCAAATCGCCCATATCGATCATCAGCAGCACATCGTGCTTCGCGCGGATGAGTCCGGCAACCTCCTCAAACTCCGCCAGCGTCGCCAACTCGGAGTGCAAAGCGATATCACAGTATTGCAGGGCTTTCAAAACGTCGCCGGGCGCGGGCAGGCGCATCAGCATGCGCGGCAGCCGGGTTTGGGGATAGGAGGCCAAATTTGTCAACCGAGAATCCGCCAGCGAATCCACGGGCGTATCTGTATCTCTCAGTGTCTCCACCATCCGCGCATCCGCGCAAAACACCTTGGTCACCGCCGCCATGCGGACATTGTGCCTGTGGCACAGTTCCGCCAGCGCATGCGCGTTGTGGCGCAGTTTCGCCAAATCAATCAGTAATCTCGCAGCCATTTTCATTCCCCTCTTTCTGCGGCACTGATCGAATAATCAAGCCGCTCCTTCGTGGCGTAGGGAATCACCAATTTGGTGATTTCTTCCGCGCTTATGCCAATATTGCATTGCGCCGGATGGTGACAGTTAGAGAAAAAATCACAGGAATGATACTCTCCGCAAGCCGCGCAATTCGCGTACCCCTTTGCCGAAAGGCAGATGAAAGTCTTGCAACCCTTCCAACCCGGCCAAACATCGGGGGCCGTCCGAATTACCCGACAGCCCGGGCACTTAAATACGCCCTCAAACCGCTCAACCTCGACACCCAAGCAGCCGTGATAGCAAACCCAATTCATATACCCGAAATTCTCGCCTGCGGTGAAATTCTTTTCATCGCTATTGCTGCTTCCAAGGCACAAATCGCAGCGTCGGCCGCAGGGGCAGCCGTTCGGGTCTATCGCAAGCTGTTCGTGAGGACGACGCTGATGCACAGCCGCATGTTTTTCCAATGCGCTAAAAACATCGTTCAGCGCAGCTTCGTTATCAATTCGGAAGGTCTCGTCCGCTATATCAACATGAAAAGAAGTGTCGCGGAGCGTGACAGCAGCCAATTGTTCGTCGCCTGCTTTGAAAATAAGAGAAGATTTGCCGTCCCAGATTTCATCAGCCACGTAAAACCAGCGCAAATGTCCAAGCAACTTGTAAAAAGCCGGAAACGCGCCTTTGAGCAACGTTTCCAACTCTTTTGGCGGCGTTAAGATACGCCCGTCATCCGCGCTTATATGCTTCATCGTACCCCCAAGCTCTCCTGCATCAAAATCAGCGCATCCCGTGGATATTCCAAACTGAGTACGCCCAGCGACGCCATAATATAGTGCCCGTCCTGCAACAGACGCATCGTTGCGGGCTTGGGATACAGCAGCATCCCGCCCGGATTCATATCGCGCAGTGCGCACAGCACCTGCTCCCGCCCGCCAAGCCGGGTCAGCGCGCCGCCCGTGGCGATCAGCGTGCGCACGCGGCTTAAATCCTTGCCCTCGGCCCAGGTCTGCCGCCCGGTCGCACCATAGGTATGCCGCAACTGGCCCGCGTGCCGCTTCATCGCAATCTGCGCCGCATGGCGGCAGAGCGCGGCGGCCAAAACCTGTTGCTCTTCCGTTTGCGGTATGGGCGGCCAATCCGAGAGCAGCGTATCCACATCCAAACCCGTCTCGGTGCGCAGTAGCGCTCTGCCAACCAAATCCGCAAGGGAAGCGGCGTTCACAAAGAGCCCCAAATCGCCCTCCACACTGCGCTTGGCCAAGGGCTCGGGCCGCGTCTGCATCGCTGCAATCTCCTCGCTGCCCTCGGCCACGGAGTGAATATCCGTGGTTGCGCCGCCCACGTCCACCGCAATCAAATCGCCCAGCTCCGCATAGAGCAGGCGCGCGCACTCCATCACCGCGCCCGGGGTCGGCAAAATCGGGCCGTCCACCAACTGCCGCAGTTCCGCCATACCCGGCGCGGCGGTGATATGCGTCTCAAACTCGCGGTGTATCACGCGGCGCACAGGCTCAATATTCAGCTCGTCCAAGCGCGGATATACATTCTCGGTAACGGTCAGCGGCTTATTCGCCCGCGCAAAAATCTCCCGCACGGCCCGCTGATTCGCGATATTTCCCGCATAAATCACAGGCGCACGCAGTGGCAGAGCGGCCAACTGCTCGGCATTGTGCAGGGCCGTATCCCGATCCCCATAATCGGTACCGCCCGCCAGCAGAATCAGGTTGGGGCGTATGCGCAGAATCTCCGCCAATTCCCCGTCCTGCAATTTGCCCGCCGTGGCGAGGTGGATATTCGCGCCCGCCCCCAGCGCGGCTTCGCGCCCCGCGCGCACGGTCATATCATAAACCAGCCCATGCACGGTCATACGCAGTCCGCCCGCCGCGCTGGAAGTGGCCAGCATCCGTTTATAGTGCAGCTCCGCCAAACCCAGCTTCGCGCGCAAATCCTCCATGGCAGCGCGCAGCCCGATGCGCACATCCCCCTGCGATACACTCGTCGCTGCCTGCCCCTGCCCGCAGAAGCGCGGCGCGCCCGTGCCCAGGCCATGAAAGGCGTTCACCACCGTGGTGGTGCTGCCTATCTCCGCGACGAGGACGTCTACTTGCAGCGATCTAAGTTTCATACTGCATTCTAACACGGATTGAAAACCGGGACAAGATTTGATATAATTTTTAAGAAGAAATATCCCGTTGAAGAGAGGTATGCTCCCATAACCCCCAACGAAATTCTGAAACAATACTTCGGCTATGACAGCTTCCGCGAGGGGCAGACCGAGATCATCGACGCGCTCACAAGCGGACGCGACGCGCTGGGCGTGATGCCGACGGGCGCGGGGAAGTCGGTCTGCTATCAGGTTCCCGCCCTGCTGCTGCCGGGCGTGACGCTGGTTATCTCGCCGCTGATCTCCCTGATGCGCGACCAGGTGCTGGCGCTCGTCGCCTGCGGCGTCCCCGCGGCCTATATCAACAGCTCCCTCAACGATACGCAGTATGCCAAAGTGATGGCGCGCGCCCGCGCGGGAACCTACAAAATCATCTACATTGCCCCGGAGCGCCTGCTCACGCCGTCCATGCAGGAACTTGCCCTCCGCCTGGAAATATCCCTGCTCGCCGTGGATGAGGCGCACTGCATCTCGCAGTGGGGCCAGGATTTTCGCCCAAGTTACTTGGACATCCCCGAATTCGTGCGCGCATTGCCCGTCCGCCCCACTGTGGCGGCGTTCACGGCGACCGCCACGCCCCGCGTGCGGGAGGATATCTTGCGCAGCCTGGTTCTGCAAAACCCCCTCGCGGTGGTGACAGGCTTCGACCGCCCGAACCTGTATTTTGAAGTCAAAAAGCCGAAAGATAAATATGCCGCCCTGGCGCAATACCTGCGCAAGCGCGGTGACGACGGCAGCGGCATCGTATACTGCTCCACCCGCAAGGAGGTCGAAGACGTCGCCGAGCGGTTGCAAGCGAGCGGCCACAGCGCGGCGCGCTATCACGCGGGCTTGGAAGACGCGGAGCGCAGCCGCGCGCAGGACGATTTTCTGCACGACCGCGTGCGCATCATCGTCGCCACCAACGCTTTCGGCATGGGTATAGACAAGTCCAACGTGCGCTTTGTCATCCACTACAATATGCCGATGAATGTGGAGAGTTACTATCAAGAAGCGGGCCGCGCAGGCCGCGACGGGCTCTCCGCCGACTGCATATTATTCTATGCCCGCAGGGATATCAACACCGCGCTGTTCCTCATCAACAAGAGCGAAAACGAGGAGGAGATCGCCCGCAACCGACAGCTGTTGAACCATATGGAGCGCTACTGCGAGTGCGACGTCTGCCTGCGCGGCTTTATGCTCCGCTATTTCGGCGAGAAGAGCGACACGGACTGCGAAAACTGCGGCAACTGTGTCGGCGTCTTCGATGAAATTGATATCAGCGTCGACGCGCAAAAGATCCTGTCCCATATCCTGCGTCTGAACAAGGCCGGATGCCGCTTTATGTTCACGCATACGGCCGATATCCTGCTCGGCAAATCGGAGGATTTCACCGATCTGTCCACGTTCGGCATTATGAAGGGCGTGCCGCGCAACTATATCCGCGCCATAGTCAACCGACTGATTGCGCTGGGCTATATCCAAGACAGCGAAAGCAAATTCAGTACCACGCCCCGCGCGGGCGAAGTCCTGCGCGGCGATGTGCGCGTAACCATGCGGGGCCAAAAGCCGGATAGCGCCGAAAAGCCCCCGCGCCCCGCCAAGCAAAAAGCAAGTTACGCAGTATCCGACAATCTGCTGATAAAGCTGAAAGCACTGCGTCTCGAAATCGCGCGCAAAGAACTCGTCCCCGCTTTCGTCATCTTCTCCGACGCAACCCTCGTGGACATGTGCCGAAAACACCCGCAAACGGCGGAAGAACTGCTCTCCGTCAGCGGCGTAGGGCAAGTGAAATTAGAGCGCTATGGCAAGCATTTTCTGCGCTTGCTGCGTGAGTAGTCTGTACCGTTCGGGGCCACATGTCATTCGCGCAACCCCAACGACGTCTCCCTGGCCACGGCCTTTTCCAGCATATCCAATAACGCGCCCAGTTTGCGCCGCTCCTCCTCCACCACAGCGGGCGGAGCTTTGGCGATAAACCCTTCATTTGCGAGCTTGCCCTGCGCGCGGGCGATCTCGCCCTCCAAGCGCGCGCGTTCCTTCTCCGCACGGGCGCGTTCCTTCTCCATATCCACCAGCGACGCCAGCGGCAGATATGCTTCCGCGCCGTTTACGATAATATGTATCGCGCCCTCGCTTGCGGGCGCATCCATAACAAAGCCGACACTCTGCGCGTTCACAAGGCGCTGAATATGCACGCCCAACGCCGACAGCGCCGTTGCATCCCCGCTCACCACCAATACTTCGATCTTCTGTGCGGGCGGCACCTGCTTCTCTGCGCGAGCGTTGCGGATGGCGCGCACCAGTTCCATCACGGTCTCCATACGCGCGGCGTCCGCCGCAAACCGCAATGAATCACATGCCACGGGCCAAGCACTCCGCATTATAGTTGCTTCCGCCCCCGGCAGCGCCTGATACAGCTCCTCCGTGATAAACGGCATATAGGGATGCAGCAATTGCAGGCATTGCCTGAACACATACAGAAGCACCGCCAGCGTGTTCCCCGCGCCGTCCCCCTGCAAGGCGGGTTTGGTGAGCTCAATATACCAATCGCAGAACGAGCCCCAAATGAAATCATAGATCTTCTGCCCGGCTTGGTTCAGGTCAAAGCCCTCCAAATGTGCGGTGATCTGCTCAATCACCTCCTGCAAGCGGGTCAAAATCCAGCGCTCCGCCGTGCCAAGCGAATCAGCATCGGGCAGCGCAAAATCAGCACCCCCAAGCTTCTCCACCTGCATCCGAATAAAGCGCGCGGCGTTATAGAGCTTATTGCAGAAATTCCGCGCGCTCTCCACCTTCTCTTCGCGGAAGCGCGAATCGTTGCCAACGCTTGCGCCCGTGATGAGCGCATAGCGCAGCGAATCCGCGCCGTATTTCTCGATCACTTCCAAGGGGTCTATGCCGTTGCCCAGGCTCTTGCTCATCTTGCGCCCCAGCGCGTCGCGCAGTATGCCGTTGAAACACACGGTCGCAAACGGCACCTCGCCCATCACTTCCAATCCAAACACAATCATCCGCGCGATCCAGAAGAAAATCAGGTCCGTACCCGCCACCAGCATGGTGTTGGGGTAGAAATACTCCAATTCGGGCGTCCTGTCGGGATAGCCCAGCGTGGAGAAGGGCCACAACCCCGAGGAGAACCAGGTGTCCAGCACATCGGCATCCTGTCGCAGCGCGCCGCTGCAATGCGGGCAGGCGTCGGGTGCGTCCAATGTCACCGTAATCTCCCCACAATCGCAATAATAGGCGGGGATGCGGTGTCCCCACCAAAGCTGGCGTGAAATGCACCAGTCACGTATATTCTCCATCCAATGCAAAAATGTATGCTCCATGCGCTCGGGTACAAAGCGCACCGCCCCCGCTTTCACAGCGGCAATCGCCCGTTCTGCCAGCGGCTTCATGGAAACAAACCACTGTTTGGAAACCAAACTCTCAATCGTATGATGGCAGCGATAGCAGGTGCCCACGTTGTGCAGATGCCCTTCCGTCTTCACCAGCTGCCCGCTCGCCTCCAATGCCTGTACAATCGCCTTGCGCGCGGCATATCTGTCCAGCCCCGCGAACTGCCCGCCCAATTCGTTGATGGTCCCGTCCTCATGCATCACGGTATGCAGGCCCAAACCGTGCCGCGCACCGACCTCAAAGTCGTTCGGGTCATGGCTCGGCGTAATCTTCACCGCGCCCGTGCCAAACTCCATCTCACAGTACGTATCCGCCACAACGGGAATCTCCCGCTCCATCAACGGCAAAATAACAGTCTTTCCGATAATATCTTTATAGCGCGCATCCTCGGGATGCACGGCCACGGCCAAATCGCCCAGCATGGTCTCGGGCCGCGTCGTGGCAACGGTCACCGAATAACTCTTATCCGGCGCGTCATAGCGTATATGCCACAGATGCCCCTGCTGCTCCTCAAACTCCACCTCCGCGTCGGAGAGCGCGGTCTTGCAGGTGGGGCACCAGTTGACGATGCGGTGCCCGCGGTAGATCAGCCCCTTGTTATACAGGCGCATAAACACGTCGAGCACGGCGCGGGAGCAGCCCTCGTCCATGGTGAAGCGCTCGCGCGCCCAGTCCGCGCTGCTGCCCAGCGCGCGGCTCTGGCGGACGATCGTGCCGCCATATTCCGCCCGCCAAGCCCAAGCGCGCTCCAAAAACGCCTCGCGGCCTATCATCGCCTTGGTCAGCCCCTCGCTCGCCATCTTCTCCACGATCTTCACCTCCGTGGCAATGCTGGCATGATCCGTACCCGGCAGCCACAGCGCCTCATAGCCCTGCATACGCCGCCAGCGGGTAAAGATGTCTTGCGGGGTCTGGTCAACGGCATGCCCCATATGCAGCACGCCCGTGATATTGGGCGGCGGCATCATAATGCAAAACGGCTTCTTCTCGGGGTTCGGCACGGCATGAAAATAGCCGCTCTCCTCCCAAATCTTGTACCATTTGGGCTCCACAGCGGAGGGATCGTAGGTCTTAGGCAGTTCCATTTGGGTCACTTCCTTTGCTCGTATAAAAACTCATAATAGTATAGCACAAAAAAAGAGCGCTGGGGAGATGGTTTTTCGGAAACAGGGCGCAGGGTGCAAATTGCAAGTTTAAATGCCCACCCTCCGCAGGGTCTGGGAGGTCGCACCTCCCAGCGGGGTGCGGGGCGGCGCCCCGTGGCTTTCCTTCACACTGTTGCTGCTCTTTTGGTCTGCTATC
>WREI01000067.1 GCA_009779405.1 Clostridiales bacterium
AAACGCGGACAATAGAGCTTTCACCTTTATGTTTGACGACTCCGGTAAAGTGAAAAATATTTTAATTCAAGGCGACGTGGCCATAGATTGAGCATGAGAATCAAAGAAGAACAAAACATAAAACGGTGGAGCGCTTGAGTTTCACGACTGATGCACATCTAAATTGGAGGAAAATCAAATGCAAGCGAAATTGAAATGGGCAATATCCATCCTGTTGGCCGTGGCATTGGCCTTCGGCCTGTTCGTGGCCTTGCCGCATAGCCGGGGGGCGTCTTCCCTCACTGTTGGGCCGCGTACCAATACTGCGGATGACCCCGCCGGGGCCATCTATGTCTCGCCCGATGGCAATGACGCGACCGCGACCGGGGCCGTTGGCGCGCCGTATGGGAGCATCAACGCCGCGCTGGCCGCCGCGGGGCCGGGGGGCTGTGTTGTGTTGCGCGGGGGCACCTATTATGAGCATAGCAATGTGCGCATTCAGAATCCCAATGTCACCATCAAATCGGCAAAGGGCGAGTGGGCGGTGATTGAATTGCCACTCGCGCACGACCCCGATACGTATAAGCAAAGCTCCGCCATACGCTTTGACGTCGGCTCCTCCGGCGGCAAATTGCAGGGCGTCGAGGTAGTGGGCGGCTTCTATGCGGTCTGCATAGAGACGAAGTGGGACTGGGGGCAGCCTGACCGCAGCGGCGCGTCGAATATCGTCATAGAAGATTGCATTCTGCATGATTCGCGGAACGATGTGGTAAAGATCAAGCCGAACTGCGACAATATCACGATACGCTATTGCGAAATATACAATTCCGGGCGAGCCTATGCCGCTTCCCCGAGTTTCCCCACGGGCGAGAACAACGCCGAGGGCATTGACAATGTGAACGGTGACAATATGGTTGTGCAGAACAACTATATCCACGATATTTGCAGCACCGGGGTCTACGCGAAGGGCGGGGCCATCCATGCGCTGATCGAGAACAACCGCATTGAACGCTGCTATGCGGCGGGCATTATGGTCGGGTTCGATACCAGCCCGGAGTTTTTCGATCTCAGCGTGAATCCGGATTATTATGAGAATATCGGCGGCGTTGTGCGCAACAATCTGGTCATTGATACGGGCTGGGAGGGGATTGGGCTGTATGCATCCAGAGACGCGCAGGTATATAACAATACGATCGTCAACGCGGTGGTTTACGGCACGGGGAATTATCACACGCCGCTTTACTTCGGCGTCGCAAACCAGGATTGGGGGAACCCCGACGGCTGCCCGCCGAACCTCAATCCCGCCATTCACCACAATATTGTGTATCAGCCCGCGTCCTTTGCGGGGCAGATGATTGAGATTCGCTATGTCACGGGTTTCTATAGCCCCGGCGAGTTTCCCGGTCTCGCTTCCTATGATCTGTCCGCTCTGGACGGGATGCCGACTATGCACGACAACTGCTATTTTGTGGTCGGCAGGAGCGCGTCTTTTCGCGATAATCGGCCCGGCAGTCTGCTTAGCGGCGCGGGGCTGACCGCCTGGCAGGCACATATCGGCGGGGATATGGGTTCGATAGAAGCGAATCCGGCTTTTGACGCGGATTATTTTGCGACGAATCCGCTCTGTGAGGGCATGGGGATATATGGGGAGTTTGTTGTGGAACCTACGCCGACGCCGGTGCCTACACCTACATCGGAGTTCACGCCCACGCCTACGCCCACACCTACTCCTACTCCTACCCCCACGCCTACACCTACGCCGGACGATGCGGTGGTCTATAATATCGCCGATTTTTATGCGGGGAGCGGGTTTTTGTTCTTGAAGCATGGGGATATTATCATTGTGGGCGCGCGGCGCTACCGGGTGCTGCCGGGGCTGTCGGAGCCGTATGAGATCGCATATTGGAGCCAGGGCTCTTTGGAGACCGCGATTGCGTGGTGGACGGATTACTTGGACAGCTATGTGGAAAGCGGCGTGTTGGAACTGCTGCCGCCCCTGCTGCCCGGGGACGCAAACGGCGACGGCATTGTGAACGCAAGTGACGCCGCGGCTGTTCTGCGCTATCTTGCGGGCTTGGGTGTGCTCGACACGTTGGGACGGCTGAACGCCGATGTGACGGGCGACGGCGTAGTCAAGGCGGACGATGCCGCGAAGATATTGCGATGGTTGGCGGGGTTGGTGGAAGCGCTATGAAAAAGACTGCGCCTTTGCACGCGTTCTTTCATAACGAGCTGAGGGCCTTGTTCCTGCCCATGCTGCGGGCTGTTTGGCAGCGGCCCGCGATGCTTGGGTATTATCTGCGCTTCCTGCGGAACCAAGTGCGGGCCGACGCGCGCAGGCGGCGGAATGCGCGGCGGGGTTTGCATATCCCGCCCTTCTTGATTATGAGCGTGACGAAGGCCTGCAATCTGCGTTGCACAGGCTGTTATTCGCATGCCATAGATTGCGGAAAGCCGCGGCGGGAGGAGATGGGCCTGCGGGATTTTGCGCGGGTGTTTGCAGATGCGGACAGGTACGGGATCGGGATTGTGATGATCGCGGGCGGGGAGCCCTTTATGCGCCGCGAGGTGGTGGAGTTCTGCGCGAAGTTCAAAAATATCACCTTTACGGTGTATACGAACGGAACCCTGCTGAACGAGACGGATTTGCACCTGTTGCGCCGCAACAAGCATATACATATTTACTTTTCGCTGGAGGGGAACGAGACGGAGACGGACAGGCGGCGCGGCGCGGGCGTGTATGCGGGGATTGCGGCGGCGATGGAGAAATTGCGGGAGCGAGCGATGTACTTTGCCGTATCCGTGACGGTGACTTCGGAGAATTTGGGGATTGTTTCGAGCGATGCTTTTGTGGCAGATTTGGTGCGCAAGGGCTGCTGCTATTTTAATTATGTGGAATTTGAAGCCGTGGAGGAGGGCAGCGAAGCTTTGCGTTTGAATGACGCACAGCGCGGGGCGTTGATTCGCAGTCTTGACCGCTTCCGCGCACAATATCGCGCGACCCTCTTCGCCGCGTTTCCCGGTTATGAGTACAAGTCCGGCGGCTGCCTGGCGGCGGGCAAGGGTTTCTTTCATATCAACGCCTATGGCGACGCCGAGCCCTGCAATTTTATACCGCTGTCGGATACCAGCGTGATCGGTCGCTCGCTGCCGGAGGTGTTGGATTCGCCGCTGTTTCTGAAACTGCGGGGTGACGCGATTCTGGACAGCCCGCAGAATAACGAATGTGCACTATTGGCGCGGCGGGAGGAGCTGGCGAGGATTGCGGGGGATATATAAAAATCCCCGCCGGAACGGGGATTCTTGTTTGGATTGCTTGCTTACACCAACTCAATAACCACCATCTCGGCGGCGTCGCCGCGGCGGGGGCCGAGTTTGTGAATCGTAGTGTAGCCGCCGCTTCGGCCGTCGTACTTGGGCGCGATCTCGCGGAAGAGTTTTTCCACGACCGGGTGGCGGGCCACCTTACGCTCCTCGAAGTCGTCCTTCTTCTCATCCTTGCCACGCACGAGACGGACGTCATAGAGATAGGACATGATCTGGCGGCGGGCATGCAGCTTGCTGGCCTTATCCTGCTCGCGCTCGACCTTGATGACCTGCTGCTTGGCGTTGCGGGTCTGTTTTTCTACGACCTCCACATCCTTATAGGTGCGCACGGCCAGCGTGATCAGCTTTTCGGCGATGGAGCGTATCTCCTTGGCCTTGGCTTCGGTGGTGACGATCTTGCCGTTCCACAGCAGGGCTGTGGTCTGGTTGCGAAGCAGTGCGGCGCGCGGGGCGGAAGTTCTGCTGAATTTACGGTTTGCCATTACTTTTCTCCTCGATTATTCCTCGCTCGGACGCAGAGCCAGGCCCAGCGTGGCGATCTTTAACTGTACTTCTTCCAAGGACTTGCGGCCCAGGTTGCGAACCTTCATCATCTCATCCTCATCCCGCTGCAAGAGGTCGGCGACGGTGTTGATCCCAGCGCGCTTCAGGCAGTTATAGGAGCGGACGGAGAGGTCGAGATCCTCGATGTTCATTTCCATAACCTTGCCCTTGTGGCGCTCTTCCTTCTCGACCATGATCTCCACGGAGTCCGCGGTGTCAGTGAGGAAGATGGACAGGTGCTCGGTCAGGATTTTGGCGGCCAGGGATACGGCGTCATTCGGCGCGATTTCGCCCGTGGTCCAAACCTCTAAGGTCAGCTTGTCATAGTCCGTGATCTGGCCGACGCGGGTATTCTCCACCGTGGGTTTCACGTTGGTGACGGGCGTGAAGATGCTGTCCACCGCGATCTCGCCGATGGGCATGTCTGGCCGCTTGTTGCGGTCCGCCGGGACATAGCCGCGCCCGTGCGCGAGGTGTATGCTCATATTGAGCTTCGCGCCGACATCGAGGGTGGCGATGTGCAGGTCGGGATTGATGACTTCCACGTCCGCATCGGGCGTGATATCCTTTGCGCGGATCTCGCAGGGACCGACGGCGCTGATCGTGACCTTCTTATCGCCGGGGCTGTGCAGCTTGACGGACAGCTCCTTGAGGTTCAGGATGATCTCGGTGACGTCCTCTGTGACGCCCTCGATGGTGCTGAACTCATGCACGATGCCGTCGATGCGGATGGACGTGGGCGCGGCACCGGGCAGGCTGCTCAGCAGCACGCGGCGCATGGAGTTGCCCAGCGTGGTGCCGAAGCCGCGCTCCAAAGGTTCCACGACAAATTTGCCATAATTGGATTTCAACTCGGTACATTCGAGCTTGGGTCTTTCGATTTCGATCATGGTGTACCCTCCTATCGGTATGGCGGCATTAGCGGGAGTAGAACTCGACGATGAGGTGTTCGGAAATGGACAGGTCTATATCCTCACGCGCGGGCAGTTTCTTGACCGTGCCGCTGAGGGTTTCGCAGTCCAGTTCGAGCCAGGTGGGGACGGTGCGCTTCTCGCCCTGCTCCTTGAGCGTGGCGAAGAAGGGGATTTCGCGGCTGGTCTCTTTGACAGAGATCACATCGCCCGCCTTGACCTGGTAGGAAGCGATATCGACCTTCCTGCCGTTGACGCGGATGTGGCCGTGGTTGACCATCTGGCGCGCCATGGCACGGCTCTCGCCGAAGTTCAGGCGATAGGCTACGTTGTCGAGACGGCGCTCTATAAGGGACAGCATATTTTCGCCGGTAACACCGCGCATATTGGCCGCGGTCTCATAATATTTATGGAACTGCGACTCCAAGATGCCGTAGGCGCGGCGAACCTTCTGCTTTTCGCGCAGCTGGATGCCGTACTCGCTCTGCTTTTTGCGGCTCTGGCCATGCTGGCCCGGGGGGGTGTGCCTTTTCGTGACGGGGCACTTTTCGGTATAACATTTATCGCCCTTCAAAAAGAGCTTGCAGGCCTCCCGGCGGCATTGCCGGCAGACGGAACCTGTATATCTTGCCATAAAATGATTTCCTCCTTAGACGCGGCGACGCTTGGGTGGGCGGCAGCCGTTGTGCGGGATGGGGGTGACGTCCTTGATCAGATTCACGTCCAGACCCGCGGTGGCGAGGGCGCGGATGGCGGCTTCACGGCCGGACCCAGGTCCGCGTACATACACTTCGACGGTTTTGAGACCGTGTTCCATGGCGGCTTTGGCCGCCGCTTCGCTGGCCATCTGCGCGGCGAAGGGCGTGCTCTTGCGCGAGCCGCGGAAGCCCATGGAACCGGCACTGGACCAAGCAATCGCGTTGCCCTGCAAGTCCGTGATGGTGACGAGCGTGTTGTTGAACGAGGAACGGATATGCGCCTGTCCGCTGTGGATGTTCTTCCGTTCGCGGCGCTTGCGCGTGGTGGCTTTCTTTACTTTACCCTTGGGTGCCATATCTCAGTTCCTCACTTTCTCTTGCCGCCCTGCGTGCGCTTGGGACCCTTGCGCGTACGGGCGTTCTGCTTGGTGCTCTGGCCGCGCACGGGCAGGCCTTTGCGATGGCGCACGCCGCGATAGCAGCCTATCTCGATCAGGCGCTTGATGTTCATGGATACTTCGCGGCGCAGATCGCCCTCAACCTTGACGTTGCGGTCGATGTATTCGCGCAGCTTGTTGATGTCGTTTTCATCCAAATCGCGCACGCGGGTGTCGGGGTTGACGCCCGTCGCGGCGAGGATCTGCACGGCCGTTTGGCGGCCTATGCCGTAGATGTAGGTTAAACCGATTTCCACGCGCTTATCACGCGGGAGGTCTATGCCTGCAATACGAGCCATGTGGTTCTTTCCTCCGTTATCATTTGATCTATATTCGTAGCCTCGGGAAGTATATCGGGTAAGGATATACCAGCCGCCCCGAAACGCTTTGATTTCGAGTCTGCCGAAAGCCGGCAGGCAAGGGGCTTAGCCCTGCTTCTGTTTATGCTTCGGGTTTTCGCAGATGATCATCACGCGGCCTTTGCGCTTGATGATTTTGCATTTTTCGCAAATGGGTTTTACTGAGGGTCTGACTTTCATGGGGTGGACTCCTTTAGTGCTTGTATTCGGCGGGCGGATGATATCCGCCCTTACGGGTTCGTTAGTATCCGCATTCGCGGGGGTGTATGTTATTCCGGCAGGGCGCAATATATTGCGCCCCTACGGGTTCGTAGGTATTCGGTGGGATGCCGCTGTTGGCGTCATCCCCTACATCAATTCTTGGCGCGCCAGGTGATGCGGCCGCGGCTCAGGTCATAGGTGGATAATTCCACGGTTACCTTGTCGCCTGTGAGGATGCGGATATAGTTCATCCGCAGCTTGCCTGAAATGGTCGCGAGTATCTTGTGACCGTTTTGCAGCTTTACCTCGAACTGGGCGTTCGGGAAGGTGTCGGTGACAATGCCTTCTAATTCAATGACATCCTGTTTAGACAAGCTTAACCTCCTTATTATAGCATAGTGCTGCGCACATGTCCAAATGTTTTCGCAAATGTGCGTCCAAAAGTTCGGGATAGGCCTCGTTTTGCACAAAGAGCGGGGCCTTTGCCATGCGCGCGATGTGCTTGACGCGCTTGCGCTTGGGCTTTTCCAAGGTGCGCAGACGTCCGTCGCAGAGGGTCACGAAGTCGTTTTCCTCGGACTGCATTACGATGAACAGCTGTCCCGCTTCATGTCCGGCCTTTGATATGACTACCTCGCCTGCTTGATACGGGCGTATCATAGCTCTTCACCCTCCCATAAGGTCAGTATGACGGGTTCGCCCTCGGTGATCAGCACGGTGTTCTCATAGTGCGCGGAGGGCAGTTTGTCGCTTGTCGTGACCGTCCAACCGTCGGGGTGTTTGAAGTCCACTTCCGCCGTACCCATGTTGATCATCGGCTCGATGGCGAGGGTCATGCCCGGTTGCAGGCGGGGATCGCCCCCGCGACGCTGTACGAAGTTCGGGACCTCGGGATCCTCATGCATGGCCCTGCCGATGCCATGCCCGACCAATGCGCGCACCACGCCGTAGCCGCAGCTTTCCGCGTGGCTTTGCACCGCGCGGGAGATATCGGAGACGCGGCGACCCCGTTGACACTGCTCCAATGCCTTGCAAAAGCATTCCTTTGTGACGCGGATCAACCTTTGCGTGTTGGCGGACACTTTGCCTACCATAAAGGTACGCGCCGCGTCGCCGTGGTATCCCTCGAAGATCGCGCCCACATCACAGCTGACGATATCGCCCTCGCAGAGCTTTCGCTTGCCCGGGATGCCGTGCACGACCTCTTCGTTGACCGAGATGCATACGGACATCGGATAGCCGCGATAGTGCAGGAAGGAAGGGGTCGCGCCCTGCGAACGGATATAGGCGTCCGCCAGGTCGTTCAGCCTTTGCGTGCTGACGCCGGGGGCGACGTTCTCGCCCAACAGGCGCAGGGTGTTCGCGACGATACGCCCCGCCGCGCGCATCTTTGCCACGGCGGAAGCGTCCTTATAGGTGATCACCCGTTGAGGGCCGCGAAGATATCCTCCGCGACCTTTGCGATGCCTTGGTCGCCGCGCACCGTTTCCAACAGACCGCACGCCGAATAATAATCGATCAGCGGCGCGGTGTTGGTCTCGTAGGCGCGAAGGCGCCTTGAAACGGTTTCGGCTCTGTCGTCGTCGCGCTGGTACAGCGTTTCGCCGCAGGAGCAGAGCTCGGATTCATGCGTGCTCGTATGATAGGCCTTGCCGCAGGCTGCGCACATACGCCGTCCGCAGATGCGGGCCAAGAGCAGTTCGAAGGGAACCTCGATGTTGATTACGCGGTCGATCTCCGAGAAAGACGCCAGCGCGTCTGCCTGTGCGGTCGTGCGGGGGAAGCCGTCCAGCAAAAAGCCGTTCGCGCAGTCCGCCGCTTGCACGCGCTCCCGAACCATGGCAATCAAGACATTGTCCGGCACCAATTCGCCCTTGTCGATATAGGACTTGGCGGCCATGCCCAGCGCGGTGCCGCCGCGCATCTCGGCGCGCAGCATGTCCCCCGTGGAGATATGCGCGATGCCGAAATGTTCCGCGACTTTGACCGCCTGCGTACCCTTGCCCGCGCCCGGCGGACCCAAGAAAATCAGCCGTTCCATCAGTTCAAGAACCCCTTATAGTGGCGCATCAGCATCTGGCTTTCCAAGGCTTCCGTGGTTTCTAATGCGACGTTGACCATGATCAGCACGGAGGTGGCGCCGAACATGCTGGTGATATTCAGCTGGTTCAGCACGACCGTCGGCACGATGGCGATGATCGCGAGGAAGAGGGAGCCGTAGAGGGTCAGGCGGTTGCTGACCTTGCCCAAGTATTCGCCCGTCGGCTTGCCGGGGCGTATGCCGGGGATGAAGCCGCCGTTCTGCTGCAAATTCTTGCTCATTTCCGCCGGATTGAAGGTGATGCTCGAATAGAAGTAACCGAATCCGATGATAAGCAGGAAGAAGACAACATAGTATATGATGGGCAGGTTCGCGTTCGCGCTCATGTTGTTCTCATACCACTTGCCCGCGCCGCTGTTCGGGAAGAACTGGAATATCATCGTCGGGAACTGCATGATGGTCATCGCGAAGATCAGCGGCAGCACGCCGTTGGCGTTGGCTTTCAGGGGCAGATGCGTATTCTGCCCGCCATAGAGCTTGCGCCCGACCACGCGCTTGGCATACTGCACCGGAATCTTGCGGACGGCCTTGTCGATGTGCACGACGAAGGTGATCAGCGCGACGATGAGCGCCAGAGCGAGGAAGAACTGCCAAACCTGCGTGCCGACGATGAGACCCTGGAAGAGCCCGATCAGGAACTTAGGCACGCGGGAGATGATGGAGGCGAAGATCAGCATGGAGATGCCGTTGCCTATGCCCTTTTCCGTAATGCGTTCGCCCAGCCACATCAGGAAGGCCGTGCCACCCGCGGAGGTGATGATGATGGTCGCATAGGTCCACCATTTGGGATCCGAGGTCACGATCTGAGAGCCGTAGGTGATGATGATGGAGAAGCTCTGCACCAGCGCGAGACCGATACCGACATAGCGGGTGATCTTCTCGATCTTCTGGCGTCCGTCCTCCTCCTTGCTCATGCGTTCCAATGCCGGGATGGCGATGGTCAAGAGTTGCAGGATAATCGACGCCGTAATATACGGTGAAATACCCATGGCGAACAGCGTGAACTGGGAGATGGCCGAGCCGGACAGCATATCGAGGAAGTCGAAGAGCGTCAGGTTCTGGATGAGTCCCTTCCAAACCTCCACGTCGATCCCCGGGATGGGGATGGTGCAGCCCAAGCGATAGATAACCAACAGCATCAGCGTGTAGAGTATCTTCTTGCGCAGGTCTTTGACCTTAAAGGCGTTGATAAAAGTGTTCAGCATTTATACCACCTCAACCGTTCCGCCTGCTTTTTGGATAGCGACGACCGCCGAACCCGTGAACTTCGCTGCCTTGACAACAAGTTTCTTCGTCAGCGTGCCGCCGCCCAAAACTTTCAGGCCGTCTTTCTCGATTTTGCTGATGATGCCCGTACGCTTGAGCAGTTCAGCCGTCACTTCGGTGCCGTTATCCAACTTTTCCAGAGCGGAAATGTTGATGACGCTGTATACCTTCGCAAAGATGTTGGTGAAGCCGCGCTTGGGCAAGCGGCGCGTCAGGGGCATCTGGCCACCCTCGAAGCCGTTCTTCTTGCTCTTGCCGCGGGCCTTCTGCCCCTTGTGTCCTTTGGCGGAGGTCTTGCCTATGCCGGAGCCTGTGCCGCGGCCCACGCGCTTTTGCGCATGGCGGGAACCGGGCGCGGGTTGTAATTCGTGCAGTTTCATGTCTTTGAAACCTCCTACGCTTCTTCGACCTTCACGAGATGTTTCACCCGGAAGATCTGCCCGCGTATGCAGGCGTTGTCGGGCTTTTCGACGGTCTGCCCGATTTTGCGGAGACCCAGTGCACGGACCGTATCCTGGTGCACTTTGAGGGATTTGCAGGTGCTCTTGATGAGTGTAACTTTCAACATGCTCCGCTCCTCCCTATGCCATGATTTCTTCGACGGTCTTGCCACGCAGGGCCGCGATCTGCTCGGCGGTGCGGAGCTGCATCAGACCGTCGATGGTCGCCTTGACGCAGTTGCTCGGGTTGTTGCTGCCATAGCTCTTGGTGCGGATATCCTTGATGCCGACCATTTCGAGGACGGCACGGACGGGACCACCCGCGATGACGCCGGTACCTTCTTCGGCGGGGAGCATGCGCACATGCCCTTTGCCGAAACGGCCTTCGACGGCGTGGGGGATGGTCGTGCCGACGATGGGGACCTCGATGAGATGCCGCTTCGCGTCTTCGATGCCCTTGCGGACGGCTTCGGGGATTTCGGCGGCCTTGCCCAAGCCGACGCCGACCTTGCCCTTTTCGTTGCCGACGACCATTAAGCAGGTGAAGCGGAAGTTCTTACCGCCCTTGACTACCTTCGCAACGCGGTTGATATATACATTGCGTTCTTTGAATTCGGAGACCTCGCGCTCGAATTTTCTGTCGTTTCTCATGTCGTCCCTCCTTAAAAGTCCAGGCCGGCCGCGCGCGCGCCATCCGCCAGAGCCGCTACGCGACCCGTGTACAGATAACCGCCGCGGTCAAACACGACCTGCTTGATGCCCTGCTCCAGAGCGCGCTCGCCGATCAGTTTGCCGACGATCTTGCTCTGCTCGACCTTTTTCTTGCCGACGAGCTCAGCCTTGATGGCGGCATCTAAGGTGGAAGCGGCACAAAGGGTGTGTCCGATTTCATCGTTGATGATCTGCGCATAGATGTGGCTCGTGGAACGGTATACGTTCAGACGCAGACGCTCGGGCGTCCCCACGATGTTCTTGCGCTGCCGCCAATGGCGGTTCTTACGGACTGCGTTTTTATCGATTCTTGTAAACATCCTCTTTGCTCCTTCCCTTATTTCTTACTGGTCTTGCCTTCTTTGCGGCGCACGGTTTCGCCCTCATAGCGAACACCCTTGCCCTTATAAGGCTCCGGCGGACGCTTGGCGCGGATATCCGCGGCCACCTGCCCGACGGCTTGCTTGTCTATGCCCTTGACCGTGATCTTTGTGGGCGCGGGGACTTCGAAGCTGATCCCGTTCTCGCTCTTGAAGCTGACGGGGTGGGAATAGCCCAGGTTCAGCGTGAGGTCGCTGCCCGAGAGCGCCGCGCGGTAGCCGACGCCGACGATCTCGAGCTTCTTCTCGAAGCCCGCCGTCGTGCCGACGACCATGTTGTTGATCAGCGTGCGGGAGAGCCCGTGCAGAGACTTGTGCAGCTTGCTTTCCGAGGGACGCTTGACCGTCAGCACGCCGTCTTCCTGCGAAATCTCGATTTCGGGGGAGATCTTGGCGCTGAGGGTACCCTTGGGGCCTTTGACGGTCACAACGTGCGCGTCATCGACCGTGATTGTCACTCCGGCGGGGATTGCCACCGGAAGTTTTCCGATTCTTGACATTACCTTTCTCCTGTTCGGTTTATTTCTGTATACGCGGGCGTATTGGTATCCGCCCCTACGGGTGGGTTTTTCGTATTCGGCGGGCGAGACATGTCTCGCCCCTACGGGTGGGTTGGCATCTGCAACTTTACCTGTTGGATGGAGCTGTGCAGGCGGCAGTTGGCTTCAATCATAATTTCCGGCGACACGCGCGGCGGAAATTATACCGCATGTACCGTGGCGACAAAACGCAGCTTTGTCGAACCGAGTGCGGAGCACTACCATACGTAAGCCAATACTTCGCCGCCGACGCCCTGCTTGCGGGCCTCTTTGTCCGTCATTACACCGCGGGAGGTGGAGAGCACGGCTATGCCCATGCCGCCGAGGACCTTGGGGATCTCGTCGCGGCGGGCATAGACGCGCAGACCCGGGCGGGACACGCGCTGGATGCCGACGATGACGCGCTGCTTGTTCTTGCCATACTTCAGCTCGATGCGGATGGTCTTGAGGATGCCGTCCTCGATGATGCGGAAGCTCTTGATATAGCCCTCATCGACGAGGATCTGGGCGATCGCCTTCTTGATGGTGGAAGAGGGTACGTCCACGGAATCGTGCTTCGCGATCAGCGCGTTGCGGATTCTTGTCAGCATATCTGCAATGGTATCTGTCATTGTGATTTCCTCCTCTTACCAGCTTGCCTTGCGCACGCCCGGGATGTTCCCGGCATACGCTTCGTTACGGAAGCAGATACGGCAGATGCCGTACTTGCGCAGCACCGAGTGCGGGCGGCCGCAGATGCGGCAGCGCGTGTAGGCGCGGGTGCTGTACTTCGCGGGACGGGCCTGCTTGATTTTCATGCTTGTCTTTGCCATGTGTTTTGCTCCTCCTATGCCTGTGCGTACGGAACGCCGATGAGCGCCAAGAGGGCCTTGGCTTCTTCGTCCGACTTCGCGCTGGTGACGAATACGATGTTCATGCCGCGCACTTTATCGACGTCGTCATAGTTGATTTCCGGGAAAATGAGCTGCTCGCGCACGCCCATGGCATAGTTGCCGCGCCCGTCGAAGGACTTGTCGGATACGCCGCGGAAGTCGCGCACGCGGGGGAGCACGATGTTCAGCAGGCGGTCGGCGAAGTAATACATTCTGTCGCCGCGCAGGGTGACCTTTGCGCCGATGTTCATGCCTTCACGGACTTTGAAGTTCGCGACGGACTTCTTGGCCTTGGTGATCACGGGCTTCTGACCCGCGATTTTGCCCAGTTCGTTCAGCGCGCTCTCCATGCCCTTGGGATTGTCCTTCTCGGTCCCCAAACCCATGTTCAGGATGATCTTCTCTAACTTAGGCACTTCGTTGACGTTCTTATAGTTGAACTTCTCACGCAGGGCGGGGATGATCTCGTTGTTATAGCGCTCTTTCAGACGGGGACTGCCTGAAAAGGGCTTCATTGCCTGTGCAGGCTTCTTCTTCGCCGGAGCCGGCGCTGCCGCTGTTGCTTTCTTAGCCACTTAGCTTTCCTCCTTCTGAATCAATCTATGGTCTTCTTGCATTCGGAGCAAGCGCGGACGGAGACGGTCTTGCCGTTCCGCTCCACCATCCGGTGCACGGCCTTGGTGGGCATGCGGCACTCGGGGCAAATCAGCTTCACGTTGGAGACGTGGATCGTGCCTTCCTGCTCGATGCGGCCGCCGGCTTCGCCCTGGCGGCGGGGTTTGACGTGGCGGGTGATCATGTGCACACCCTGCACCACGACGCGGCTTTTGCTCGGGTGGGAGACGAGGATTTTGCCCTTCTTTCCCTTGTCCGCGCCGCTGATGACGAGGACGGTATCGCCTTTTTTGACGTTTAACTTGTTCATAGCATACTCCTCTTACAGCACTTCCGGCGCGAGGGAGACGATCTTCATATAACCGCCTTCACGCAGCTCGCGGGCGACCGGCCCGAAGATACGGGTGCCGCGGGGCTCTTTCTTATCGTTGATGATGACGGCCGCGTTGTCGTCGAAACGGATGTGGCTGCCGTCGGGACGGTTGGTCTCGAAGGTCGTGCGGACGATGACCGCCCGTACGACGTCCTTCTTCTTCACCGCGCCGCCGGGGGTTGCGGACTTGACCGCGGCGACGATGATGTCGCCTATCCCGGAGTTCTTCACGTGCGAACCGCCAAGGCAGCGTATGCACATGATCTCTTTCGCGCCGCTGTTGTCGGCGACTTTCAGTCTTGTTTGGGGTTGAATCATTCGCCTATCCTCCGCTTACTTCGCCTTCTCGAGAATTTCCACCAAACGCCAACGCTTGTCTTTGGAAATCGGGCGGGTTTCCATGATCTTGACCGTGTCGCCGATGCCGCACTGGTTCTCCTCGTCGTGGGCCTTGAATTTCGTGGTCTTATTGACCATCTTGCCGTACAAGGGGTGGCGATACTTGGTCTTGATCGCGACGACGATGGTCTTGTCCATCTTGTCGCTGACGACTACGCCGATACGGGTTTTGCGATAACCTCTCTGTTCCATTGTTGCTCCTCCTTATTCGGCGCGCTGCGTCAAGATGGTCTTGATGCGAGCGATGTCTTTTTTGCATTCGCCGATGCGGTGCGGATTCGCGATCTGCCCCGTAACGGTCTGGAAACGGAGGTTGAACAGCTCAGCCTTCA
>WREI01000068.1 GCA_009779405.1 Clostridiales bacterium
GTAAAGTAAGGCGAGACAAAGTAGCTTGAACACCGTGAAAGCTGGCGTCTTTAGGCGCGAGTCGGCAACCTGGGCTTATAGCCCCTGTGCAAACCACCCGTTTTACGGGTGGTTCGTGATTTTTTAAGCAATCCGTTAAAAGTGTAACCGCAGTGAAGCAGGCAAAATCGAATTGAAATATCCACCCCCCTCTCCCATATTGCTTATAGTTCTTCTTATGGTATAATCATGCCATAAAAATCGGGGGTGGTTTATGAAGATCATCGTATTCCTGGGCGACGGCATGGCCGATCTGCCCCACCCCACGCTGGGTAACCGAACACCGTTAGACGTGTCCGCGCATCCGCATATGGACGCGCTGGCGAGTGCCGCCGCGCTCTTTGGCATGGTGCAGACCATCCCCGAGGATATGCCCGCGGGGAGCGATGTGGCCAACCTTGCGGTGCTGGGCTATGATCCCGCGCGCCGATATACGGGCCGTTCCTCATTGGAAGCGGTCAGCATGGGTATAGAGCTTGCGGAGACCGATGTTTGCTATCGCTGCAACCTTGTCACATTTTCGGAAACAGACAACTTGGAAGACGCAATCCTTTTGGATTACAGCGCGGGCGAGATTCCTACAGAGGAAGCGCATGCCCTGATCGCCAAGCTCGCCGTTGGGCTGCCCCTGCAAAACGCCGACCTCCACGCGGGCATCTCCTATCGCAACTGCTTAGTCTTACATAACGCCCAAGGGGGAGCAGACCTCACGCCGCCCCACGATATCACGGGCCAACCCGTGCGCGAATATCTCCCCAAGGGTACAAACGCCGAAATCCTCCTCTCCTATATGCAAGCCGCTCGCGCGCTGCTCAGTGAGCACCCCGCCAACGGCATCTGGTTCTGGGGCGAGGGCAAGAAGCCCCGGTTGCCAAACTTCCGGGAAACTTTCGGTCTGCGCGGCGCGATGATCTCCGCCATCGACCTCCTGCACGGCATCGCCCTCTGCGCGGGCATGGAGCGCATCCGCGTCCCCGGCGCAACGGGAGACTACCACACGGACTATGCCGCCAAGGCCAGGGCGGCCATCGCCGCCTTACAAAACGGCGCGGATTATGTATACATCCACGTGGAAGCGGCGGACGAATGCGGTCACCGGCGCCAAGTCCGCGAGAAATGCTATGCCATCGAGCAAATCGACGCAAAAATCGTCGGCCCGGTAATGGCCTGGCTGCAAAACTGCGGCGAGGATTTTGCCGCCCTCCTCCTGCCCGATCACCCCACGCCCCTGTCCCTCGGCACCCACAGCGCCGCCCCCGTCCCCTTTGCGCTATACAAAAAGGGCGACAACGCCGCGCGGCATATACGCTACTGCGAACAAAGTGCCGAAAAAACAGGTCTGTTCATTGCAAACGCGCCCGACTTAATGCAAATCATGATCCGTCAGGAGGATTGAATCAATGAAACGCATACTTACTTTTATACTTCCTGCAATACTCCTAATCACAATAGCGCTCTCTTTCGGTTGCGCAAATCAACCGGAAATGCCCACAGCGCAAGAGACCACCCAACCAACCGCAATACAAACTTACCCAAGCCCCGATCCTACCCCACCGGAAATAAAAGATACAGTACCCGTGAAATATACAGAGGAATGGATTTTTGAATCCGGCACATTAACCTTGCTGACAGCAACCGGGATTGAGAACTGGATGGTATGCATGGATGAATATTACTATAGCGATGAAATCACAGCTATATTGGAAACGGTTGAGGATGTTGTGTTTTCGGCGGGAATAACCGAGATTCCCCGTTATGCGCTTTGCGACTTTAAGCATAACACAAATGCATTTTCAAGACTGACGAAAATAACATTGCCGTATGGGTTAATCACAATTGGAGGAGACGCATTTTCCCGTCTCTATGCGCTTCAACAAGTAAACCTGCCTGATACAATAGAAGTAATAGGTGCAGGGGCATTTCATTGCTGCTATTCGCTTGAGAGTATTGATATTCCACCGAAAGTAACGGTATTGGACGATGAGATATTGGGGTTTACGTATACGCTGACCGAATTGTACATTCCCGAAGCTGTAAAGAAGATAGGGATACATTGTTTTTCCGATAGCGGATTACGCAGAATCATTTTTGCCGGGACTATCGAAAGTATTGATGATATGCGCACATTGTTCATGCCCTATCTAAGCCAATTGGTGTTCTTGGATAAGCCACCAATATATTATGAGGGGATATCCGTCCCGCCGGGAAATATGCCCTCTGATATTATCGGCTTGGAGATTTACGATGAGGACGCGATAACTATTTACTATCTGGTGAAAAATGCAGAGTATTGGGAACCAAACGGCGAAACCGAGTGGTTAGGATGCAAACTTGTTGCGATTGAATCACTGGAGGACTTGCCGCCAATAGATTGGTAAAGGAGAAGCTGTGCAAGTGGACAAGCAAACTTACGGAGTAAACGGCGTTATGATTAGACCCGTTACTCCAACCGTGATGTGGAATGGAGCTCCAATTGGGTTGGTGTTGCGTGTTATGTCGGGCCTTAACAAGGAGGATTAAATCAATGAAACGTATACTTACTTTTATATTTCCCGCAATACTCTTAATCACAACAGAGCTCTCTTTCAGTTGCGCAAATCAGCCGGAAACACCCCCAGCGAAAGAGACCGCCCAAGCGCCCCCGGCGCAGGAAACCGCCCAACCGACCGGTGCCATAGTTCCCCCAAGTCCCACTCCCTTCATCGTCGTAAATTATAAGGATTATACAGTGGACTGGACTTATGAATCGGGCATATTGACCATACTGACGCCGACCGGGCTTGACAATTGGTCGATGTGTATGACAAAGAACTATCTCGTCAGCGAAAGCATCATCAAAGAAACCTCAGCCATAGTGGAAACGATGGAAGAGCTGGTATTTATGCCGGGTATAACCGAGATTGCACGTATTGAGTTTTGCAACTTTCATTACAATGAAAACGATTACTCAAAATTGAGAAAAATCACGTTGCCGGACGGGCTAATCAAGATTGGAGATTCCGCATTTGCAGGACTGCGTGCTTTGCAAGAGATAAACCTGCCCGACACAATAGAAGAAATAGGCGGGGGTGCATTCGGAGGATGTCTTTCGCTTGAGAGTTTTAGTATCCCACCGAAAGTATCGGTATTGAAGGATTCGTTATTGGCATCGACGTATAGCTTAACTGAATTGTACATTCCCGAATCTGTGAAGGAGCTTTGGATAGCATGCCTTGATGGGAGTGGAGTGCATAGAATCATTTTTGAGGGAACTATCGAATTCATTGAAAATATGCGCACGTTGTTTATGCCCAATCTCAGTCAACTGGTGTTTTTAGACAAACCCCCGATAGATTATTTGGGAAACCCGCCCGTATTTGGCGATACCATACCCACCGATGTCATCGGTTTGGAGATTTACGATAAGGATGCGATAACGATATACTATTTAACGAAAAACGCAGAGTATTGGGCGCCAAACGGTGAGACCGAATGGTTAGGATGTAAGCTTGTGGCGATTGAATTGCTCGACGATCTGCCGGAGATATAACAATGTAGTACACCACGACAACATAAAGTTGTTGTACGCAAAAAACAGAAAGCACGAAAGATAAGAAACCCCGCTTAAAGATGGTTCCCCTTTCGCGCCTTTTCGCGCTTTTGCGGATTCCCAAATGCGCATTGCGCGTTGAACCTTGCACATTGGCTACACCCCCCATGCAAAATAATCGCAAAAAATTTCAAAAAAACGCCCTGCAAGCTTGAAATCCTCCCCCCTTTCGAGTATACTGTCAGATGGCAAAATACGAAAATAATGGGAGGAACAAAAATTGAAGAAATTCGTTTACATGTTCAGCGAAGGCGACGCGGGGATGAAAAATCTCCTCGGCGGCAAGGGCGCCAACCTTGCGGAAATGACCAAGATTCAGCTTCCGGTACCCCAGGGATTTACCATCACGACCGAAGCCTGCACGCAGTATTATGAGGATGGTCGCGAGATCAACGCATCGATCCAAGCGGAAATTCTGCTGTACATCGAAAAGATGGAAGCGCTGGTCGGCAAAAAGTTCGGCGATAAGGAGAATCCGCTCCTCGTTTCCGTCCGCTCCGGGTCCCGCGCCAGCATGCCGGGCATGATGGATACAATTTTGAACCTCGGCATGAACGACGAGGTGGTCGAAGTCATCGCGCAGAAGAGCGGGAATGCCCGCTGGGCCTGGGATTGCTATCGCCGCTTCATTCAGATGTATTCCGATGTCGTTATGGAAGTCGGCAAGAAGCACTTTGAGGTGCTCATCGACAGGCTGAAAGAACAGCGCGGCATCCACGATGATATCGATATGACCGCAGACGACCTGCAAGAATTGGCCATGCAGTTCAAGGCCGAATATAAGCAGGATATCGGCACCGACTTCCCGCAGGATCCCGTGGAACAGCTCTTCGGCGCCATCAAGGCCGTCTTCCGCAGTTGGGACAACCCCCGCGCCAACGTCTATCGCCGCGACAACGACATCCCCTATTCCTGGGGTACCGCCGTCAACGTGCAGATGATGGTCTTTGGCAACATGGGCGATACCAGCGGCACGGGCGTGGCGTTCACGCGCGACCCCGCCACCGGCGAGAAGAAATTGATGGGTGAGTTCTTGATGAACGCGCAGGGCGAAGACGTCGTCGCGGGCATACGCACGCCCATGAAAATCGAAAAGATGAGCGAGATTCTGCCCGAAGTGCTCGTGGAGTTCAAAAAAATCTGCGATATTCTGGAGCATCACTACCACGATATGCAGGACATGGAGTTCACCATCGAGGACAGGAAACTCTTTATGCTGCAAACCCGCAACGGCAAGCGCACCGCGCAGGCGGCCCTCAAAATCGCCTGCGACCTGCTCGACGAGGGCATGAAGACCGAAGAAGAGGTTGTCATGATGATCGATGCGCGCTATTTGGATACCCTACTGCACCCGCAATTCGATCCCAAGGCGTTGAAAGAAGCCGCCCCCATCGGCAAGGGCCTGGCAGCGTCCCCGGGCGCCGCCTGCGGCAAGGCGGTATTCACCGCCATCGACGCCAAGGAATGGAACGACCGCGGCGAAAAGGTCATTCTGGTTCGTTTGGAGACCTCCCCCGAGGATATCGAGGGCATGAAGGCGGCGCAGGGCATACTGACCGTGCGCGGCGGTATGACCTCCCACGCGGCAGTTGTCGCGCGCGGTATGGGCAAGTGCTGTGTCTCGGGGTGCCAGGAAATCAAGATGGACGAGCACAACAAAACCTTCTCCCTCGGCGGCGTGACCTACGGAGAGGGTGACTTCATTTCCTTAGACGGTTCCACGGGCAAGATCTATGAGGGCAAGCTGCCCACCATCGACGCGGAGATCGCGGGCGAATTCGGCCGCATCATGGACCTGACGGACAAGTTCCGCCGCCTGAAAGTCCGCACCAACGCCGACACCCCGCAGGATGCCCGCAAGGCGCGTGAGCTGGGCGCGGAGGGCATAGGTCTCTGCCGCACCGAGCATATGTTCTTCGAGGGCGACCGCATCGCCGCCATCCGCGAGATGATCTGCGCCGACACCGTGAAGCAGCGCGAAGCGGCCTTAGAAAAGATACTCCCCATGCAGCAGGGCGACTTTGAGAAGATCTACGAGGCCTTGGAGGGCCACCCCGTCACGATCCGTTTCCTCGATCCCCCGCTGCACGAGTTCGTACCCACAGAGGAAAAGGATATCGAGCTGCTCGCGAACGCGCAGGGCAAGACCGTCGAGGATATCAAGAACATCATAGCAAACCTGCACGAGTTCAACCCGATGATGGGCCACCGCGGTTGCCGTCTGACCATCACTTATCCCGAAATCGCGGTCATGCAGACAAAGGCCGTCATCCGCGCCGCCATCGCGGTGCGCAACGCGCATCCCGAGTGGAATTCGGTGCCTGAGATCATGATCCCGCTGGTCGGCGAAGTCAAGGAGCTGAAATTCGTCAAGGATATCGTCGTCAAGACAGCGGATGCCGAGATCAAGGCCGCAGGCTCCGACCTGCGCTATATGGTCGGCACGATGATCGAAATCCCCCGTGCCTGCCTGACGGCGGATGAGATCGCCAAGGAAGCCGAGTTCTTCTCCTTCGGCACCAACGACCTCACGCAAATGACCTTTGGTTTCTCCCGCGACGACGCGGGCAAGTTCCTCGACGCCTACTATGACAAGAAGATCTACGAGAACGACCCCTTTGCCCGTCTCGACCAAAACGGCGTCGGCAAGCTGGTCGAAATGACCGTAAAATTGGGCAAGCAGACCCGCCCGGACATCAAGCTCGGCGTCTGCGGCGAGCACGGCGGCGACCCCTCCTCCGTGGAATTCTTCCACAAAGTCGGCCTCGCCTATGTCTCCTGCTCCCCCTTCCGCGTCCCCATCGCAAGGCTCGCGGCAGCCCAGGCCGCCATCGCGAACCCGTAGGGTTCACCCGAATCAAACAAACCGTAAGGGCGCGATATATCGCGCCCTGATGGTATACAAGCAACGAAGCTTCAGAGGGGACACCATGCACTTCCAAGGCATATCCATCACAACCGACAACGCGCCCCGTCTCGCGGCGTTCTACAAACTCGTTCTCCAAGAGGAGCCCTTCATAGAAGGCAGCCACTACAGCTTTGAAAACCTCAACATCTACAATCCGGGCGACGTAAAGCTGCCAAAGGACAAAACCATATGGCTCATGTTCAGCGACGCAAACATCGACGCGCTGCACGCACGCCTGTTGCGCGATATCCCCGAAATAAGCATCCTCGCCCCACCCGAAAGAAAACCATGGGGCGCATACTCCTTCTGGTTCCAAGACCCCGACGGCAATAAAATCAGCGTGTTTCAACCGTAGAGGCGAGGCATGCCTCGCCCGCGCAACACCGTAAATGCACCCATCCCGGAATACACAAATGATATCGAGAGGAGCATAACACAATGCGTTACACCAACCTCAGCAACAAAGCCAAACACAAAACCATCGCATGGTTACTCTTGTGCTGCCTGCTCTGCACAGCATGTACCGTCCCAACCTACCTGCAGTCCGAGGATGAGAAAACCGGCGCCTTAATCGCGCAAGAAACGCCGAATGCACCCATCGAAAAAGCAACAGACTATGCCCTATACGAATCCATTCTCAAAAAAGTCCATGATGAATATAACGACGAATATCTGACCTATTGCGTGTATGACCTGGACGGCGACGGCATTGCGGAGTTGATAGTCCTGGAAGGAACCTGCGAAGCGGATTACGCATGGATGGTTTATACAATTGCGGATCATGCAGTTCAATACGTAGACTGGTTCAGCGGCGCGCATTCCGCCCTCTATGTACGCGCCGAGGGCGGCATTTACAATATGCAAGGTCACATGAGTATAGAAAGGCTGACAGAAGTAACGATGGAAAATGGGGAAATAGTTAAAAACAAGCTATACGAGACGGATGTAGGCGAAGCAGGCTACAATGACCCGCCCGGCAACCAACCGCTTGACTGGGCTTACATAACAGATTATCGCTTGATAAACCCGTAGGGGCGGATACCATCCGCCCGTCCCCGTAGGGGCGCAATACATTGCGCCCTGATTGAATACACCCCCCCACGAGGTACACCCATGCCCCACCCCCTAAGCTACCAACTCCTCCATACCTGCGCCCAAACCGGCGCGCGGCGCGGGCGCGTCACCACGCCGCACGGCGTGATTGAGACGCCCTGCTTTATGCCCGTCGGCACGCGCGCGACCGTGAAAACCCTGCTCCCACGCGACGTGGCGGAAGCGGGCGCGTCCATCATTCTGGCGAACACCTATCACCTCTATCTACGCCCGGGCCACGCGCTGGTGCGCGAAGCGGGCGGCCTGCACCCCTTTATGTATTGGGACAGGCCAATACTGACCGACAGCGGCGGCTTTCAGGTGTTTTCGCTGGCCAATATCAACAAAATTCAAGAGGACGGCGTGCTCTTCCGTTCGCATATCGACGGCAGCAAACACTTTTTTACGCCCGAAAGCGTGATGGAGGTGGAGCAGGCCCTTGGCGCGGATATCGCCATGTGTTTCGACGAATGCGCGCCCGGCACGGCAACGGAATCCTATGCCCGCGCCGCCATGGAGCGCACGCACCGCTGGGCCGCCCGCTGCCAAGCCGCGCATACGCGCTCTGACCAAGCCCTCTTCGGCATCGTGCAGGGTTGCGTATATCCCGATCTGCGCATAGAGAGCGCGAAAACCCTCTCCGATATGGACTTCGTGGGCTATGGCATAGGCGGGCTCTCCGTCGGCGAACCCAAGCCCGTTATGTATGAAATGTTAGAAGTCATCCGCCCCCATATGCCCACAAACAAGCCGCGCTATCTGATGGGCGTGGGCAGCCCCGACTGCCTGCTGGAAGGCGTGTTGCGCGGCGTGGATATGTTCGACTGCGTGCTGCAAACGCGCATCGCCCGCCACGGTCTGGCCCTCACGCGCCGGGGACGCATGAACCTCCACAATAAAAAATACGAGCGCGACTTCACCCCCATAGAGGACGGTTGCGACTGCCACGCCTGCCGCAACTTCTCCCGCGCCTATATCCGCCACCTCGTCAGCGTGGAGGAGCCCCTCGCGGCGCAATTGCTCTCCATCCACAACCTGCGCTTCTCTCTGCGCCTGATGGAGGACGTCCGCGCCGCCATTGAACAGGATCGCTACGGCGACTTTGTCAAGCCCCTGTTAGAGGTGAAACTGTTTTGACAGAATATATCATAAACAGTGAAGCAGAAATGCTCGCCCTCGGCGCAAAATTGGCCGCCCAATTGCGTAGCGGCGGCTTCCTCGCGCTCGACGGCGACTTGGGCGCAGGCAAAACCGTCCTGACGCGCGGCATCGCCGCCGCCCTCGGCATCCCCCACATCCAAAGCCCCACTTTTGTGATAGTACAGGAATATGATACTACGCCGCCCCTCATCCACATGGACGTCTACCGCATCCATAACGAAGGCGAACTCTACGCCATCGGCTACGCAGACTATCTCGCCATCCCGAACGCCCTGATCATCATGGAATGGGCTTCCCTCGTCCCAAACGCCCTGCCCGCAAACCGTATAGACATACAAATCCAAGGCAACGGCGACGCACCTCGCAGCGTCACCCTCCGCCCGCGCGGAACGCATCATTTCGGATAGGGTTTATCGACACTCGTCAGCCCCAACAAATAATCCACGCTCGTATGATGAAACTTCGCCAAAGCAATCAACACCTGCGTTGGAATATCCCGCTGCCCCAATTCATATCTGGAATAGGCCACCTGGGTGCAATGCAAATAAGCTGCAATTTCTTTTTGCATCATATCTTTATCTTCCCGTAGGGCGCGGATTCGCTCGTACAATTTGATCATTTTCCTTACTATTGTGTGTTGAAAATTGTACCGTAAACCAATTTGGTATATTTACTTATAAACCGAAATGGTTTATACTATGAAAAGCGCAATCACCACAAAGAAGCTGACTATTGAATGGGGGCTTCGAGAAGGGGAACGCTTAAACTTTCATAAGGGAGAATTTCATTATGGCACTAAAGCAGGATACGATTGAATTCGTTTCACGACTGAGCATGCAGGAAATCGGAGCAAGACTGCAGACCGTTTGCAAGAAGCTGAGGGCACAAGTCTCTCACTTGGAAGTGCAGGAGGCAATGTTCGGGGGGACAACCGAGAGACCGGGTATTGCAATTCTTGTGTTTCGTAAATCTGTTCTCGGCTCAAACCCATGGGGCGTTGAGGTTTACGTATACGAACAGGGAGCGCAACGGCGTGTGGAGTTGGTTGCCTTGGGAACAAGTGCGGGTGGGCTTTTGGCTGCAGGAGCCTATATGTGGGCGGATAAGCAAGCGGCATACCGCGATTTGGATGGGGCTATCTTGATCATGGGCGCAAGCAAAAGCGCAAGAAAAAAGATAGAAAAGGCTCTAAAATAAGTTCGAATTGATCATGACTTCACGTTTATGAAAGGGGAAGATAATATGATATGGCAGGAATTGGCGAACTACATCTCCGAGCGATTTGAGGTAGCTAAAATAACCGAGGATGCAATCGGATTCTTCTATTTTACTAATGATGGTAGCGAAATCGGTATGTTTTGTTCCACTTATGAGGATGCGTTTGGTGAGTGGCTTGAGGTAAACGCCTGTGTTGGTGCGTTATCAACAACAGATCTTTACAAAGTCGCGTGTAGAGACGGGGTTTATATAATAAACGACCAGATATGGATCAGACAGGCATATCCGCTTTCCTTGGTAATAATGCCGCTTAAAAGTGGCGCTGCCTGTGAAACTTCAATCCGGCAAATCCTTTACAACTTGTCCACAGAAGCAGCAATGGGGAGATACCTATAAGGAGGTATGCTACATGGCAATTTCAATCGGAATTGATTTTGGCACGACTTATTCTGCCGTTGCCTTTATCGATCCCATAACCAAGCTACCCAAAATCATTACGAACAGCGAGGGCAGTAAAATTAAGGCTCTTAAGTAAGTCCGAATATCAAATGAAAATATAATACTAGGAAGGAGATCCAAAATGGCAACGACAATCAAAAGCAAAATGGTCAGCTATGGACTGGTGGAGTTGAGGGAGGAAATAATGTACGGAACAAGGAATTATGTCCTTTACGTCAATGGGCGGATTAAATCTCAATCCACAGACCTGAACTATATGATTGCTGAGTTTGACCGTCTGTATTAAGCAGTAAATGCTGTTTGAGCAGGAAACCCGCAGCGGTTCTGTGCGGGTTTTTACTGTACGCGAATAATGAACAGGAGCTAAAATTTCATGTCTGTACAAGTTTTGAGGTGCAGCAATTGCAATGCGCCGCTTGCTGACCCAAGTCTCACATATTATGAACGCTGCCCTTATTGCGGCTATGCCGTTCGTATGGCGGATGGATTTATTGTTTCAAACGACCGACTTCTGGAAAATGGATATAAACTCCTGTCCGAATCAAATTTTTATGCGGCGCAATCCGATTTTGATAAAGTTTTGCAACGGGATGGAACATGCAGCCGCGCCTATCGGGGCATCATGTTGGCGAAAAACGCTTGGATTGATGAAAGAGACGCGGAACGCCCCGATGCTGTTGCAAGGATATGCGAGACCGCGATCTCCCGCGTGGGGCTGTTTGAATTGACAGACGCCCGCATTGCCGCCGAAGTGCTTTCTGCACTGACGCCCGAATTCGATGCCGCAATGAAATGCGCAAATGAATTGGACAAGCAAGGTCTGCGCATTCTTTTTGAGCGCCTGAGAAATAATGCCGTTGCATATGTTCAAAGACGGCAGACGGAGGAGCGCGTGGAACACGAACGGCAGCTGCAGAGAGAACGTGAGATAAAGCGATTGCAGGGCAAAATATCACGCATTGAGGGCATATCTGTTTTCTTCATTGTGGCAAGCATAATCGGCGCAATCGCGCTGATAATTGGCTGTTTTGTTTCGTCCGGGTCGCCACTTTGGACACTCTTCTCAGGGATATTAGGCTTAAGCTGGGGGCATACCACTCTTAGAATAGGCAGGCTAAGCATCGGCTCTGCAATTTTTTGGGGCGGCATTGTAGGCGTGATGGTGCTTTTGCTGATCGTAAATTATGCTTGTAGTATCGAAGGACAAATAATCATGTTTGTTTTCTTTGCTATTGGAATAGTGCTTGGCATAATCAGCAATGTTTCTGAGAATAACTCAGAGGAGCGATTACGGCGCTTGCAGGGTTATTGATGATAGGTACAGCATCCTGCGGCGATATTACTTCCTTGTCACCAAAATCCCCTTCATATATTCGCTGTCATTATGCGCGTCCAAAATAAGCCGCGTCTCCGTTTCACTGCACCCAATCAAAATCTTAATCTCGCTGTCCCTTTTCAGCAAATCCACCGTGCAAATAACAGCCCCAACCGAATCGCCACCCGTCCCCTGCCAAACATCAATCCCGCCGCCGTCCATGGATGCGGTGTTCTCCAAATATCCATAATCCACAGGATAAACCAAATTCGGGTACCTCGGGTGCCTGCTGCCCTTGGGCCTGTCTATGACAAGTTTTGAATCGGAAACGAGTTTGTTCAGCGCGGCCCAAAAATCACTTTCATGCATGTTCTGCGTTTGAAAATGCCTGTTCGCGTTCCATGCAAGCGCCTTTTCTTTTTCTATTGCCGTGTGCTCCACCCATGCGGGGCGAAATCCGCTCTTTATGGCGTTTCTGGCCGAAGCGAGGTTTGACCATGCACAGCAATAAAACGGAACCCTCCCTCTGTTGAGGATCTCAAGCGCCAACCGCGAAGTCAAGGCGGCGGCGATACCCTGCCGACGATATGCGGGTAAAACATCAATGCCGATTTGCCACATGGTTTCACAATCCGCAGAGCAGCCGGAAAGCCCGATCAAATTTCCGTTGTCGTATGCGCCGACTCCGAGCATATCCAAATGCGGCCGTTTCAGAGATAAGGCGTTGCCCCATTCGGGTAAATAAAGCCCGGCAAAATCCTCTCGTTCCAATAGTCGTGTTTCGTAATGGCAGGGAGCAGTTCTCAGCACGTCGACATCCGGCAGCCAGTATTCCGCCTGATAACAGGGCAGGAAACCGTATTTGGCAAATTCGCTTGTCAGATGATGAATCTGCGGCGTTTCAAAGCATCCATGCGCATAGTCCGTGTCTATATATTTTTTCACAAATTTAAAAACCCGTGCATCGACAGAAGCCACAATGTTGGAGCCATATGTAATCAAATCGCAGAAGAAGGGCAGCTGTAAATAGCGCCGTGCGTTTTCGCTCGGGCGGGAAATCACCACAACATTTTCAGCGCGGATAAAATCATCCGGGGAGCAATTCGCGTCTATCGCGTGTTGCTCCATCGCGATGCGCAATATATCTGCGTTTGTCATCTTCGTTCCTCCTCCAATTCCTCCCGCATCCGCTCCACAAACCACAAATACTCCTCATAACTCTCATAGGGCGCGGGCTCGCTTATCCGATAATCAATCGGCGCGCTCGGGAAATCATCATCCAAATAGCGCGGAAAGAGATGCATATGCAAATGCGCCCCGGAATTTGCGTGCATTTCATAATTGACTTTTTCTGCGCCGGTGATTTTACGGAGAGCTCTGCCAACCCGCTGCACTTCGTTCATAAAGTCAGTCGCCGCCGTTTCGGGCATATCTTCAAAGTGAAAATAGTGTTCCATCGGCATCACATAGAGCTTGCCAAACAGCCGCCCCTGCCCGGGGTATTCGCCGCCCACACAGATTTTATCGGTCAATATAATGTCAATATGCCCGTCGGGCATTGGTTCGTTTTTGCAAGCGGGGCAGTTCTCTTTTTGCGCCGCTTGGATGAATTCGGGATAGCGGTAATGGAAACTGCCGCCGCGCTTTTCATCGGAAGCGGGGCGCGTCAACACGCATCTCGGGAGCCCATCATGCGTGATCGGCTTTTCCGCAGTGAATCCATATTTTATATATAAAGCCCTTGCCGCCATCCCCGGCAGATACCCGCCGCAGAAGGTGAAAACGGTAATATCTCTGTTTGCGTCAAGCTGCCGCAGAGCGGTTTTCAGCAATCGGCAGCCCGCACCCCTGCCGCGATAGGGTTCCGATACCGCAAACCACGAAATACGGTTATTTGCCCGCGAAAAACCGATGAAGCCCATGGACTTGCCGTTCATGTAATCCACAGCGGCCAGCGCTTCATACTTGGCCACCTTGCTCGTGGCGTATGCGATAAATTCCGGGTCTGTCCCCATATCCGCGGGGTGTTGAAAGACCGGCGAAACCTCTGTCGCCAAAGCACACCA
>WREI01000069.1 GCA_009779405.1 Clostridiales bacterium
TATGGTACAAAGAATTCGACCCTGCGCTTGCGCCCGGCCAGGAACTCCTCTATGCGCGCCTGCAAGGCGGGTATCCCCTCCCCCGTCCCCGCGCTGATATAGATGCCGTCCGAGCGGCGCGGCGTGCCGACCTCTAATTTATCCATCTTGTTAAACAGGTTCAGGCGCGGGGTATCGATGGCGTTCAGGGATTCCAGCACGCTTTCCACCACGCGCAACTGTGCGCCATAGGCGGGGTTGCTCACATCGATCACATGCAGAATCAAATCCGCTTCCCGCACCTCCTCCAAAGTGGACGCGAACGCTTCCACAAGGTGATGCGGCAGCTTGTTGATAAAGCCGACCGTATCCGATAGCAGGCAGAGCGCACCCTGCGGCAATGTGACCTGGCGCACAACGGGGTCGAGCGTGGCAAAGAGCATATCCGCCGCCACAACATCGCTGCCCGAAAGCGCGTTCAGGAGCGTACTTTTGCCCGAGTTGGTATATCCCACCAGCGCGACAAGGAGCGTCTCACGCTTGGCCCGCGCGGCGCGGCGCAGGTCGCGCTGCTTCTCCACTTCGAGCAGTTCCTGTTCAAGCTCAAAAACGCGGCGCTTGATGCGGCGCCTGTCTATCTCCAATTTCTTCTCGCCCGGCCCGCGCATGCCCACGCAGGACGCGCCCTGGCGGGACAGAATGACCCCCTGCCCCAAGAGACGCGGCAGGCGGTATTTCAGCTGTGCCAGCTCCACTTGCAGTTTGCCCTCCCGCGTCGTGGCGCGCAGGGCGAATATATCCAAAATGAGCATCGTGCGGTCAATCACGGGCGCGCCGAGTATCTGTTCCAAATTGCGTATCTGTATGCCCGATAATTCATCATCGAAAATAAACAACTCCGCCCGCTGTGCCTGCCCGGCAAAGCGCAGTTCCTCCGCCTTGCCCGAACCGATATAGGTGGCGTTGTCGGGCGGACGGCGCCGCTGGCTCTCCACATGTACCACCTCCGCGCCCGCCGTTTTGGCGAGCTCTGCGAGCTCCTCAAGGGTATCATAGCTTTCGTTATTCTCAATGCCGCAGAGTATGGCGCGGGTCGGCGCGATCTCCGCAACCGCGACCGTGCTGGCGCGCAAACGCGCATCGGCCTCGGTGATGGCGTTCTGTAAAATCTTTTGCGGGAGATTATAGGGACGCAAGGGACCATAAATGAGCGGCACGCCCGATTCCACGTCGTTTACAAACGCGGCATAAAAACTGCCCGGCTTGCCCTCGCGCACGCCGATGGCACACATCGCGTCCAACAGTTGCGCGTGCAGGGTGCCTATATCCACATCCGAAAGCATGCCGCTGCCGTTGGGGTGCGTATGCACGCAGCGCACGCCGCAGAGCCTGTCGGTGTTGCGCACAAGGCGCAGTTCGGGCAGGGACACGCTCTTGGCGTCGCCCACGGATACATCCGCCACCTTGCCCGCGCGGGAAAGATAGACGGAAATTTCGCGCCCCACCGCCCCCGTAAGCGCGGCCATACGCTCGATGAGCTCAAAACTCATGAAATCTTCGCCCGTATCCAATTCATACAGCTTGGCTATTTCGGATAAGAGGGTTTGCTTAAGGTTCTCTGTGTTGCCATGTACTTCTTGTTTCATAAGTGGCAGTATAGCACTGCGCGGGGAAAGGTGCAAGCGAAACCGGCCAGCTCGCTATTGCTTCTTCCGCTCCGGCGGGACCAGGCAGTTTCCGCCATAACCTATCAGGTCTTCGCGTCCGCATTCCCGCAATGCGTCGCGGCAGAAGGCGTAGTTTTGCGGGAGATAGTATTGCATCAGCGCGCGCTGCATGCGCTTTTCCTTTTCGGTCTTGGGGATGTGGACCGGGTCACCGCTACGCGGGTCTATACCCGTATGGTACATGCAGGTGGAGAGGGTGCCGGGCGTGGGATAGAAGTCCTGCACCTGTTGGGGGCGGTGCTTGTGTTTTTTCAGATAGATGGCCAGCTCGACCGCGTCCTGTAATGTGCAGCCCGGGTGCGAGCTCATCAGATAGGGGACGACGTATTGATCCTTCCCCTCCTGCTTGCAGAGGGCTTGGTATTTTTGCAGGAAGCGCTCATAACTCGCCGCCGGCGGCTTGTTCATATAGAAGAGCGTGCGCTCTGCGATATGCTCCGGCGCTATTTTCAGCTGGCCGCTGATATGATGGCGCACCAGCTCGCGCAGGAAGCTGTCGTCCTGATCCAACAGCACATAGTCATAGCGTATGCCGGAGCGGACAAAGACCTTTTTTACTTTCGGCAGTGCGCGCAGTTTGCGAAGCAGACTGAGATAATCGGCGTGGCTGACGCGCAGGTTTTTGCAGGGCTTATGGCCTATGCACTGCTGTCCGCGGCAGACGCCCTTCTTCAACTGCTTCTCGCAGGCGGACTCGCGGAAGTTCGCGGTGGGGCCGCCCACGTCGTGGATATAGCCCTTGAAATTCTTGCTTGCGGTCAGTATCTTCGCTTCGCGTATCAAGGAAGCGTGACTTCTTGCAGAAACTACGCGCCCCTGATGAAAGGTGAGGGCGCAGAAGCTGCATCCGCCGAAGCAACCGCGCGCGCTTGTGAGCGAAAACTCCACCTCGGCCAGCGCGGGGATCGTCTCCGTATATTCCGGGTGGGCGCGGCGGGTATAGGGCAGCGCATAGGTGGCGTCCATCTCCGTCTCGCTGAGCGGCTTTTGCGGCGGCAGGGCGACCAGATAGCCCTTCTCATGGGGCTGCACCAGGGTCTTGCCCGCTATCGCGTCCTGCTCGCGCATCTGTGCCAAAAAGGCGGCGGCATATTTCTTCCTGTCCTTTGCCACTTCGGTATAGGAGGGCAGAAGCAGATAATTCTTGATATCGGACAGATCGTTCGTTTGGAAGCAGGTACCGGATACGCGGATATCCTTCGCGCGCGCGCCACGGCGCAATGCGTCCGCTATCTGCAAAATGGCCCGCTCGCCCATGCCATAGACCAACAAATCCGCGCCGGCATCGTATAGAATGGAGTGGCGCACGCGGTCATCCCAATAATCATAGTGCGCAAAGCGGCGCAGGGAGGCCTCCACCCCGCCCAACACCACGGGTACGTCCGAGTACGCCTGCTTACACAGATTGGAATAGACGATGGCCGCCCTGTCGGGGCGTTTGCCCGCCACGCCGCCCTCACTATACGCGTCCTCGCCGCGCCTGCGCTTGCTTGCGGTATAGTGATTCACCATGGAATCGATATTGCCCGAAGTGACCAGAAAGGCCAATTTGGGCTTCCCGAAGGCGCGGAAGGCCCCGGGACCATGCCAATCGGGTTGGGCCAGCACGGCCACGGCATAACCCTCTGCCATCAGGGTTCTCGCGATAATCGCCACGCCGAAGCTCGGGTGATCCACATACGCGTCGCCGCTGACCAAAATAAAATCAAGCCCGTTCTTATAGCGGGCTTGCGCGTCCTTGGGACTTATGGGCGGGCATTTGTCAGACATTGGGCTTCTCATTCGTCTGCGCGAGGTAGAGCTTTGTCTGCATCGTATCCTGCATAGCATCCAAGCGTTCGCGCAGTTCGTGGCGCTCCTGCTGCATCCTGTCCAACTCCGCCAAAATCTCATCCAAAAAGGCGTCCACCTGCTCCATATCATAGCCGATGAATGCGCGTCTGAAATTCTTATTCGCGATTTCGGAGGATAACAGCATAACTCAATACTCGTATGAGTGGGATTCTTCTATCGGCTCGCCCTCGTGGATGACGAGATGATGCGGCGGCGTCAGAACAAATACCGAATTGGAACTCAGTTTCAGGGATGCATCCATGGAATACACCGCGCCGGACAGGAAATCCATGACGCGCTGTGCGTCGGCAGTCGACAATTCCTCGACATTCACAATGACGGTGCGTTGCGCGTTCAGGTTGTCGACGATGATCTGCGCGTCCGTAAAGCTGACGGGATGCATCATCACCGTCGCTTTGGATATGGCGTTCGCCTGTGGCCGCGCCTGTTGCGGCGCTTGGGAGGGTTGCTGATACTGACCGCCCTGCGCTTGCCGTCTCGGCGCGCCTTGACCTTCATTGCGCGGCGCACCACGGGACGGACGCGGGTCTTCCTGTGGATCCGGCAGGAATCCGTCTTCCTCCGAGTCCACAGGTTCTATCCCTATCCAGCTTAAAAATTTTTCCTTGAAACCCATCTCTTATCCCGACCTCTATCGATTTCCGAATATACGCGTGCCTACGCGCACACAGGTCGCGCCTTCCTCTATGGCGACCGCGAAGTCTCCGCTCATACCCATCGAACATTCCGTCAGCGCCAATTCCGCATATTCAGTTTGCAGGGCATCCAGCAAGCGGCGCAAGGCCCTGTAATATATCCGGCTCTCCCCCGGCGTTCCCATGGGCGCTATCCCCATCAAACCACAAACGGACAACGCGGGGAGCATCGCAACCTTGTCCAACAAGGAACGAATCTGCGCTGCAGGCACACCGCCTTTTTGTACTTCGTCGCCGATATTGACTTGCAGCAATACTTTTTGCACAATACCAAGGCGCAACGCCCGCTTCGAAATTTCTTCCGCCAGCGTAAGCCTGTCCACGGAATGGATATACAGCACATTCCCGCAAACGTATTTTACCTTGTTGCTCTGCAATTGTCCAATATAATGGCAAATACAATCCTGCAGTTCATAGAAATTTAACTTTTGGTGCAGTTCCTGCGCGCGATTTTCGCCAAAATCCGTAATGCCGTTTTGCCGCGCCACCAGAATACGCGCGGTATCCACAAATTTTGCGACCGCAATCAGACGGACGCTTTCTGCTTCCCGCCCGCATTTTTTGCAGGCGGCGGCAAGCTCCGCACGGACTTGCGCTATATTCTCTGCTGTCTTCTCCATCTCTCCCCCAAACCCCGACTTCCTATGGTGCCGCGCCGCTCGGATCCGCGCTCTCCGTTGGGGTCGGCGTCTCCTCGGGAAGCCCGGGTGGCGTTGGCGTAAGGCTCGGGGTAGGCTTCGGCGTGTCCGAAGCCAAGGAGTACGCTGTTTCACCCGGCTTTTCGGTTGGATTGGGGAACTGATAGCTGAATCGATAGCCGCGCGTAAGGATTACATTGGGATTCAGCGCAATGATGATGGCCGTTTTTTCGTCCGCCGCAAGAATTTTGACCGGCAGCGGATAGTAGTTGCCGTCCTGCGCCCAAATATATATGGTCGGGATGCCGTTCACATAGGTTAGGCCATCTACCGGAATGGAAACCCCGCTCTCGCTGGTCTGAATCTTAACCCTCGTAGCACGGACGGAGAGATAGGGAAAGACTTCGCCGTAGACTTCCAATATATACGCGACATAATTGGCCGCAACGATCTCCTTGATGACCTTCGCCTGATAATTCACGCCGTCCGCGCTGAGCGGATAGGTCTGTTCGTTGACCAAACGCTGTGGCGCGCTTGCGGGCAGCGTGATGGCGAACAGCCATCTGTCGGGAGAAACGATGCGGTAAATATTCTCCGTTGCAAAGCTCGCAAGCCCCGTGGAACCGAGGAACTGGTTTATCTGGGAAGCGCTGATCTGATCCACAACCAAACTGTTTTCAAACCCGTCTACGATAAAGCTGATATAGCCGCTGCCCGCCGTGTTCAGCCAGGGCGTCTGCTGCTGCCGCATAACCTCCAACTCCGCTATGGCGGTCTGCAACTCTTCGCTTGGCTGTGCAACAGCTTGGCGGAGCAAGTCCCAGCGCAGTACAGTCATCCTCTCCAATTCGCGGGCAGTGGCAAGATAATCCCCTTCCGTTTTGCCGGAAGCAATGGCGGAAAGCGTCTCCACAGCCTCATTGATCTGGTCGTTGAGGGCGGTGAGCACCCCGGTCTCCTCCACGAGCGCCTGTTCCGTCATCAGACGGTAGATATCTATCTCCTTGCGCAACAGCTGGTCATATGTGCTCTCATAACGGCGGGAGAACAGCTCCGCAATGGGCTGGTGATCTGATATCAGCGCGCCTTCATCCACGGTGAACTGTATACGCGCGTAGTCATCGGGTTTGATCGCCATTTCGTTTCGTATGATGACGGCGTTCGTCTCCAATTCAAAGACGACGGTCGAAAAGCCCAAACGCCCCGTCGTGGGATTTTTGGCCAGGTAAACGATGCCCGCGACGAGAAGCCCGATCAGGACGATCAGCAGCAGGAAAAAGCGTGCCTTGAATCTCTTTTTTTTAGGATGCGATTCAGCCAATGGAGTATCCTTCCTTTTCGGATTTGCCATCCTGGCGGTCAAAATTCTCCCGGTTCTTGCGAATATATCCTTCGTAAAGGTCGTCCGCGCTTATGCCGCTGCGCAGGCACATGCTGACGAAAAAGTGGAGTATATCCACCAGTTCTTCGGCAATGGCGGCGTGGTTCAGCGGCTTCTCGTTTTTCCACCACTTATAGTTGAGTTCGCGCAACAACTCGGCCAATTCATCCTGCGTGGCGAGTATCAATTTCTCCATCCATCGTTCGTAGTCAAACGAATAGTCACGCCTGCGCGCAAGTTCCGCGTTCAGCGCGTCCTGCATTTGAAAGATCTGCTCCAGTTTGTCCATAAGTCTCCCACCAATCCGCCAGCATTTTCTCCATGGGCTTTTGCAGCTTCCCCACCCGTCCCACGGCGGCGCAAGTCATGGTGTTTGCGCCAAAGACCTGAGGGATGATGCGGAATATATCATGTATTTTCACAGTTTCAATGCTTGACAAGGTTTTTTCCTGCGAATACAGCTTGTTTTGCAGGAGCAGGGTCTTACCAATCGCGTTCATCTTGCTGCCCGCCGATTCTAAGCCCAACAAATAGCTCCCCTTCAATTGCTCCTTGCAGCGGATAAATTCCTCCTCCGTCACGCCGTTCTCCACGATATCCGAAAACTCCGCAAGCATCAGGCGCAATACCTCCTTTGCCTGCTTCTCTCCGCTGCCCGCATATACGCAGAGCGCGCCCACCCCGCAATATGCCATGGGATAGGTGTATACGGAATAGGCCAGCCCCTTTTCCTCGCGTATCTTCTGAAAGAGCCGCGAGCTCATGCTGCCGCCGAGAATGTTGGACAACACGCAAAGGGCATAATACTCTTCCGTCTCCAGCGCGAAAGCGGGAAAGCTGATGCAGGTATGAATCTGCTCTATATCCTTCTGCGCAAACGCGGTGCGGAAGCCCGGCTTGATGGCATAGGGCTGGGGGTTGCGCAGGGCGACCTCGCTCTCCACGGTCAAACGCGTTTCCAACAGTTCGAACAGTTGCGCGGGATCGAAGCTGCCCGCGCAGGCGACGACTATATTGTCGTTCGTATAGTGCGTGCGCATATAGCCTATCAAATCCTCGCGCCGCAGACGCTGCACGGTCTCCTCCGTACCCAAAATCGGGCGTTCCAATGTGGTATCCGCAAAGAAGAGCGCCGCACCCATTTCAAACACCAAATCCTCGGGACTGTCCTCCGTCATATATATCTCTTCGCATATGACACCCTTTTCCCGCTCCAACTCTGCAGGGTTCAGTTCGCTGTGCAGCACGATATCGCAGAGCAAATCCACGGCTGTGCCGAGGTGTTCATCCAACACTTTGGCATAATAGCAAGTGCACTCTTTGGCGGTGAAGGCGTTGATGCTGCCACCTATGCTGTCCATCTCCACCGCAATCTGCTTCGCGCTACGGGTTGCCGTACCCTTGAACAGCATATGTTCAATAAAGTGCGTAATCCCGTTGATCTCCGCGTATTCATGCAGCGAACCCGCGCCGATCCAAATACCGATGCTGACAGAGCGCGTAGCCGGGACTTGCTCATATACCACGCGTATGCCGTTTTTCAATTGCTTCTGTTCGGGCATGCATTGCCTCACTTTCTCATTTTAGGTATAGTATGCGACAGAAATGTGATATAAACCAAAAAGCATGCGCTGGTATACCAAAAAGGCGCGGCAACGCCGCGCCCTTTCGCACGATCCTATTCCTGTGCATCCGCCGGCAACAGGTCTTTGCGGGTCAGGCTGATCTTGCCGCTCTTGGGATCAATCTCAATGACGCGCACCAGTACCTGATCGCCCATCTGCATGACGTCCTCCACGCGCTCCACGCGCTTGTTGGCCATGCGGGAGATATGCAGGAGCCCGTCGGTCCCGGATTTCAGGTTGATGAACGCACCGAAGTCCTTAATGCCGACCACGGTACCCAGATAGACCTGTCCGACCTCGATTTCCTTGACGATATCGTCGATCATCTTCTTGGCGCGTGCCGCCGCGTCCAGATCGGGGGAAGCGATGAATACGGTGCCGTCGTCCTCGATATCGATCTTCACGCCTGTATCGGCGGTGATTTTCTGAATGACGGAACCGCCTTTGCCGATGACTTCGCGGATCTTATCCGGGTGTATGGTGAAGCTGATGATGCGCGGCGCGTACTTGCTGAGCTCCGCACGCGGTTCCGCGATGGTCTCTAACATCTTGTCCAGGATGTGCAGGCGGCCAAGGCGGGCCTGTTCCAATGCGCGCACCAAAATCTCGCGGTCTATGCCCTTGATCTTGATATCCATTTGGATGGCGGTGATGCCGTCCGGCGTACCCGCGACTTTGAAATCCATATCGCCCAGAAAATCTTCCAGACCCTGAATGTCTGTCAAGATGGCGATGTTGCCGCTCTCCGCGTCCTTGATCAGACCCATGGCAACACCCGCGACGGGCTTTTTGATGGGTACGCCCGCGTCCATCAACGCCATGGTGCTGGCGCAGATGCTGCCCTGCGAGGTGGACCCGTTGCTGCTGATGACTTCGGAGACGAGACGCATGCAGTAGGGGAATTCCTCTTCGCTCGGCAGCACGGGCTCGAGTGCGCGTTCCGCCAAGGCCCCGTGGCCTATCTCGCGGCGACCGGGGCCGCGCATGGGCCGCGTTTCGCCCACGGAATAGGGCGGCATATTGTACTGGTGCATATAGCGCTTGCTGTCCTCCAAAGAGAGCCCGTCCAGCATCTGCGCTTCGGAGATGGTACCCAGGGTCGCAACGGTCAGAACCTGGGTCTGCCCGCGCGTGAAGACCGCGCTGCCGTGGGTGCGTTCCAACAGACCGGTCTCGCACCAAATGGGGCGTACTTCGTCCATGCCGCGCCCGTCGGGTCGTACCTTTTTGTTGGTGATCTTGTCGCGCATAACTTCCTTCGTCATGGTATACAGCACGGCGTCGATATCTTTCGCGTCGTCGGGGAACTCCTCGCTGAGCGCTGCCTTTGTTTCATCCTTTACTTGGCGAGTGCGCAATTCGCGCTCCGCACGGTCGAAGGTATCCATCTGCCAATGCACCTTGTCCGCCGCGGCTTCGCGCACGCGCGCTTCCAGCTCGGGCGCGGGCTTGTGGATATTGACTTCCATCTTGGGCTTGCCGCAGGCTGCCTGAATCTCCTCGATAAAGGCGACGATCTTCTTGATCTCCTCGTGGGCAAACAGGATCGCGTTCAGCATTTCCTCTTCGGAAATTTCACGCGCCCCCGCTTCGACCATCATCACGGCATCCTTCGTACCTGCAACCGTCAGCACGAGACGGCTCGCTTCCCGCTCTTCGCAACTGGGGTTGAGGATGTATTGCCCGTCCACCATGCCGACGTTCACGGCGCCCGTGGGGCCGGAGAAGGGTGCATCAGATACGGAGAGCGCGATGCTGGAACCGATCATCCCGAGGACGTCGGGGGTGATATCCTGCTCCACGGAAAGCACGGTGGCGACGACCTGCACATCGTTGTAGAAGCCCTTGGGGAAGAGCGGGCGCAAGGGGCGGTCGATCAGGCGACTGGTGAGTACGGCCTTTTCCGTGGGTCGACCTTCGCGCTTGATGAAGCCGCCGGGTATTTTGCCGACAGAATAGAGTTTTTCCTCAAACTCCACCGAGAGCGGCAGGAAATCCACGCCGTCCCGTGCATTTTTCGAGACGGTGGCGCAGGTGAGAACGACGGTGCCGCCACAGCGTAAAAGTACGCTGCCGCCCGCCTGCTCGGCATATTTGCCGACTTCAACCATCAGCTCGCGAGAGCCGATGGTCGTTTTGAATGTGTTGTTCATTTGTTATCCTCTTTTTTCTTTATGATAAACTTTATTTATTATCTACTTTATGTATTTTGCCGCGCGCAACGAAAAGCATGTAAGGTATTGCCTTTGCGGCGCGGCGCAAAGTGTCTTTATTGCAAAATATACTTTTTTCTGCCGAGAACAAAATAAAAGAAAGGCGGGGAAACACCCGCCTCCTTCTCTTTACTTGCGCAGATTCAAAGCGGCGATGATTGCGCGGTAACGCTCAATGTCCTTCTCTTTCAGATAGTTCAGCAAGCCCCTGCGGCGACCGACCATCTGCAAGAGACCGCGGCGGGAGTGGTGATCCTTCTTGTTGAGCTTCAAGTGCTCGTTCAAATGGTTGATGCGCTCGGTCAGCAGGGCAATTTGTACTTCCGGCGATCCGGTGTCGCCCTCGTGCACGGCATACTTTGCGATGATTTCCTGTTTGGTCATAGTTTCCTCCATTTTTCTTAGTATCCCTATCCACTGCGCGGGTCGTCGGAGTAATCGATTCCACGAAGCAGAAGTTCAGCATTGCATTATAGCACTGCTTCTCCGTCTTGTAAAGCTTTTTTCAGCTTGCCGATCGCTTTTGTCTCGATACGGGAAACATAGGACCGCGAAATATCCAAGGCCTGCGCCACCTCGCGTTGCGGCATCGGGTGTCCTGCAGCGAGTCCGCAGCGCATGGAAAGGACATCGCGCTCTCGCGCCGTTAGATGCTTTTGCAACAGTTCGCGCACCAAATCCGCCTCCAATCGCGCCTGCACCGCGTCAAACACGCTCTGGGCGTCCGACTCCAGAATCTCCGCCAGCGACAGTTCATTGCCGTCCTTATCCTTGCCCAAGGGTTCATCCAAGGGAACTTCCTGCACCAGCTTGCGTTCACTGCGAAAGGCCATGCGTATCTCGTTCTCGATGCAGCGCGCCGCATAGCCGGACAGCGAACCGCGCGTATGATTGAACGTGTTGACTGCCTTTATGAGACCGATGGTGCCGATTGATGTGATATCGTCCGCGTCCCTGCCCGCGCGGGCATATTTTTTCGCGATGTGTGCCGCCAAACGCAAATTATGAACGATCAGTTTCACACGCGCGTCATCGTCGCCCTCCTCCATGCGCACAATGAGCGCTCCCTCCTCCTCTTTCGACAGGGGTGGCGGAAATGCGCGGTTCTGCCCCACATAGCCCAGAAAGAATAATATGTCGGAAAAGATATTCAAAAACGAAAACATGCGCTTCACCTCAGGAAAGGCTATGCTTTTATGTCGGAAATTATCCGTTCCCGGGGCTTTTTCCCGCTTATGGCGGCATTGGAAATTATGCCGTTTTTCCATTTTGCGCCGCAGCGAGATATGCTACTATGTGCGCTATGAAACTCAAGGTCGCGCGGCTCTTTACCCTGTCGCTGTTGGTGCTCCTGTGCAGCACCGTTGTGCTGCCCGTTACGCTCGCCTATCCGGCGGTGGAACCGAAGCCCGTCGTCCCGCAGCAAAGCGCAACACCCTTCCCCTCCCCCGTCCCCGTGCCGACAAGCACTCCCCTGCCCCTGTCCGGCAAGGTGGTTTTTCTGGATCCGGGGCATGGGCGCGACGCAAACGGTAAGTATAAGTGGGGCGGCTGCATAACGGAGGACGGGGCGCTCGTCTATGTGGAAGCGGATATCGTGCTATCCTTCGCATTGCGCGCCAAACAGAAGTTGGAAGCGCAGGGCGCGACCGTATACCTGACCCGGGAAGACAGCTATATGGCGGGCAATTACAGGCGTATGGCACAGCTGCATATCTTTGCGCTGGAAAATACTTTTCCGTTGGATGGCGAGTTGCGCGCGCTTTTGACGGATATGCAGGCGATATACGACGGATTCGCAAGCGGCGAAAACAAATCGTCCTCGGGTTTGGAAAAAATCTATTTCAATACCCCCTATCGCAAGACGAGGAATATCCGGCCCGCGACAAAGGCGCTCTTCGATTTGGAAGCAGCTTTTGCAGACAGAGTGCTCTTTATATCCCTGCATACCAACGCAAGCGCCGCCGTGCACAGCGGCACCATGGTCTATTATGTGGACAACAAGACGAACACGAAATACTACACAAATTATCAGGAAGCGCGAAACAAAAAGCTGGCGGAAGCGCTGTTCAAATATATACCGCAAGAAATCAGTCTGCCCGCGCAGGGCATCGCACGGAACGATTATTTTATGTTGCGCGAGCACAACTTTCCCGCCGCATTGGTGGAAGTCGGATATCACAGCAACCCCACCGACCGCGCCATTTTGACGGATCCCGCAACGCCGGACAAGCTTGCAAGGGGGATATATCTGGCGGTCTGCGCGTATTTCGAAGTTGCGCCATAGCCCTATCACGTGAACTCTCGGCAATTGGCGTGTTCAGCACCTTCCATCAATTGAATTCTTTGTCCAAATATTGTACAATAAAAATGATTTTTATTTGGTGCTGAAAATCGGGAAAGGACTTTATTTATAGTATGAAATCATTTATTGCCGCATACATTCCAGAGCCGCTTACCTACACCCGCAATAATCGCGCGTGCTATTATGATTTTGTTTCCAAACAATTGCGCATAAAGACGCCGGAGGAAACCGTTCGCCAAAAACTACTCCGCTTCTTGGTTGATGAATTGCACGTGCCAATGAGTGCAATTCAAGTGGAAGTGCCAATGGCTCACTTCCTTAAAGGCACAAGAGATCGTGCCGATATCATCATTTACGGACTTGCCGATGATAATATTGCCGAGTCTGTGGCAGTCATCGAATGCAAAGCACCGCACATAGTTTTAGTTGATGATGTTTTTCTTCAAGTTGACCGATACGCACAAATATTGAAAGCGCCTATTGCCGGCGTAACGAATGGCGAAAGCTTTGTGCTTGATTATTGGCAGGAAGCAGGAAATCGTTATGAAAGAATCATGAATATACCTATATACGAGGAAATGTGCAGGCCGGAAAATCTGCAAACCATAGATATTGGCGAAAGATTTCCGTCATATACTTTTCAAGAAATCATTTCAGATGCAATATACCGCGAAGAATTATCCTACGGCAATATAGGCGCAACAACACCCAAATCGCTTGTACCGTTTATAATAAACCCCATCAACGGTTTGCTGTATGATAGCAGCGAATGTGAGGGGCTATGCGTTTTGGGGCATCGGTTTGTAAAAGATTTAGGTATAAGGTTTACTTCATTTAATAATGCTTCCGGCGGAATAGGTTGGACAGGCGACTACCGAGCATTCATGTTGGAGGATACAATCGGAAACACGGTGATTGTAAGTCTTTCTGTAATGGGAACAATTACATATACTGCATTGATTGTCGCGATAGACGATTTTGAAAAACATCACAACTCACTTCAACTAAATATCGATAAACATGCCCGTTTTGAGGCGGGGCAAGTTTCAGTGAAGCATGATGAAAAAATAAGTATAGGCAACATAGGATCAGCGAAATCATCCGAGATAATAAGCTTTACCGCAGAACACAATCCTGCGATTGTTTCGAACAATCAGATTCAGTTGGGATCGTTTCAGGTCGATAGACTTTTAGACATTAACGCAGCGGACTTTCGTTCTTTCCTGTCAAACGTCATTTCATATGCATTGATCCGAGACGAATTTCGCAATGCGTTCAAGCAAAAGGGCAAGTTGTAAAATAAACTGCCCAAAGAGAAATAAAAAGCGACCCATGCGCAGCGGAATCCGATACACTGTAAGTTGCAAGACGAAAAGCAACGGAGGTGGCAGGAATGGGTCAAGAAAA
>WREI01000070.1 GCA_009779405.1 Clostridiales bacterium
CCTTATCCGAAATATCATGCCTATGTTGTTCTCTGCTCATAATACCCGTCCTTGCACTTGTGATTATGGGTCTACTTTATCATTATTATGTCACCGCGTCAATCTTGTGTCGACACTGTCTAAAACAACTATCGTTAAGTTTCTTCTTTTCATTTTCATCATCCTTTCATTCTCAAGTAGTAGAAGCGCGCTTTATTACAGGAAGCAACCTGGCCTTGACACCCCTAGCGTTGGCGAACTTCTTCATGGCGCTCCCTCCTCAACCATTTCGATGATAATATCGGGCAATAACCTGTTCGCTTTCATGTAACTTCTGGCATGTTCCCCAAAGAATGCAAGATCATCAAATATTACGCTTGTGTTTGCCGGGACTATAAAGACACGGTTTTTTCCATTCTCATCGAAGACAAACAATTCGGGACTTTTAAGCAGTTCAAGTGCAAAGTCTCTCGGCGCATACCCATACAGCCTAACCATTATATCTTCGCTGCCGCTGTTTTTCAGTTCAATCCGGCAGGTCATAATCACTTTGCCGTCGGTGATTTCAAAATGGTGAAAAGTGCTTCCCTCTCCCAACGAAACGGGCGAAGGTTCCTTGGCGTGCAGAGAAAACGCTTTGGGGAGAAACAGTTTTGGGAAAAACCATTGGGGCGTAAACGCTAAAGCAATAACCGCTATCGCCAATAGAAGCAGCAAGCACAGATTAATAATACGTTTATGCGTTTTCATGACAACCACCTCAGTTCAGACGCAATGGTTTTCTCACGTGTTTCATGGATTATGAAACATATTTTATGGCATCCATATCTTTATTGCAACTGCCTTGCCGCGAATTATTTGCGAAATATTTGATAAGGGTTATGATTCCCGTGCAAGAGAAAAAAGAGAAACGCAATGCTAAAACATTGCGCTTTTGATTGGTTTCTGAAGTATAATGCCAAAACTTCTTGACAGCGGGGGGCGTGCAGCATACCTGCAAAAACTTACAACATCCTCCGCAAATCCGCGACCAGCTTGTCCACCTCCGCGTCTGTGCTTGCCCAACCCGTGACCAAGCGTATCATGGTTCTGTTGCCCATGGGACACCAGATTTCGAAATCGTAGTTTTTTGCCAGTGCGGCGACGACGGCGTTGTCCAATATGGGGAAGATGAGGTTTGTGGGGGAGAGGGTTTGGAATTCTATGCCCATGGACAGCAGTTCGGATTGCAGGCGCGCGGCGAGCGCGTTGGCATAGCTGCCCAGGCGGAAATAGAGCTTGTCCGTGAACAGCGTGGCAAACTGCACGCCCATCAGGTGGCTCTTGGCCAGCATCGCGCCGCGCTGCTTCATCGCGTGGCGGAAGTGGGGCATGAGGGCGGCATTTGTGATGAACAGCGCTTCGCCGAACATCGCGCCGTTCTTGGTGCCGCCTATGTAGAACGCGTCCGTCAGGGAGGCGATCTGCGCCGGGGAAACGTCGTTGGCTTCGCTCGTCAGCGCGTGGGCCAGCCTTGCGCCGTCCATATAAAGGTACAGGTGATGTGCGTCGCAGCAGGCTCGCAGGGCCGTGAGTTCCGCGAGGGAATAGACCGTACCCAACTCCGTGGAATTGCTGATATAGACCAAGCGGGGGATGACCATATGCTCGTCCCCGTGCTCGGCGCAGGCGACGGCAATATCCGTGGGCGTGATCTTTCCGTCCGATGACGGGAGGGAGAGCAGGCGGTGTCCCGTCGCCTCGATGGCGCCCGCCTCGTGCACGGCGATATGCCCGCTATGCGCGGTGATGACGGCCTCGTAGGGGCGCAGGAAGGCCGAGAGCGCGGTGAGATTGGTCAGGGTTCCGCCCGGCAGGAAGTGTACGGCGGCGTTTGGGCAGGCGAATTCAAGGCGGATTTTGTCCGCCGCGTCGTCACAGAACGCATCTATCCCGTAGCCTTTGCTGCGCACGAGGTTGGTATCGCAGAGCGCACGCAATACATCGGGGTGCGCGCCCTGCCCGTAGTCGTTTCGGAAGCCGATCATGGAGGTGGTCCTTTCGGTATCAAGGGTTTTATATGTGTATCCTAAACCCTTTTTGGCGCGCTGTCCAGCTTTTTGCAGAATGCATATGCGGTGATTTTGATTATTTGGTCAAGAAAAATCAGAAATTTTTGATTTTTCGGAACTTATCCGTCATTTTGCGCCTTTCGGGGGCGGGCTTGCCGCAATACCGAGAACGCGCTCATGCTGAGCAGGGCACCCGCGCCGAAGGCCAGCATCGCGTAGGCGCGGAGTATGCCGCCCGTGGCAATCAGCAGGGAGACTGCGAGCAGGCCGAAGAAGGACAGGATGAGCAGGGTGTCGGGGATCAGGGCAAGCGCGCGGCTTTGGGGCGGATAGCCGAGCAGGCGGAACATGGTGTACAGGACGCCGAACGCGATGCCGCCATAGAGCATGACGCCCGCCTGCGCGAGTTGGGAGAAGATGTCGATCATCTTGTATACAATCCTTTCGGGAGGGGTGTTTTGCAGTGAAGAGTTAAAAGTTATGGTAGAAACGCCTACGGCATTTCAATATTATTATCGGGAATCGCTTGCGATTCCTTCCGAAACTATTCACTATTCACTCTTAACTCTTCACTACGCGGGCGAGACATGCCTCGCCCCTACGGGTTTATGGGTTGCAAACGGCCCCTACATTTTGAATTTGCCCAGCACGCCCCTCTTCTGCTTCGAGGGCGGGGGGTATTCTATCGCGATTATTTCGCCCGTCAGCAGGAGCAGGCCCTCATCAGGGTTATAGCGGGAGAGGTGCATATCCGTTCCGAAGATGAGGAGCGCGCCCGCGCCCGTCGTCAGGCGCACTTCCTGCTCGGCGAAACTCTCGACTTCGGCGACGCCCGTCACCTTCAACCGCTTCCTGTTTTCCAGCGCGATGCTGTGCGCCGCTTTCTGTTCCATGCCGTTCCTCCCGTCCTGCCATGTTCTTTCAGATAACAATATTGACAGATGCATAAAAATATGTATACTGGACATACAATCTTTCGTATATCCGCTCTTCTCCCCCCCTCCCTCGCATCCAATCCCCACTCTTTTTCTATATTCCAAATTTTGGAGGAAGCATGACCCAAGCAGAACTGAATAGCAAGAAACTGCCCGAACTGCAGCAAATCGCCGCGGATTTGGGGCTGAAAAGCCTGACCGGCAAGAGCAAGCCGGTGCTCATCGAGCGCATACTCGCGCGCCTCGCCGACCCCGGCGCGGGCAACGAGGGCGTGGGCAAGCGCGGCAGGAAGTCCGCCAACGCCGCGCCTGTTTCCGCCGCGCCCGCACCCGAACCTGCGCCCGCACCGGAACCCGAACCCGCATCTCCCGCGCCTGCACCCGCGCCCGAAGCGGCGCACGCCGCGCATCGCGGCCGACCGCGGGGGGATAAAAACGGCTCATCTGCACCCGAGCCTACACCCCGCCCGGCGGAATCCCTTGCCCCGCGCGAACCGGGCCGCACCCAGTCACCCCGGCAGTTCCATCCGCGGGATACGCAGGCGCAACGCGATTTTCAATCGCGCGGCGAGTATCAACCGCGCGGGGAGTATCAACCACGGGGCGAATACCAGCAGCGCGGGAATCAACAGTCCCGCTATAACAACCGCGACAACAGCGCGCGGGATAATAACGCGCCCCAAAACCCCGCGCCTTCCCTGCACGATATTCTGGGCTCCGACGATTGCTTCGACTGCGCGGGCGTGCTGGAGATTGTGGACAGCTACGGATTTTTGCGCACGGAGAACTATTATTCGGGCAATAAGGATATCTATGTCGCCCCCGCGCAGATCTATCGCCTGCGTCTGAAGCAGGGCGATTTTGTGGAGGGCCGGGGCTATTATAAGAGTACGAACGACAAGTTTCCCGCACTGGTGCAAATCATCCGGGTCAACGGCAACGAGCCCAAGGATCCGCCCGAACGGCGCGTGGCCTTCGAGAGTTTGACCCCCATCTTCCCCGAGGAGCGCTATACCCTGGAAGTAACCGGGCGGCGCAACACGCTGGCCAGCCGCCTGATTGACCTGATCGCGCCCATCGGCAAGGGGCAGCGGGCGATGATCGTCTCCCAGCCCAAGGCGGGCAAGACGACCCTTTTGAAGCAGATCGCGAACGGCATCTCCGACAACAACCCCGACGCGCACCTGATCGTCCTCCTCATCGACGAGAGACCCGAGGAGGTGACGGATATCAAGCGCAGTGTCCGCGGAGAGGTGGTCTACTCGACCTTCGACGAACCGCCCGAGCACCATACCCGCGTCGCGGAGCTCGTGCAGGACAGGGCCATGCGCTTGGTCGAAATGGGGCGCGACGTCGTGATCTTAATGGACAGCCTGACCCGCCTGACGCGGGCCTATAACCTCGTGATCCCGCCCACGGGGCGCACGCTCTCGGGCGGTATGGATCCCGGCGCGCTGCACAAGCCCAAGCGCTTCTTCGGCGCCGCGCGCAACATCGAGGGCGGCGGCAGTCTGACCATCGTCGCCACCGCGCTGGTGGAGACGGGCTCGCGCATGGATGATATCGTCTATGAGGAGTTCAAAGGCACGGGCAATATGGAGATACACCTCGACCGCAAGCTGGCCGAGCACCGTGTGTTTCCGGCCATTGATATCTATAAGTCCGGTACGCGCCGCGATGACCTACTGCTGACCCCCGCCGAACTCGAGGGCGTGCATACCCTGCGCCGCGTCCTCTCGGGCGGCGCGGATACCTCCGTCACCGAACAGTTTATCACGATGCTCGGCAAGACGCTCACCAACGACGAGTTCCTCAGCAAGCTCAAGGATTGGGTGCGGATTTATGAGAAAGGCGGGTATGCGCCGCAACGCTAAAATATGTAGGGGCGCGATATATAAAACCACGTTTGTACCGGTGCCGTCCCGCTTGTTTGGCACATCGTCATATCCGAACAGCGATTTCAGGTGGTAAAATACCTGTTCTATCTGCCATTGCAAGCGGTATAGTTCCAGTATCTGCTCGTTCGTGTCGCCTATCGACGCTGCCGGCACGACATATTCGTTCAGTTCCGCCGCATCCGCTTGAACGGCGTTTTCCTGTTTTTTGCTCACTTTTCGCGCGCTTTGGGCAATTGCCGCCGTCTCTTTCTTCATCCCCACTATGCGCAGGGGGCGTAGAACGCCGTTCAGCTTGTAGAAGTAATCATACTCTTTCTGAAAATGAAGGATGTGAAGCTCTATAAAGGCCGCTATTGGCTTTTGGGGATTGACGCTGTTTATGCTGCCCAAATCCAAGGAACTGACCATGTTCGGGAAGAGCACGCCCGCCGAGGGGCAGACCTTCTGCGAGATGGAATATCTCGTAACGAATCTTGGCGCAGAGGAAGTTACGGACACCGACTTGGCGCAGTTATACACCCTGCATTGGGGCGTGGAGACGCGGTTTCGCGAGTTCAAGAACGAGATAGGGTTCGTAAAGCACGGTTTGTGGGTTATACGCGCCCCAACAACGCCACGGTCTCCACGTGCGGCGTATGCGGGAAGAGGTCTACGGGGGTGGTGGATTGCAGGGTGTAGCCGTTGTCGCATAGTATGCGCAGGTCGCGTGCGAGGGTGGCGGGATTGCAGGAGACATAGACGATGCGGGCGGCGCCGCTTTGCACGATCGCGTCGAGGGCGGCGGGCTCCGCCCCTTTGCGCGGGGGGTCGAGGAGTATGGCGTCCGGGGGCGGGCCTTCTTGCAAGAGCTTTGGCAGGCCCTCCTCCACAGTATTTGTCAGGAAGCGGACGTTTTGTATACCGTTGCGCGCCGCGTTTTCGCGTGCGTCGGCCACCGCCTGCGGCACGGATTCTATGCCGATGGCTTCCTTGGCGCGCTGCGCTATGCCAAGCGTGAGCGTGCCTATGCCGCAATAGAGGTCGGTTATGCGCTCGTGGGGTTGGGGGTTCAGGGTCTCGATTGCGAGGGCATAGAGCTTTTCCGTTTGCGCGGTGTTCACTTGCAGGAACGAGGCCGGCCCGGCGGCGAAAATCAGGCCGTTCAGGGGGAAGAGCAGGCTCGCGGCGCCCGAAAGGTGGGTGTATTCTTCGCTCGTGATGGCGTTGGTCTGCCTGGTATTCTTGTTATGATACAGGCTTTCGGCTTGCAGCGCGTCCGCCAACCCGCGGGCCTGTTCCGGGCCGCCGTTGGTGACGAGGGTGGCCATCACCTCGCCTGTGGGCGTTTCGCGGGCGATGATATGGCGCAGTATGCCCGCGCCCGTGCTTTCGTCATAGGCGGGGATTTTATTCCGCCGCGCCCAGACGCCCGCCTGCATCGCCGTGCGCATCACGGCCCTGCCCTGTAAGGGACAGTCGGTGATCGGGATCAGGCGGTGACTGCGCGCCGCGAACATGCCGAGAGTGGGCCTGCCGTCCACGCTGCCGAAGGGGAACGCGCCCTTGTTGCGATAGTGCCAGGGGTTCTCCATGCCGACGCATTCGGACACGCTCGGCGCGGCAAAGCCGCCTATGCGCGTCAGCGCGTCCGTGACTGCCTGCCGCTTGCCAATGAGCTGCTCCGCATAAGCCAAGTGCTGCAAACCGCAGCCCCCGCATTTCTCATGCACGGCACAGCGCGGCGTCACGCGATGCGGTGAGGGCTCTAATACTTCCGCCAGCTTGCCGATGGCATAGTTCGGCCTTGCCTTGATCACCAGCGCGCGCACCGTCTCGCCCGGCAGGGTATAGGGGACAAAGATCGCCAGACCGTTCAAACGACCAATGCCCTGCCCTTCGCTGCCGAGGGCGGTGATGGCCAGCGTGATTTCCGTGTTTTTTTGCAATGTGTTTTCGTGTTTCATATACGCAGTATATCACAATAAATCGTAAAGTGCATCATACGGTGATTCTTGACTTTCGGACTGTTTTATGTGAAAATATCATTTGTGAAATTATGTCTCGAAAGGCGGCGTGGTTTATGGATGGCAGGCTTGCATATTGGTTCGGCATGGCCGACTATGATTTTGAAACAGCCAAGGCTATGTTGGTAACAAAGCGTTATATCTACGTCGGCTTTATGTGTCACCAAACGATAGAAAAAGCACTCAAAGCGATGATCGCCCGCGACTGCGCCGACGGTGAGATGCCGCCAAAGACCCACAACTTGATTAAGCTATCCATCTGCGCAAAACTTGCCGATCTTATGAATGACGAACAGCAAAATTTCCTGACGGAATTAAATCCGCTGAACATTGAGGCGCGTTACCCCGAATATAAAGAACGCATCGCGCAAACACTGGATCATGCAACCTGCCAAAACCTCATGCAGAGAACGGGGGAGCTATTATGCTGGATCAAGGCACAGTTATAAATACAGTCACGCAATATGCCGATGCGGTTACGAAACAGTTGTCGCCTGCCGCCATTGTACTGTTTGGTTCGCATGCGAAAGGCGAAGCAAACGACGAGAGCGACATTGACGTTGCCGTCGTGTTTGACGGCTTTACGGGCGATTGGCTGAAAACGGCGTCCTTGCTTTGGCGTTTGTGCCGCGGCATAAGCTACGACATAGAACCGCATCTGCTCGACGCCAGCGACGACAAGAGTGGCTTTGTGCAACACGTTTTTAGGACGGGGCAAATTATTTATCAGGCGGTGTAATGCGCCATCACAGCAATGACTCCAACAAAATCTTAATCCCTATCCCGATCAGCACCGCGCCGCCCACGATGGCGGCGATTTTTGTGTAGTCGCGGCCCGTTTTGGCCGCGGCGGCGCGGGCTATGCGCAGGGCCAGCGCCGCGCCGACAAAGGAGATGGCTGCCGTGACACAGCCGATCACGGCGACGTTGGCCCAGATGTTTTCGGTTTTCATCAGCGAATAGGTGATGCCCACGGCGAAGGCGTCTATGCTGGTGGCGATGGCGAGCACGACCAGTTCCCCGACTTTCGCGTGTTGCGCGGATTTGGCGTCCTCCTTTTTCGAGCGCAGGGCATCCCAAATCATCTTGGCGCCCAAAAAGAGCAGGAGCGCGAACGCGATCCAGGCGCCGAAGCGATCCACGGCGCCCGCGAAGGTGGAGCCGATAAAATAGCCTATGAGCGGCATCACGGCCTGAAACAGCCCGAAAAACGCGGCAATCAGCAGCACGCGCGCCCATTTACGCCTATGGTTTGCAAGCAGGAAGCCCTGCGTGACGGAAACGGCCAGCGCGTCCATGGACAGGCCGACGGCGATAATAAAGGTTTCCCAAAGCTGCACGAATACCTCCCGCGCACGTATCTTGTATGCGGGTATGATAGCATTTTGCGGAGGGCATGTAAAGGCGCGTAGAGAGGTAAGATTTTTTGTGTATTCGGTTTGACAAAAGGCGCGGGAAAGGGCATAATTGGGGGGGTGATGCAGTCGCCCGTCATAGTGAAGAGTTAAGAGTGAAGAGTTGTGGTAGAAATACCTGCGGTATTTCCAAAATTAAATTTAAGGAATCGCGGGCGATTCCTAACCGTGCCGATACATCGGCACGGTGCAACTATTCACTCTTCACTATTCATTCTTAACCACCTAATAACAGGAGGTACCCATGATCATCGTCGGAGTATGCGGCGCGAGCGGCAGCGGCAAGAGCACGCTGGCGAAGCGCATTGCGGACAATCTCGCGTGCAGCTGTGAGATCATCGGACAGGATTGCTACTATAAGAACTATCCGCATCTGCCGCTCGAGCAGCGCATGCGCATCAACTATGACGCGCCGGACGCCTTTGATTATGAGGAGATATTGGGCGATTTGCGCGATCTCTCGGAAGGGAAGGCCATCACCCGCAAGGGCTATGACTACACGAACCACCTCCGCGCCGACACGCAAGATTTGATACAGCCGCCCGAGGTGCTGATTCTGGAAGGCATACACGTCTTCCACAACCCTGCCCTCTGCGACAGGATGAGCCTGAAAGTCTATATGCACGTCGATATCGACGTCTGCCTGCTGCGTCGCATCAAGCGCGACATCAAGTTCCGCGGCCGCAGCATAGACAATATCTCCGCGCAGTATATGGACTCCGTGAAGCCCATGTATGAGCAATATATCGCGAATTATATCAACGACGCGGACTTTGCCATCATGCGCGGCGGCAAGAACATCATGGCCATCGACGCCATCTCCGCCTATCTCACGACCAAAGTGTTGGCCGAACGCTTCGAAAAGGAGCGGGGCATGAAGCCGGTGAAGGCGGCGGTGTATGAAGAGGATGACGGAGGGCTCGAATAAGGAATAAGTAAGAAGTAATAAGTAATAGATTCTTGCACGACGGGATGGCTTGCAATAGGTTTTTGACCGCTTCTCTGCATTCTGCATTATTACTTCTTACCTAACGAACTACAACAAAAAAGGGGAGAGACAAACACATGAACTTCGCACAAAAACAAGCCGCCCGCGCGCGGCGCAACAAGATTATCTGGCTGGCGCTCCTGCTCGTCTTCGCGCTGGGTGTATCCGCCGCCATATATTTCGACACCAAGCCCTTTGCGGCGGCGCAGAGCTTTTCGAGCGCGCAGGAATTGCGGGACCTGCACGACGCGGGCGAGACCTGGGTGAGTGCCGAGGCCACCCTGCTGTTCTGGTCCGGGTATAACTACTATACCTATGAGAAGGGGAACGAGGCAGCCACCGCCAAGGTGGTGGCCTGGTGGTATGTCTTTGACATAAACCCCACGGGCGATCCCGCGTTTATCATGGTCAAGATGCCCGAGAAGTATTTGGACGGGGAATACCCCCATTTTACGGTGCTCGGCACCGCGCGCGAGTGCGATTCCGATGAGTGGTATGATTTGTATTCGGATCTCATCGAGGATACCTATGACGCAAACGAGCCCCTGTATACGCGCACGGAAATCGAAGGCTGGTTCCGCACCGCGCCGACGGCGAGGCCCATACTGGTCGATATGACCGAAAACCGTTTGGAGGTCCAGATTTTCTGCTGTCTCTTTGCGGCGGCCGCCCTGCTGGCCCTCTTCTTCCTCGTGCGCGCCATCACCGCCATGCGGAACTATGACAACACGAAGGACTTCCTGCGCATGGGCGGCGACGACCCCGAGAGGGCAGAACTCGCGAATCAGCAGTTGGGCGAGGAGTTTGACAGACCCCTCCTGCAACCGCACAAGAATACGCGCCTGACCGAGAACTGGATCGTGCAGACCTCCGACTTCGGCTACAAGGCCCTCCCGAAGACGGACCTGCTCTGGATGTATCAGCACATACTCCAGCAGCGCGCCTATGGCGTCCCCGCAGGCAAGACCTATTCCGTCATGCTCTGCTTCACAGACACCAAGGCCACGCTCAAAATCCCCGCGAAGAACGAGCGGGCCGCCGTCGAGCTGATGGAACAGATTTTCGCCTACAAACCCGAGATTTTGGTGGGATATAACGGCGAGTCGCACGAAGCGTATAAGCTGCTTGTGCAGCAGCGGGGCGGGAAGTAGAGCGCAATGTTCAATGTTCAGCGCACAATGATCAATGATTGTTGGGATGCCGGGGGCATCCCTTTTTATCCGCCATTGAACATTGAACATTGCGCGTTGTTGCATTGTTGCATTGTCCCGGGTATATCTCCGCGCCGCTCCGTCCATACTGTTCCTATCAACGACAGGAGGTTCACCCCATGCCCCACAGCCCCGACGAAAAGGCCGCTTGGCAGGATTTTGTGCGCACCGGTTCCCTCTCCGCGTATATGCGGTATCGTGAGATTGCGGAGAAGCGGGAGGGGGAGTGAATTTGAGTGAAGAGTGAATAGTGAATAGTGAATAGTTGTGGTAAAAACAGCAAGCTGTTTTTTATAAAAGCTTTAGTTTCAGAAATGCCGCAGGCATTTCTTCCATAACTCTTCACTCTTCACTCTTAACTATTCACTCCCAATATGCTATACTCCCCCCATGCCCCCCATCCTCCTCCGCGCGCTCTTGGCCGACGCAACCGATTATCGCGAAAACAGCCGCATGGTGACACTGCTCACCGCCGAGCGCGGCTGCATTTCTGCGTGCGCGCACAATTCCCGTAAAGCGGGCGCGGCATTGCTGGCCGCCACCCAGCCCTTGGTCTGCGGTGAATATGAGCTGCACGAGAGCCGCGGGCGCTATACCCTGCGCAACTGCGAGATCACCGAAACCTTCTTCCCGTTGCGGGGCAGCGCGGAGAAATACCGGATCGCGCTCGCCATCACCGCCATCACCCGCGCCGCCGCGCCCGAGGGCCTGCATTGCGAAAACATATTCCATCTCCTCCTCGTCACGCTTTCCCACTTGGCCTATTCGCAACAGCACCACGAGGATATCTTGATTTATTTCCTCGCGCATTTCTATCATCTCGCGGGCCACAGCCCCATTTTGACTCAATGCGCCGCCTGCCAAACGGATCTGCGGGGCACGGCCCGATTGTATTTTTCCCCCGAACAGGGCGGCGCGGTTTGCGGCAATTGCGCCCGTCTCGCCACCCCGACCACGCCCACGACCCTGGAGGCCCTGCGCCGCGTGCTGCTCCTGCCCGAGAGTGATATTCCTAAAGTCGTGCTCAAACCCGAACTGCGCGCGCAGATTCTGCGCCTGCTCATTGCCTACGGCCAGAAGAACGGGATTGGGCCGGAGAGGGGGTATCTTTTGTTAGTGAATAGTTAAGAGTGAATAGTGAATAGTTGCGCCGTGCCGATGTATCGGTACGGTTGGGAATTGCAAACGATTCTTAAAATTATTGAAATGCCGCAGGCATTTCTTCCATAACTCTTCACTCTTAACTCTTCACTATGCACACAATTTACGAAATATCCACCAAAAACTATTGCATTCCCCTCCCCCATTTGTTATACTAACGCGCATTCCGCACGCCTGCGGATGTGTTGGGTTGTGCCAAAATGTGAATTTTGGTTCCCGGCACAGTGGAAGCAGGCGGAGGGACGTGTTTCATTTGAAACACATCAAAAAACAAAAAAGAAGGAGTACCCAAAACACATGTCTGTCATTTCCATGAAGCAGCTGCTGGAAGCCGGTGTCCATTTCGGCCACCAAACCCGCCGCTGGAATCCCAAGATGCGCCAATTTATCTTCACCCAGCGCAACGGCATCCATATTATCGACTTGCAGATGACTGTCAAGAAGATCGAGGAAGCCTATAATTTCGTGCGCGAGATCGCCGCCGAGGGCAAGACCGTCCTCTTTGTCGGCACCAAGAAGCAGGCGCAGGAGAGCATTGAGCAGGAAGCCAAGCGTTGCGAGATGTATTTCGTCAGCAACCGCTGGCTGGGCGGCATGCTCACCAACTACAAGACCATCCAGACCCGCATCACCCGTTTGAAGGAGATCGAGGAGATGGAGGCCAACGGCGATTTCGATATCCTGCCCAAGAAGGAAGTGCTCGAACTGCGCCACGAAGCCGAGAAGCTGGAACGCAACCTCGGCGGCATCCGCGAGATGAAGAAACTGCCCGGCGCGCTGTTCGTTGTCGACCCGCGCAAGGAGCATATCGCCGTCGCCGAAGCCCGCACGCTCAAGATTCCCATCATCGCCATCGCCGATACCAACTGCGACCCCGATGAAATCGACTTCCCCATCCCGGGCAACGACGACGCGATCCGCGCCGTCAAGCTGATCGCCGGCAAGATCGCCGACGCCGTGCTGGAAGGCAAGCAGGGGGAATCGTTTGAGGGAGCCAGTGAGACGGAGGAAACTGGCGAAGACGAGGAAGCGTAAAATACGAGTGAATAGTTAAGAGTGAATAGTTAAGAATTGCGGTAGAAATTCCTGCGGAATTTCCAATTTAATATAAAATGCCGCAGGCATTTTCACCTTCACTCTTAACTCTTAACTGAATGAATCCCATAAACAAACGAAAGGACCACATAAAATGTTTACAGCCAAAGACGTTGCCACCCTGCGCGAACGCACGGGCGCTGGCATGATGGATTGCAAGAAGGCATTGATCGAGACCGACGGCGATTTTGAGAAGGCCATCGATTTTCTGCGCGAGAAGGGCCTGGCCGCCGCCGCGAAAAAGGCCGGGCGCATCGCCGCCGAGGGCGTTGTGGACGCGTATATCCACATGAACGGCAAGATAGGCGTGCTCCTCGAGGTCAACTGCGAGACCGACTTCGTTGCCAAGACCGACGAGTTCAAGACCCTCGCGCACGATATCTCCCTGCATATCGCCGCCAGCAAGCCTACCTATATCACGAAAGAGGAAGTGCCGCTTGCCGAGCTCGAGAAGGAAAAGGAGATCCTGCGCGCGCAGGCGCTCAACGAGGGCAAGCCGGAAAAGATCATCGACCGCATGATCGAGGGCCGCATCTTGAAATATTATGCGGACGTTTGCCTACTCGAACAGGCCTTTGTCAAGGACCCGGACATCACCGTCGCCCAACTGCTGACGCAGCAGGTCGCGAAGATCGGCGAGAAGATCAGCGTGCGCCGCTTCGTCCGCTACGAGATGGGCGAGGGCCTGCAAAAGAAGGAAGACAACTTCGCCGACGAGATCGCCAAGATGGCGGCGGGGAATTGATTAAAAAAGGGAACAGCGTTCCCTTTTTTTGTAGGCAGTAGGCAGTGGGGATTGCAGGTCAATCTCACTTGCTTGAACAGTCCACACCTTATCCGTGAGCCTAAGCCCTATTGCCTACTGCCTATTGCCTACCAAGGAGTCCTGCAAATAAAAGTCAAGGGGTGAAGCGAAGAAATTGACAAGAAATATTCTCCAACCGCTTGCGGGAATATATCGCGTTATCTGACTGCCGTCAAGGATGAAATGAACGCGGCGC